>CAYOLS010000030.1:0-22137 GCA_964404845.1 uncultured Ferruginibacter sp. | reverse complement strand
CAAACCCGCTATACCGATCTCTGGAGCCAATACAACTATATTTTTTATGTGATCGACGGGAGAAAAGTATGGCATACCGCCGGCGCTTCCTATGACCTGCAGAAAGGTAAATGCGTGTTTGTGCAGAAAGGCGCCAGTATTATTGAGCAGTTTTTTGATGTGGGGTTTTGCCTCGTACTTTTCTTTATTCCCGATGAATTTATCTGCGATACGCTGAAAACAAAATCAAGACCTATCAGCAGTAATAAACAAAAATATGAACCCGTAATACTCCTGGAAACAAGCGAAACGCTGGAAACATTTTTTCTATCCATGTCAGCCTATTTTGCCAGCACAAAAGAACCGGATGAGCGCCTGCTCGAATTGAAGTTCAGGGAATTGGTGCTCACATTGGCAGATAACCCGAACAATGCTGAACTGCTTTCTTATTTCTGTTCGCTGTTGCACGAGCCGCAATCCGTATCGCTGCAAAGGATGATGGAAGACAACTATTGCTTTAACCTGGGCCTGGAAGAATACGCAAAGCTCTGCAACCGCAGCCTCTCAGCATTTAAAAGAGATTTTCAGAAACATTTTAATACTTCCCCGGGTAAATGGCTCATGGAAAAACGACTGAGCCATGCCATGCACCTGCTCAATAATTTAAACAGGAATGTAAGCGAAGCTGCTTTTGAAAGCGGTTTTCAGAACCCTTCTCATTTCAGCCATGCTTTTAAAGAGCGCTATGGTATAACGCCTGTAGCTGCACGAAAAACTGTCCTTCAATAATCAGTAATCAATCATTAATAATTACTGATCATTGATTATTTCAGGATCTCCAGTGCTTTCTGAATTGCCTTATCATCCGAATTCATTACTTCATAATAGCCTTCGGTGCGGAACATTTGCCGTGCAATAGAAGCCTTTAGTGTTTTGCTGATAAACGCTTTTTCTTTTTCCGAAATAGTATTTACATTAATGCTGTCTCTCGCTACCAGCTGCGCAAAGTATGCCCAGTCGGCCGCAGAAATGGAGAAGTTTTTGGTAAACTGTGTAGCATCTTTATAACTGCTGCTTACAGAAGGATTGTTTAAAATGTACAGGTAGCCAAAGTCGCTTAACAGGCCTTTGTAGTAAAGCCTGGTAGTAGTTGTATCCAGCCTGCCTGTATCAGCAGCAACAAAAATATCAGGTGAAATTCCGCCGCCGCCAAATATCTTTTTACCGCCCTGCGTGCTGTACATTTTGGTGGTATCGTTTTTAATAGAATCGGCTGTGCTCATGCTGCCATCGTTGTAGCGGTTCGTTACTTCTTCAAAATAAGCTTTATCGCCGTTGGCATAGGAGCGCTGTATGCTGCGGCCTACAGGTGTGTAATATCTTGCAATGGTCAGTCTTAAAGCGCTGCGATCGGTAAGGTCGAATTGTTCCTGTACCAGGCCTTTGCCAAAAGTACGGCGGCCAATGATGGTTGCCCTGTCCCAATCCTGCAAAGCACCCAGTAATATTTCGCTGGCGCTGGCAGAGCCTTCATCTGCTAACACTACTAACTCACCGGTCTCAAATTGCCCCAGCCTGCGGCAACGGTATTCCTTTTTCTTGCTGTGCAATCCTTCGGTATAGGTAATGAGCTTATCGCCGGATAAAAATTCATCTGCAATTTCTATCGCTTCATCGAGCACACCACCGCCATTGCCACGCACATCGAGCACCAGCTTTTTAAGTCCCTGTTTTTTCAGGGATTCCAGGGCGGTCATAAATTCCCGGTAGGTTTGCTTGGTGAATTTATTGAGGCGGATAAAACCGGTCGTTGCATTCATCATGTACGATGCTTCCATGCTGTAAATAGGAATAACGCCCCGGTCGATCGTAATATCCATCAGCTTGCCAGCTCTTAGTATCTGGAGCTTAACCGGGCTGCCCAAAGGGCCACGCAGGGTTTTGCGTACCAGTTCTCCTGTGAGTTTTTTATTGACATAACTGCTGTCGCCGGCTTTTAATATTTTATCGCCGATCTTGATACCGGCTTTAAATGCAGGACCATCTTTCAGCACATTGATCACATGCATGGTATCAAAAAAGATATTGTATTCAATGCCCACGCCAAAGAAATTGCCGTTCATGTCTTCATTCACCATTTCAAGGTCTTCGGCAGGAATATAAGAGGAGTGGGGATCTAACTGGTGCAGCAGGGCAATGATGGCCGTATCGCTTAATTTTTCGATGTCGACAGAGTCTACATATTTACGGCTGATGATGTCCAGCACTTCCTGCAGCGGTCTGCGTTTTTCTGCGTAGAAAAAACTTTTGCCGGGTAAACCGTCCCTCATCTTAAAACCGAGGAACATCCCTATGATCATTGTAATACTAAGTAAAAGAGGTAACCAGATCTGTAACTTTTTCTTCTCCATTATGCGTTTAAAATTTCCGGTAGCACTTCAGTTTAAAATCTTCTGAAAAATACTGTCAGCCTGGGCTTGCCGAAGGCGGGTTATATATTTATATTTACCAGCTTCCACAAAATCAGCCTGACAGCCTTTCAATGAATTATCTATTGCCAAACTTCCGGCACTACCGCCGATGAATATCCGTTAAGAGTGCGAAGTTAAATTTTTGTTTGCAACCGCTTAATTTTTTATATGGTTTGATGGGATTGTTTTATCTTGATTCCCAATCCAAGAATCAACACAATGAAATCAATTCTGATTGCCGATAGCGGATCTACCAAAACTGAATGGTGTTTATTGCACGGCGATAAAAAGAAAAAGCTGGCTACACAGGGCCTCAGTCCTTATTTTCTCACAGGCGAACAAATAAAAGCTATATTAGAAAAAGAGTTGATGCCAAAGCTAAAAGACGTTCAGCCGCATGAGGTTTATTTTTACGGAACGGGCTGCAGCAATCCCGCCAATGCGGCCATCGTAAAAAAAGCAGTCGGTCATTTTTTTACAAAAGCCACTGTAAAAGTGGAGCATGACCTTACCGGCGCAGCCAAAGCGCTCTGCGGCGATGAAAAAGGCATTGCCTGCATACTCGGCACCGGCTCCAATTCCTGCTATTATAATGGCAAAAAGATCGTGAAGAACAGTCCCGGCCTGGGTTATGTACTGGGTGATGAAGGCAGTGGCGCCTATATGGGCAAAAAAGTGATCCAGTATTTTCTCTACAATACTTTTGATGAGGACCTGATGGAGCGTTTCAAGGCAAAATTCAATACCAATTCCATAGAAATACTGGAAGCGGTGTATAAAAGACCCTTGCCCAACCGCTACCTCGCCGGTTTTGCCATTTTTTTGGCAGAGAACAGAGGCCATTTTATGATAGAAAATATCATTGAAGACGGCCTGAACGACTTTTTTTTCAATCATATTTATAAATACAGGGAAAGTTGGACATTACCCATCAACTTTGCAGGAAGTATTGCTTATGGTTTTAAGGATGTTTTAAAAGACCTTTGCAGTTCTTATGAGCTCCAGCTGGGTACGGTTATCAAAAATCCCATGGAAGGGCTTATCAAATATCACCAACAAAAACGCTGATCAGCAGACTATGTCATTTATAAAAGTTACCGAATCCGATTCTCCTTACAGGCACCTGGATAAAATGCCGATAAAAGACCTGCTGGAAAACATCAATAAAGAAGACCAGACCGTTCCGGCTATTATTGCCGGTCAATTGCCGCAAATAGAAGCCCTGGTACAGGCCATTGCTGATAAAATGCTGATGGGCGGCCGCCTGTTTTACATTGGCGCCGGAACCAGCGGCAGGCTGGGTATTGTGGATGCCAGCGAATGCCCGCCCACTTATGGCGTGCCTTATGGTTTGGTGATCGGTATCATCGCCGGTGGCAGCAAAGCCATTACAGAAGCGGTGGAATATGCCGAAGACGATACCAGCCAGGGCTGGATAGACCTGAAGGCACACAATGTTAACTCCAACGACGTAGTGATCGGCATTGCGGCCAGTGGCACCACCCCTTATGTGATCAGTGCGCTGGATGAATGCAGGAAACACAATATCATCACCGGCAGTATTTGCTGCAACCCGGATGCACCCTTGAGCAAGGCGGCTGATTTCCCCATAGAAGTGGTGGTAGGCCCCGAATTTGTGACCGGCAGCACCCGTATGAAAAGCGGTACCGCCCAAAAACTGGTGCTTAATATGATCTCTACCACGGTAATGATCCAGCTGGGCAGGGTAGAAGACAACAAGATGGTAAATATGCAGCTGACCAACGATAAACTGGTGGACAGGGGCGTAAAAATGGTGATGCATAACCTTGCCTTAACAGACTACGAACTGGCAAAGAAATTGCTGCTGGAAAACGGCACGGTGAAGAAGGCCATGGAAAATTACCGCTCCTAAAAATTAGTTGCAACGTTCATAAGAATGTAGTAAATTGGTAATCTATTGTATAACCAAAAACAAACGATCTTATGAACCGTAAACTTCTACTCTTCTCTTTATTTACCGCATCCTCCCTAGCCACGCTGGCACAGAACAGCAACAAGGCTTTTGCTATTACCAGTGATGGTAATGCAGATCATGTGTGGATGAACATCCGCCAGGTAGATCTTGGTACAGGACAGGTAACCAAAACGATCTTTCAACGCAGCAAAAACAATTTTACATTAACAGATGTAAACACAAAAAGGGCCGTTGACCAAACTAACTCCAATCCAAACATTTTCATGTCGAAAGATTATCCCACCGGTTCACTGGTGGCAGCTGCGGCATATGATCAACGCAACAACAAACTGTTCTTTACACCCATGCGTGTGGGAGAACTGCGTTGGGTTGACCTGAACATAAAAGATGATGCGCCTAAGTTCTACACCATGACAAGCGAAGCGCTGTCTTTTGGCAATAACAGCGCTATGTCATTGGATGAATCCAACCATATCACCCGCATGGTGATAGCGGCTGATGGTAATGGTTATGCCATGAGCAACGACGGTAATCATTTCATCAAATTCACAACCGGCAGAAAACCGGTGATCACCGAACTCGGTGCATTGATCGATGATGAAAAAAATGGCGGCATTTCTATTCACAACAAATGCAGCAGCTGGGGCGGCGATATGCTGGCCGATGCTTTCGGAAAGCTGTATGTGATCAGCGCCAGCAGGAATGTGTTTGTTATTGATATCGAATCGAGGGTAGCTACTTTCAAAGGCAGTATCACAGGTTTGCCTGCTAACTTTACTACCAATGCCGCAGCGGTAAATGCGGAAGGCAAAATAGTATTGGGCAGCGCCAATGTATTTGCAGGTTATTATACAACAAGTCTTGATGACCTGAAAGCTACGCCAATTGAAGGTTCCGACAGGCAGTTCAATGCTTCAGACTTTGCCAACGGCAACCTGCTGCTGCAAAAAGAAGCAGATGCTGCACGTAAGAACGGTGCGGATGTTCCATTGCTGGATAATGCTTTCAGCAATTCAGATAAAAGAGTATATCCTAATCCTGTAGCCGGAGCTACTTTCTCTGTACTGTTCGATGGACAAAAAGCGGGTAACTATACTATTGTGCTGACCGATCTTTCCGGCCGCAACCTGCAAACGCAGATCGCTTCGATCGGCAAAGGCACACAAACAGAAACTGTAGCGCTTAAATCAAAACCTGCCAAAGGCATGTACATGGTTAAAGTGCTGGATGAGAACAAGCAATTGCTGTTCACTGAAAAAGTAATGATTCAATAGGGAATATACGGGTTAATAAGAGTGAGGCTGCTGTAAAAGGCAGCCTCTTTTTTATTTGGAATGCCACGAATTAAAGGCACGAATTTCACGAATTACACGAATGTAGGGTCGGCACCACAGGTCAGACCCGTATCGAATTTTTAGGAGCTGTTAGCTATAAGCCTTTAGCTGTTAGCCAACTTTCTTATTTAAACTTCCTTTTTCCTTATTTTTTTGCCGGGAAGCCGGGAAGACGTTTAGCACTCTGCGTTCTTTGCGTGCATTTCCTCTGCTTTTCTTTGCGGTTAAAACAGCTCCAACTAAGAACAACCTACACAAATTTTTAAACGCAAAGACACAGTTCATCACTCATCACTTATCATTCATCGTTCACATCTCATATCTCATCTCTCATAGTTCATATCTTCTCCGGCACCGCAATGCTGATCGCCGCCGGCAACAACTCCGCTTCCACCTTATTGGTTTTTCCTAAATATTCTCCATCCACCTGGAAATGAGCGCTCTTTTTAGAAACAATATTAAGATGGGTACATTGAAATACTTCTGTTTTTGCAGGATCGTAAGCCATATGCGTTACCATCATTTTAAAGATCTCGGTAAAAGATATTTTTCTTACTACGATCACTTCAAATAATTCATCATTCAGCTTTCCTTCCGGATTAATAAGCGCCCCACTACCATACTTGGTGGCGTTGGCAATAACGATCATGGCAGCACTTCTGCGCACTTCGCCTTCATCTGTCCGTATCTTAACCGTTAAACGGCTATGTTGCCACAACGCCCGCCACGATGCTTTGATATAGCCCCACATACCCCTGCCGCTTTCCCTTTCAAACATTTTAATTACAAATGCATTAAAGCCCACATCGCTCAGGTGAATACAGGTATGATCATTCACTTTTACCAGGTGTATCTTTTGCGGTATGCCGTCGGCGCACAATTGCAAGGCTTCAGCAGCATTTAATGGTATGCCCAGTTCCTTGGCCATACCGTTGGCGGAACCTGCAGGCACAATACATAAAATTATTTCGGGTTTATCCAGCAATTGTTCCGCCACCAGCTTTACCGTACCATCGCCGCCAATGGCAGCAATGCGATGCGGTTGAAAATCTTCTATTTTTTGAGTGATGGTTTTTTGATCACAGTTCTCTTCCAGGATCAGGGTCGCCGGTTCTACAGGCATTTCTGCAAAATGATCCACGATGAGTTTTTCCCAATCCGTATCTTTTTTTCCCGATTTAGGATTGATAACAAAAAGGATTCTTAAAGGGTTGCTGTTGGTAGTCATTAGAAACTGGTATAAATTTTTCTTTATCGTTTATATGCTAAACAAAAGCAATGCCCATAATATTTGCCTGCAGGTATATGAAGGATATGGCCATACGCACAATTTAACCATATTTGGTAATGTGTACAGGGGCAAACCAGCACGGGAAAGAAAATACACAAAAAACGCATGGAGCAATATGCGCAGGTTGATAAAGCTATTCTTTATAAGACCTGTTGCCAATGCAAAAATTGTATTACAATGGCAGGATTTATTGCTGGAAACAACCACAGAAAAAGATGGTTTTTTTAAACTGGAATGGCAGTCGCCGCAGCATTTACAGGCTGGCTGGCATTCAGGCATCATAAAATTAATAGGGGATGATGGCATAGAATTAATACAGGAAGCAGCCAACGTGTTTGTGCCCCACATTACACAGTATGCCTTTGTTTCAGATATTGATGATACGGTGATGCTGTCTTATTCCGCAACAAAATTAAAAAGGTTAAAAGCGCTGCTCACCAAGCATCCGCACAGCCGGGGCATATTTGAGGCAACACAGGATCTATATCAAAGATTTTCAAAAGCCTTTACAGAAGCAGCTGTACCTAACCCTTTTTTTTATGTGTCCAGCAGCGAATGGAACCTGTATTATGATCTCAGGTCATTTTTTACTTTCAATAAATTACCACAGGGAATATTTTTGCTGAGCCAGATGAAAAGATGGTTCCAGTTGTTTAAAACCGGCCAGACGAAACACAGGGGTAAGCTGGCGAGGATATTCAGGCTGATGGAAGTTTTTCCCAACCAGAAATTTGTGTTGCTTGGAGACAATTCGCAGGCCGACCCTGAAATATATGCTGCCATTGCAGATAAAGTACCCGATAAGATATTTGCTATCTATATCAGGAATATCAGGCCTTCAAGGTATGCTTTTGCTAAAGAAAAGCTGGGTGGTATCCTTGCTGCGGAAACTATTCATACACTTGTTTATGATCACAGCAATGAAGTGATTGAACACAGCAGGAGAGTAGGATTGATAGAATGAAATTAGTTAATCATATAAGCCCATGCTCCTTTAAAGCACCCTGCTCATCGCCGGTAATGTAGGCAAATATCTTTAAGCCGTTCCTGGTATTCAGCAGGTATGTAACATCAAAACCAATCATTCCCTTATCGCCATTTTGTTTATGGTAGGCCGATGACCAGTGGATCGTAGCCATCACATGATACGCATCGATCTCTTCTATATTTTTTGAAACAATGTCCATCGAAGTAATGCCGATCTTCCAGTAATACTCATAACCTTGTGGGATTTTTTCTGCAAAGTTTTCGTCGTTCCTGCCACCCATAACACCTGCGGGGCTGGATTCTACAAAATAATCAGCGAAGCAGTTTCTTATTTTGGCTACATCAGTATCATCATCAACGATCGCTTTATTAAAGCTTGCTGCATACTCATCAAAAAAAAAGGGATACCTGTTCTTTCATAACGATGGTTTAACGAACCAATTCCAAAATTCAGACCATTTGCATAGATGCGTACCTTTGGTGCATGAACAACAATGACCTGTTACGGGAATATTCCTTTAATGATTTTACTATCAGTACCGATAAGCAAAAGATAGACATTGAAGCAGTACACCGATACCTCGGAGAAGAAAGTTACTGGGCAAAAAACATTCCTTTTGAAACTGTAAAACAATCAATTGAGCATTCCATTTGTTTGGGCGCTTATACAACTGATGACCGCCTTGCAGGTTTTGCCCGTTTGGTGACCGACCAGGCAACATTTGGATATATCTGCGATGTATTTGTGTTGAATGAATACCGGGGCAAGGGCATTTCAAAATTTATGATGCAAATTGTTTGTGACCTGGCAGATGAATTCAAGCTGCGCAGGCTTTTACTGGTAACTCAGGATGCACACGGGCTTTATCGGCAAAGTGGATTTGAAACTTATGCCTTTCCCGAAAGGATGATGAGCAGGAAAGGGGTGGTTTATGAGATATGAATTATGAGATATAAGATATAAACGATGAGGATAAGTTATGAGCGATGAACGGTAAGCAAAATAGCTAATGCTTAATTTGTGTAATTAGTGCTTAAAATTCGTGGTATAAAAAATTCAATACGGGTCTGACCTGCTGTGCCGGTCCTGCATTCGTGCAATTCGTGTAATAAAATTATTCTACTTACTTTTCGTCACCCCAACGATCACTCCAAAATCTCCGCCCGTCTGTACCCAATTCTTCTCCGGCAAATAAGTCCTGCAAACAGCGCCATCCAGGAACAATGCATTCTTACAACCCAGTTTTTTAAAATAAGCAGCAAAATCATAAAAGTTTACAAAGCCCTTCGACATTACAAACACCAGCCGGTTATCAGGAAGTAAGCCCACGCCATTCCTTATGTTTACATTGACAGAACCCTTTGTAAACGACGGATGAATATTGCCATCGATCACCAGCATCGGTCCTGATTGTGTAGCGTATTTTATCTTGCCATTGTTCACAAAGTCTTCTGTTTTGCATATCACTGCTTTATTGTCTTTATCAATGTACAGCACACCATTCGGCTTCATATAAAAATTGCCACCGGCAGATCGTTTGTTGATCGCTTTGATCGTTTTCCCATCCTGTATAAAAAGTCCCAGCGCAGCATTATCTGTGGTGTACATGCCGGCATTCATGGCAAACAGCAGCGTTTTATTTTTACTTTCTGCATAGGTCTTTACATTGCCTAAATTTTTTAAAATATTGCCTTTGTCGTCTTTCCAGAATAATTCGATGTGTTGTTTTTTTGGATCAGCGGTGTAGCTCAGGTAAACTTCATCATCTTTTTGAGCAGGAGAAAAAGAAGTAAAACCTGTAGCAACAGACAGGAGGAGCAACCCGGTAATAATTATTTTCTTTTTAAACATTTCAAAAAATTAATAATTCAATGTAACAATACAAAATCTTTTCTCTTTCCCGATTTTCTCTCAATTTTGTAACACAACATTGGCAGCAATATTGCCATCTAACCATACAACCATTCACTCTTGCAGGATATAGAACCATATTACAACTGGAGACATCTTTATACAGCCGAAGAAGACAGTCGTTCGCCTTTTTACGGCCGTACGTATAGCGAGTTTGAATATTCCCAAACCCTGTACAATTATTATATTCACCCGCAGTGGGATGAATTCGGCAGCCGCACACTTTACATGAAATTATTGTACGCAGATTATGACCTTCATTTCTGCATCATCGAACTGCTGGGCGAATGGAACGATGCTATCGAGAACGATATCATGACCCTTCGCCGGGAAGTGACCGATGATCTTTATGCCCATGGGATCACTAAATTTATTTTGATAGGAGAGAACGTCCTGAACTTCCACAGCAGCGACCAGGATTATTATGAAGAATGGCGGGAGCAACTGGAAGATGACAATGGCTGGGTCGTCATGCTCAACTTTCCCGCCCAGAGCAAACATGATTTTGTAAAAGCAAGACTCACCAATTACATTGAGCTGCTGGAAATGGAGCAATGGCGTACGTTGAAGCCGGAAGTTATTTTCCAGGCCATAGACGCAGAATTAAGCCGAAGGCTTGGATAATTGCAGAATGAATAATTCCACCATTTTGTAGCTTCTTAATGTATTCTCAACCCTGGTGCTGCTTTAAAGGGAGATATTTTAGAACCTGGAAAAAATATTCATTACCATTATAAATTATTCATTTCGTTTACTTTTTCTTCATTTTTTGCCCTTCCGTTCTTACCTTTGCATTAACATTATTTTACAATATTCTGACATTTATGACCTGGAAACAGCTTTTTACATCCTCCATCGGCAAAAAAATCACCATGGCCTTCACAGGTCTTTTTCTGATACTTTTTTTAATAGTGCATGCAGGGATCAATTCCTGCATTTTTTTGAATGATGGCGGAGAAACCTTCAATACCGTAGCCCATTTCATGAGCCATAACTGGATCATGCGCTTCCTGGAAGTGGGGCTCATGGCAGGTATTATTGTTCACATTATTCAAGGCTTGATGCTTTGGAGGCAAAATGCAGCAGCAAGGCCTGTAGGCTACGCCGTAACAAAGGCAAATAAGAACAGCACCTGGTACAGCCGCAGCATGGGCCTGTTGGGTACACTGGTATTATTGTTCCTCGTCATGCACCTTTCTCATTTTTATGTAGGCACCAAAGTAGCTTTGTACAGCGGCGACCAACCTCATAACCTGTTCGAAGAAATGAAGCATGTTTTCAGCGACCCATTGATAGTAGCATTATATCTTGTTGGATTGGTAGCCTTATTCTGGCACCTTGTACATGGCTTCCAGAGCGCTTTCCAGACCTTCGGGCTCAATCACAAAAGATATACACCGATCATTAAAACCGCTGGCTGGGTTTACACCATCATCATCATTACCGCATTTGCCTTAATGCCGATACTGATGTACACCGGTTACATTGCGTAAGCAGCTTAATGAACGATCAACTAATAACTAATCAACTAATCAACCGATATGGCTTTAGATGCAAAAATCCCCGGGGGTAAAATGGACGAGAAGTGGAGTGATTACAAAGGGCATGTGAAACTCGTTAACCCTGCCAACAAACGCAAGCTGGAAGTAATTGTAGTAGGTACCGGTCTCGCCGGAGCCAGCGCAGCAGCTTCTTTGGGCGAAATGGGCTATAAAGTAAAAGCATTCTGCTTCCAGGATAGTCCACGCCGTGCACACAGCATTGCGGCGCAGGGTGGTATCAATGCAGCAAAAAATTACCAGAACGACGGTGACTCTGTTTTCCGTTTGTTTTACGATACGGTAAAGGGCGGCGACTACCGTGCAAGGGAAGCCAATGTGCATCGCCTGGCAGAAGTAAGCGCAGCCATCATTGACCAGTGCGTGGCACAGGGTGTTCCTTTTGCAAGGGAATACGGTGGTTTACTGAGCAACCGTTCATTCGGCGGAACGCAGGTACAGCGTACTTTCTACGCCGCAGGCCAAACCGGTCAGCAATTATTGCTCGGTGCTTATAGCGCTTTGGAAAGGCAGGTAGCATTAGGCAATGTAACCCAGTACAGCCGCCACGAAATGCTCGATGTGGTGATGATCGATGGCAAAGCCAGGGGCATTATCGCAAGAGACCTCATCAGTGGCAAACTCGAACGCCATTTTGGTCATGCAGTATTGCTTTGCACCGGTGGTTATGGCAACGTATTTTATTTGAGCACCAATGCCATGGGCAGCAACGTAACTGCAGCATGGAAAGCACATAAAAAAGGTGCCTATTTTGGCAATCCTTGTTTTACTCAAATTCACCCTACCTGTATCCCTGTAAGTGGCGATCACCAGAGCAAACTAACACTGATGAGTGAGAGCTTGAGGAACGATGGCCGCATATGGGTACCTAAACAACAAAACGACAACCGCAAAGCGGTAGATATACCAGAAGAAGAAAGAGATTATTACCTGGAAAGAAGGTATCCTGCCTTTGGAAACCTGGTGCCGAGAGATGTGGCTTCAAGAGCTGCCAAAGAAAGATGTGATGCAGGTTACGGCGTAGGTACCACTAAAATGGCCGTATACCTTGATTTTGCAGATGCGATCATTCGTTATGGCAAAATTGAAGCAGGTAAAACAGGTAATCACAACCCTTCAAAAGAAGATGCGATCCGCTTAGGTAAAGAAGTAGTAAAAGAAAAATACGGTAACCTTTTCGATATGTATGAAAAGATCACCGGTGAGAACCCGTATGAAATGCCGATGCGTATTTATCCTGCGGTGCACTATACCATGGGTGGCCTTTGGGTGGATTATGAACTGATGACGACGATCCCTGGCCTGTATGCATTGGGTGAAGCGAACTTCAGCGACCACGGCGCCAATCGCCTCGGTGCGTCTGCGCTCATGCAAGGTTTGGCAGATGGCTACTTCGTTATTCCTTATACGATCGGTAATTACCTGGCTGATGAAATTCGTACTGCCGCAATTTCTACCGATCATGAAGCGTTCAAGCAAACAGAAAGAGATGTGAACGACCGCATCAACAAGCTGATGAGCATTAAAGGAACCGAATCTGTAGAGAGTTTCCACAAACGTCTTGGTAAGATCATGTGGGACAAATGCGGTATGGCCCGCAATGCACAGGGTTTATCACAAGCCATTGCAGAAATACAACAACTGAAAAAAGAATTCTGGAGCAATGTGCGCATACCAGGTGAGATACATGAAATGAATACTGAACTGGATAAAGCCGGAAGGGTAGCGGATTTCATTGAACTCGGCGAACTGATGTGCATGGATGCACTCAACCGTGCAGAAAGCTGCGGTGGCCACTTCCGGGAAGAAAGCCAGACAGAAGACGGTGAAGCAAAAAGGGATGATGAACATTTCAGCTATGTATCCGCATGGGAATACAAAGGCGATGCAGGCTGGGAGTTGAATAAAGAGGTGCTGGAGTTTGAGATTGTGAAACCAACGCAAAGAAGCTACAAGTAAGAGCTGCATTGTTGTATTGATGAATTGTTTTTGGGGAGCCTGAGTGTGGTGAGTGTATTTATATTATATCCGACCCTAAAATTTTTTCTTTTATGGAAGAGAAAAAATATTTGAAACTGAATGATATTGAAGCATATCGTGTTGCTTTTCGTTTAAGTAATTATGTATGGAATATCGTTTATCGAAATTGGGATTTCTTTGCAAAGAAGGCGATTGGAGTCCAATTTGTAAATGCTGTTGATTCTATCTCAGCTAATATAGCTGAAGGGTTTGGCAGGCATTTTAAAAGGGATAAGATCAACTTTTACAGGTTTAGTAAAGGTTCTTTAAAAGAAAGCTTCGATTGGAATGAAAAATCGAAATTTAGAAACTTGTTGAGCGAAGAAGAATACAAGCATATTTTTAATGAACTTGAAAAAATGCCCAAAGCGCTTAACTCTTTAATAAAATATACAAACGATAAATTATTAGCATAACAATTTATCAATAAAACCATATAACAATTCGATATGGAGCATTATAATATGAACCTGACGTTGAAAGTCTGGAAGCAAAAAAACAGCAACACTGCAGGTAATTTCGAAACTTACCAGGTATCAGACATTTCTTCTGAAATGAGTTTCCTGGAAATGTTTGACGTATTGAACGAAAAGCTTATTGCAGAAGGCAAAGAGCCTATCACTTTCGATCACGACTGCCGTGAAGGTATCTGTGGTGCCTGCAGCATGTACATCGATGGCCAACCACATGGTCCGTGGGCACAAAACACCACTTGCCAGCTGCACATGCGTGCATTCAAAAATGGTGATACCATCGTGGTGGAACCATGGCGCAGTAAGGCTTTCCCGGTAATTAAAGACCTGATGGTAGACCGTACAGCTTTCGACAGGATCATTCAGGCCGGCGGTTATATCAGTGTGAACACCGGTAATGCAGTAGATGCAAACGCCATTCCTATTGATAAAAGAGATGCAGACGAAGCGTTCAATGCAGCGGCTTGTATTGGTTGCGGTGCCTGCGTAGCTGCTTGTAAAAATAGTAGCGCTATGTTGTTTGTAAGCGCCAAAGTTTCTCAATTGGCATTGTTGCCACAGGGTGTCCCTGAAAAAGAAACAAGGGTACTCAACATGGTAGCGCAGATGGACAAAGAAGGTTTTGGTAACTGTACTAACACGTATGCCTGCGAAGCTGAATGTCCTAAAGGCATTTCCGTTAGCAATATTGCCCGCATGAACCGTGAGTTCCTCGGCGCAGGTTTGAATGACGAAGGATAATAAAAGATCGTAACAATAAACGTGATGCCTCCTGCAACTACAGGAGGCATTGTTTTATAAAGTAATGTCTTTGCGCCCTTTGCGTGTTCTCTTCTTTGCGTCTTTGCGGTGAAAAAATAACCGCAAAGGCGCAAAGGGTTTCGCAAAGGGCGCAGCGTTTTAAAAAATCTACCTGTTAACCAACCCTCTGGAATAATAAACAGTATATAATGATAGCAGAGTTGCTGGTATTAAAAAATTATAATCCATAATAGGCTAACCCGCAACTCGAAACCATCCAACCCCCCAACTTAACCCAAAACCGCATAATAGTACTATTTTTAGAGCGTTATATAGATCCATAAAAACAATTGTTGAGCTCCAAACGAATATACCTGCTGCTGCTTTTGATGCTGCCTGTACTTTGTGCCCATGCACAGAGCGGTTCCCCGGCCTCCAACCTGCGCCGGAAACTGGTAAATACCAATTCGGGCACCATCAGTCTTGATACACTCAGCATTGTTCCCAATACACTTTCAATTGAAGGCATTTCACCGGAAGATTATACCGTAGATGATATCAGCGCTACACTCAGCTGGAAACGAAAAGTAGCGCCCGAATATGTATGGATCACTTACCGGGTATTTCCTTTTAAGCTCAATGCCATTACCCGCCGGTACAACTATGACAGTGTGCGGTTCAATTTTGTGGCAGAAGCGGCGCCAAGGGTTCGTACAGGAGCCAAACCTGTGAATCCTTTTATGGATTTTGGCGGCTTGCAATCGGAAGGTAGCTTCGGCCGTTCCATTTCATTTGGTAACAGCCAGGATGCAGTGGTGAACAGCAGCATGAACCTCCAGCTCAGCGGTTTCATCGGCGACAGCCTTGAATTTACTGCAGCCATCACCGACAACAACCTTCCCATTCAACCCGAAGGCAATACACAGGACCTGCGTGACTTTGACCGTATATTCCTACAGGTAAAGAAAAAGAAATGGCAGCTCAATTTCGGGGATATTGATATCCGCCAGAGCAAAAACTACTTTCTTAATTTTTATAAAAGATTACAGGGCGTTTCTTTTCTAACAGAGAACAAGATCAGCAAGAACATCAATAACTCTTTGCTGGCAAGCGGTGCTATCGCCAAAGGAAAATTCAACAGGAATATTTTGACGGCCCTGGAAGGCAACCAGGGGCCTTATCGCCTGCAGGGAGCCAATAACGAATTGTACTTTGTGATACTCGCCGGTACAGAAAGGGTTTTTATCGACGGTATTTTACTACAGCGTGGCGAAGACCAGGACTATGTGATCAACTACAATACAGCCGAAATAACGTTTACGCCTAAACGCATGATCACCAAGGACAGCCGTATCCAGGTGGAATTTGAATACAGCGACCGCAACTTTTTGAATTCGCAGATCTACCTGAATGATGAAATACAGTTTGGTAAAAAGCTATTGGTAACTGCCGGTGTGTATGTGAACCAGGATGCAAGGAACTCGAGCATCGATCAGTCATTGGACAATACACAGAAACAATTTCTGGCTGATATCGGCGACAGCATTGCCAATGCGTATTATCAAATGGCTTCTATTGATACATTAAGCGCAGGCAAGATCCTTTACAAAAAAATTGATACGCTATACAATGGTACCATTCATGATTCCATTTTTGTGATCAGCAATGATCCTGCTTTGGTATTGTACAGCCCCGGTTTCAGTTATGTCGGACCCGGTAAAGGCAATTACAGGCAATTGCTGAATGCCACGAATGGCCGTGCATTTGAATGGGTTCAACCGGATATCAACAATAACCCGCAGGGAGATTGGGAGCCGGTTACCTTGCTGGTTACACCCAAAAAGTTGCAGGTAATATCATTAGGTGCTCAATACCTGGTATCTGCCAGAACAAAATTATCTGCGGAAGTCGCCGCCAGCACCTATGATGTCAACCTTTTTTCATCAAAGGATAAAGGCAACGACCAGGGATTTGCCGGTAAATTCAGTTTGCAGAATACCGACAATAAATTAAAGCTCGCCGGCAGGAACCTGCTGATGTTTACTGAGCTCGGCTATGAATATGTGCAGGAAAAGTTCAAACCGCTCGAACGTTTAAGGAATGTAGAATTTTTAAGAGACTGGGGATTGGCTTATGACCGGTTACCCGCAGATGAACACATCAGCAATGCTGCTGTAAAGCTGGCGGATAATAAAGGCAATTTTATAAAAGCAGAAATAAAAAATTACAGGCGCAGCGATGATTACAGCGGCTGGCTGCAGCGGCTGGACCTGTACAATGAATACAAAGGCTGGAAATTCACCAACCAGTTGTCCAACACCAGTATTGATGATGCACTTACAAAAGGAAACTTTTTCAGGCCAACCGTTAACCTGAGCAAAGAACTTACGAAGTTGCGTAAAATGGAAACTGGTTTTAAGTACGCTGGCGAATACAACAAGCTCACCGATAAATCTGCAGATACGCTTACCGCTACCAGCTTTAGTTTTAGCATACTGGAATGGTACATCAAAAGCAACCAGCAAAAGCTGAACAAATGGGGCTTTGCTTATTATCGGCGCAGTGATCAGTTGCCTTCCGGCAGATCATTGAAGCAGGCAGATAAGAGCAATAATTTTACGGTATCAACCGAGTTGCTAAAGAATGAACACCATCAGTTTAAATTCAACCTTACTTACCGGGATCTTAAAGTAGATGATGCTACCATCAGCAGGCAACGATCTGATCAGAGCATTTTAGGAAGAACAGAATATTATATCAGCGAGTTCAAAGGTTTTTTAACCGGGAATGTATTGTACGAGCTGGGAAGCGGGCAGGAGCAGAAAAGAGAATTCTCTTACGTGGAAGTACCGGCAGGACAGGGGCAATACACCTGGATCGATTACAATAACAATGGCATTGCGGAACTGAATGAATTTGAAGAAGCGCAGTTCCAGGACCAGAAAAAATTTATCAGGGTTTTCACGCCATCCAATCAGTACGTGAAAGCAAATTACCTGCAATTCAACTACAGTTTTTCATTGGATCCAAAAGCCATCATTAAATCCACCGGTGCAAAAGGGTTTAGAAAAATATTGTTGAGAAGCAATACCAGCTCTGCTTTGCAGATCGGCAAAAAAGTTGTGAGCGATGGAAATTTCTTATTTAATCCATTTGAAAAAAGCCTGGTAGATTCCAATCTTATCAGCCTGAACTCTTTTATTTCCAACACTTATTTCTACAACCGCACCAGCACAAAATGGGGATTGGAGTTTACGCATAGCCGTGCTTCTTCAAAGACCTTGCTGGCTTATGGCCTGGAAGCAAGGCAGCTGGATAATCTTACTTCCAAACTAAGGATAAACTACAAGCGCAATATCGTAAGTAATTTTAGTTTCCGCAAGGTGAGTAATGAACTGAACAGCAGCAATTCAAAATTTGATAACAGGAATTATAAGATCATCGGGTATTACGCAGAGCCTAATATCAGCTATGTGTATCGTTCCAATATCAGGGTTACGCTGGGTTATCTTATGAGCTTTAAGCGAAACAGGATCGATTCGATGGAGCGTACCAACAACAATGCGATCAACCTCGATATTAAATACAATACGCTAGCCAACAGCAGTATCATCGCCAAGTTCACGTACGACCAGATCAACTTTAAAGCCTATCCCGGTGCTGCCAATACAACTGTAGGATATATTTTATTGGATGGTTTATTGCCCGGCAAAAACTTTCTCTGGAATGTAGAATATACCAAGCGCATCGCTGGTAATATTGAAATGAGCCTCAACTACGAAGGCCGAAAGCCAGGTACTGCACAAACGGTACATACGGGAAGGGCTTCTATCAGGGCGTTATTTTAGAATGCTGATTTTCATGATGATCATGATTTTGCAGGTATTTACCTGGCTGCGTTTGTCGAAGCCATTGTTATAAATTAATCATGATAATCTGTGGCATCTGCGTTCCAAACCGTATTTTTAGTTTTCACATTATTTATATGAAAAAAATTATTGTACTGTCCTTTATCATTTTTAGTAAAGTAAGTTTTGCCCAGGAAAACTACTGGCAACAGAAACTGTATTTCACTATTGATGTTTCATTGAACGAAAAAGATAAAACACTGAAAGGAAAAGAAAGCCTTGTTTATAAAAACAATTCGCCACAGGCATTGGATTTTATCTGGTTCCACATCTGGCCAAATGCTTACAGCAATGAAAATACCGCATTGTTTCAACAGGTAAATAACGATGAGTCAAGAAAGAAAAAATTAAAAGGAAAAACAAGCGGCAGTATTTCAGGGCTTGCTTTTTCAAGTAACGGTCAATTGCTGCAAACAGAACCGCATCCCAATGCGTCGTATGTTGATATTATAAAAGTGAAATTGGGTAAACCTTTGCAGCCGGGTGATTCTGTTGAAATATCAACGGGCTTTGAAGTGATCCTGCCGGAGTATTTTTCAAGATCAGGTTATGCAGACGGGCAGTTCATGATCTGCCAATGGTATCCCAAACCCGCAGTGTATGATAAAGCTGGCTGGCATGAAATGCCTTACCTTGATATGGGCGAATTTTACAGTGAATATGCAGATTACAAAGTAAATATCACAGTGCCATCAGGATATGTTGTGGCTGCTACCGGCCAGTTAAACAACGAGCCGGAGCTCAGTAGGTATAAATCAATTGGCAGCATGAATGCAAAGGACAGGAAAGGTAAACCTGCACTGTATTCTCCCGGTGATACCAATAACAAAACGCTTTTATATACGGCCACCAATGTTCCCGATTTTGCATGGTTTACAGATAAAAACCTGGTGATACAATATGATACCATTCAATTGGCTTCGGGCAGAGTAATAGATGCTTTCAGCTATTACCACAATAACAAAAACAGTTTGTGGAAGAACAGCATCGACTATGTTAAAAATGCTGTTCACTTTTACAGTAATGCTATTGGTGAATACGATTACCCGGTTGTGCAGGCGATAGAAGGCCCTAAAAATAATTCAAGCGGCGGTATGGAATACCCGATGGTAACACTTATCACAAGCCCTGATGCAAAAGTGGAAACGCTGGATGCCGTTATCACGCATGAAGTGGGGCATAACTGGTTCATGAGCATGCTGGGCAGCAATGAAAGGATGCATACCTGGCAGGACGAAGGCATGAACAGTTACTATCAGTTTCGCTACGAAGCAGAAAAATATCGTTTCAATTCCGTTTTTGGTGATGCTATTCCTGCGCCCATCAAAAAATTGCCTGCCAAAGAATTTCAATCAGCTGTATACAATGCATTATTGAATATTCCGATGGAGCCTGCAATTGAAACGCCTGCAGCTTCTTTCGGTAATTCCAATGATTACGGTGTGGTATCGTATGTAAAAGCTGCGCTGTGGATGTATTTGCTGGAAGCTTCCGTTGGCCAGGAAAAAGTAGACAAAGCTTTTCAATATTATTTTTCGCAGTGGAAACACAAGCACCCGCAACCGGAAGACATGAAAGCTGCATTTGAAAAATCCATCGGTGGCAACCTCAACGATTTCTTCGACATGCTTAATAAAAAAGGAAAACTATAAGGAACGCAGATTTTCATGATTTTTGAGACCGCAAAGAAACTGCGTCTTAGCGAACTTGTCTGCGTATATCATGATGATCATGAAGATCTGCGTTCCAAACTTATATCTTCACAAAATTCCTCACCAAAGTTTCATTGGCAGTTTTAATGCGAAGCGTGTAGCGGCCTGCCGGCATTTTACTCCAGTCTTTTTTATAGATGAACGCACCGTTCACCCAGAGCTTTTCCGTAAATACCAGTCTGCCCTCTGCGGAAATAATACTGATCTCCGCCATTTCTTTTTTACCAGATTCAAGGTTGACCGCCAGCTCATGTACTACCGGGTTGCTGTGTACTTCACCTGCAAAGAATGCAGCCGGTATAAAGGCCACGTTCAACCTGTTGGAAAATTCTTTTTGCTCGTTGTTATCAACTTCTATCACCCGGTAAATATTGTTACCGTTGTTGGGATGCACATCTTCCACGCTGTAATTTTTGGTAAGCGAAGAATTACCCGCAGCAGGAAGGGTAGCAATGGTAACAAAATTCTTACCATCCGTACTTCTCTGCACTTCAAAATGATGGCTATTTAATTCTGTATACGTTGACCATTGCAATAATACTGAATTCGCCTTCTTTTGTGCATATAACTGCGACATGCTCACCGGCACTGTAGAGAAAAATATATTCGCATTCACCGCCCTGTTTTTTAGAATGGTGTGCGCAGCAGGGGTGAGATGCACATTATCACCCAGGTTGTATTGGGGATTCATCATGTTTACCGGCACCGTTACATCTGTCCAGAAATCGATGGCATATACACCAAAGCGCAGGATGATCAGGTCACGCAGCTCTTTCAGCTTCTGCCTTTCTGTGGCACTGAAATTATCCCTTGGCTGCGTGGTGGTAATATAACAACGGATGCCAGCTGCATTGGCGGAATCCTTGATCGTTTGCAGGCAAAACAAAATTTCTTCCTTGCTTAACCAATCGTATTGGTTGGTTGGATAATTTACAATGATCACATCCGGCTTTGGTACAAGGCTTACCGCCCTGGTGATATTAAAAGGATAATAAGGCTGGTTGCGGCCCGGAGGGGGCATATAGCTGCTCGGCATACCATCGTAGCAACTGCTGCTGTTGGCGGCAATATTGTACAGGGTGTCAATAACTCCCAGGTCTTTAAAATGTTTTTTCAGCTTGAATGCCCAGCCGCTGTCCCGTGGGTAAAGCTGCGTTCCATTTACTGTAAAATACCCCCATGCACTGGAAGACCCCATTACACAAATACGTTTTTGCGAAAATCCACTAAGCACACTGCCTAACAGCAATGCCCATACGAACACATATCTCATAAAAAAGAAATTGAATCAATAAAGTTGTCGGGAATCAGGGGAAGGGGTAATCTGGTAGGGTTTGAATAAGCAGCAAAATAAGGTCTTTTTGTAATTGCTGCCGTTAATTTGTGCGCCTGTTTATGCACAATTCTACAAAAGCTGTGCATTGTGGCAGAGGCTGTTTTTAAGAACTGGAATCCCGTAGAAAAATATTAAATTACATGTAGTGCAATTACTATAAATTCCCGTTATGAAAGATATTACGAAGAAGTATACCAATGGTGAAGTGACCATTGTATGGAAGCCTGAAAGTTGTATCCACTCCAAGATCTGCTGGACAGGATTACCCGATGTATTTAATCCAAGAGAAAGGCCCTGGATAAAGCCTGATGCAGCTGCAACACAACAACTGATCGACCAGGTGAGCAAATGTCCCAGCGGTGCATTGAGTTTCTATATGAATGGGGAGGAAGAAAACAACAGCACGACCGAAGTGGAAAGCATTGTAGAAGTGTCGGAGAACGGGCCCTTGCTGGTGT
>CAYOLS010000029.1:0-22731 GCA_964404845.1 uncultured Ferruginibacter sp. | reverse complement strand
CGGTTTTGAAAATATCAAACCACCCATGCGTTTACAATTCTCTCCTTACCTCTCTACTTATTTTAATCACAATGATGCCGTTGGTACTACGCCTGCCAATAACAAATCAACGGTTAATGGCGGTATGGATGTAAAGTATGGCATTAACCAGGCTTTTACCCTGGACATGACATTGATCCCTGATTTTGGCCAGGTACCTACAGACAATAGTGTATTGAATCTCTCGCCATTTGAAGTACGCTTTAATGAGAACAGGACATTTTTTACTGAAGGGACCGAGCTGTTCAACAAGGGCAATCTTTTTTACAGTCGTCGCATTGGCAGGGTAGGCAGCAAACCGATGAGATATTATGATGTGGAATACCAGTTAAGTGCTGATGAAAAGATCAATAAAAATCCAGACCAGGTAAAGCTGATCAACGCTACTAAAATAAGCGGTCGCACACAAAAGGGCCTGGGCGTCGGCATATTAAACGCCGTAACCAACAGCCAGTTTGCAAGTATTGAAAATACGGTGACCGGTGATAAGAGAAAAGTGGAAACGGAGCCACTCACCAATTATAATATACTGGTGCTGGATCAAACGATGAAAAACAACAGCAGTATTTCTTTGGTGAACACCAATGTATTGAGAAGTGGTAATACAAGGGATGCCAATGTAAGTGCTTTCCTGTTCGACCTGAATGATAAAAAGAATACCTGGAATGTTGGCGGTAATGTGAGTGTAAGCATGATCAATGAACCATACAGCAACAAACTGAACAATGGTTATGCGCATGGGGTTTATTTCGGCAAAACAAGTGGCCGCCTTAATTTCCGTTTCTACCAGGATCTCTACAATGCAAAATATGACAAGAGCGACCTGGGCTATTTCACCAATAACAATTACATGGAGAATGGCTTGTGGGTAGGCTATAATTGGTTAAAGCCCAAAAAAGAACAATGGTATAACCAGATGCGCCTCAACTACAATGTATGGCATAGTCGCCTGGTAACACCGATGGATGCATTGAAAAGAAGTGACATGATGTTCCAGAATTTTGGTACTAATATCAACGGTAGCGCCCAAACAAAAAAATTATGGTGGTTTGGTTTCAGCGTTAACATAAACAGCAAGAGCAATGATTTTTATGAGCCGAGAGAATATGGCAGGGTATTTACCAACAAAGGCACGCAAAGCATGAGCCTCTGGTACGAAAGTAATTTTGGTAAAAAATTCTACTGGACGGCAAGTATATGGGGCGGTACAGGCGGCGTGTTTAAACGCAAAGCTTATGAGTTGTACCTGACCGCAAGACAGCAGTTCAGCAGCAAATTCACATTGGATCATTCATTGATGATCTCTTCTACCAAAAACCAGGCTGGTTGGGCAGATACAGCTTCTGTGAACCCGGCTGAATACATCATCATTTTTTCAAGAAGAAATGTAGAGAACGTAGAGAATGTACTGAACCTTAAATACAGCTTTAACAATAAAATGGGGCTTACGTTAAGGGGCCGTCATTACTGGAGCAAAGTAGCGCCTCAACAATTTTATGAGCTGGATAAATACGGCGACCTGCGAACACCTTCTGTTGCCTACTCAAGAAACAGGAACCAGAATTATAATTTCCTGAGCGCCGATCTGGTGTACAACTGGCAGTTTGCACAAGGCAGCTTTTTTACCGTGGTATGGAAAGATATCGGTGAAAGCTTTAACCGGGATTTCCAGAAAAATTATTTCAGCAACCTGGGCAAAACAATAGAAGGCAACCAGTTCAACAGCTTGTCGTTAAGGATGATCTACTTCCTGGATTATTTAACGGCGAAAAAGAAATTGAAGAAGGCGAAACATGCGTAATAGAAATATTATAATCGGCTGGGGAATTATTATAAAGATAGAGTAATTAAAACTTGGTACTAATTTTTATAGGAGTGATTATCTCCATAGTCTTCGCTTAATATTCGTATACAGGGGGCAATTGCTTTTTGTAGCTTTTCTTCAAAATTCCTGTTCTTAATATCGGAATCCTGTTCAAACTGTATAAGAAAGCTCATATAAGTAATTTTTTGATTCGACAGAGAAAAAAGGATAGAAGTAAACGGGTAATAAAAACCTCCTCCTTTATAGCCCGCAACCAGGAGGTTTGCCTGTGCATACTGAGTTCTTCCATCATCTTTTTCAATAAGATTGTATTCATTTACCGGCATTACAAAAAACAGACTATCCGGAACACAATTGATGAGATTATGAATTGATACAATGCAATTAATCGTCATTCCCTTTTGCCAGCCTTCTTCTTCTTTTTTCATGTAGCTGGTCTGATTCTCTTTTAAGAACTTTATTTGTGTGGTATCAAAAAAAGTGTTGAAAATTTCGGCATATTTTAGTGAGTCAGCGTAATTCAACTTTGCTGTATCACTAATACTTTTGGGAAGTGTAAAAGCAGTATTCCTTAATTTTTTTTCTAGTTGCTTTAGTACTGATAATTGTTGCGATGGAATTATTGGCGAATAATTAATTTGGGCTATCCCGCTTAAGGATAGAATACACAAGATGGTTAAAATAAATTTCCTTTTCATATAAGGAATTCGATAATAAAGCTGGCAATAAGAATTTGAAATAAAAATGGCTATGGCAAATTTCAGCAATTGCTATTTGATAGTATATTTCATTAGAGCTAACGCAACAAATATGGCCGGTACAAAAAATAGCAACTTAATCGGTTCAGGAGATAAAAGATATAGTATCAGCCCCGATATCCCTAAACCTAAATTCAATATACAAACTAGTGTAACAGATTTTGTTGGCTTTTTATTTATCCTGATTTTTATTAGTATGAAAATGCCGGTAATAACAACCAGGAAATAACTTAACACACACATCACTGCTGCTATCCATAATTTATCCCCAAAAGCAGGATTAGACAGTAAGACCGAAAAATAAATAGCAGAAATGAAAAGGGAAACAAGACCGTTAATTATACTTTTTTTCCAAACCAAGTTAATGGTTTTCATTTTATTGATTATTCAGTTTCAATTATATACTCTGTAACGATTTCAATATTGACAGCCTGTATCAATAGAAGTATTTTAATCTTACTTTTCCTTTAATATTTCTATTCTGATATAGATGTGTACAGAACATCTCTGTTTTAGGCAAATCATTTTTTGACTCTTCATTGATATAAAAAGATCGGGTAGTTAACGTATCCTCTTGTAAGTATACCAAATAGCCTGTAAAACCCGGGGGAACAACTGAAAATCCCAGCAAGAAGGTATCAGTAGCTGTATTTTCCGAAATATAGACTTCCCGTTTAGCCTTTACCTTATTGCCATTTGATTTAACTACATAACAACTATCACTTAGTTCTGCTATTTCTATAAATCCATATTTCTCTTCTTGGGAAAAAGTATTACAGCTGATAAGAATGAATAAGCCAAGTATAAAGTAAAAGAATTTCATTTTTGATTATTGATTAGTAGGTTTTAAAACTGTAATAGATATTATACCATTTAAACAGGTTGGACAATCTTGAACACCATCTTTATTAATATCATAAAGAGGAGATTGAACGAAATTTAACGGACTCAAGTATATCAGTTCACCATTTTGTAACTTCTGCATTATATCATCTGCAATCGATGTGTTAGATATAAAAATCGGGAACATTACATCTCCAACCAAATGGCCAATAGCATTATTCCACAAATCCATCTGTTTCTCTTTCATAAGTTGAATAGGTACTTCTGATTCATGAGCATCAGAAAATTGCCTGGCAATATCCTGCAAGGTATAAGGATCTTTTCCACAATCCCTTGAATTAATTGCACTAAAAAAACCATGCCTGAAAGCATCTTTTTTATCATTTAACCCTCCGCCAGTCCCCATTCGGTCAGTACTCATCTGGTAAGCGACATTAACATTCTTACTAATTCGATAAGCCGGGCCTGGGTATTTTTTCACCAATAACTTTTCTGCCGCTGTAAGCTTATCATACATATCATCCTGGCTTTTATCAATATCAAGGTTAAAATTATCAGGATCATCTAACCAATCATCATCTTCCCACCACATTTTTAAATCCTGTGGAGATTCATTACGATAGTTATCAACAAAGTTATAGTAAGAAGTATCTTCAATTAAATATTTGAGGTGGCTTTTCAATATCTCCTTATCATCCGGGTTATTATCAGGAGTTAGAAATTCGAACATCTCTTTTGTACGAGTTTCATTCTCCCTCATCCAGGCTTCCTGGTCAAGACTCGTGTTTAGGTGCAAGCTTAAATGAGAAATCATATACTCAAGTGGTAACTCATCTACAAATACAACAACAATAGGGCTTCCACCACCTCCACCACCCCAGGGATCGGGGCAGTTACCCCATGGATCAGGGCAATTCCAGCCTCCAGACGGAGGTAATGATTCATCATTTTCATCACATAACCATATCTCAGTTTCATATCCAACTATGAATTCATTACCACTGCAGTCACATGGATCATCCGGGCCATCAGGATCCCACCAAATTTCTACAATTTGCGAGCAAACTGCACCGGAACGATTGCCGGTATTGGTTCCTGCAGGCAAAATACTTTTCTTTAAAAAGATCTTTTTTACACCGGGGAAAATACTGCTGTCCTTAATAAAGAATTTATGATGGCCAAATACCCGGTAGTTCAACATGATCATATATTGAACATGGTATTCTTTTTTAGCTACAGAAGATTGCAGGTTATAATCGTTAAGTCTTATTACCCTGAAATTAATACTGTCATTTAAAGTTGCTACTATAGCGCCTGTAATAAAATTATTTCCTGTGTCAACCATAGGAATAACATATAAAGAATCTACTGCTGAATTATTAGCTGAAAAATTTAGTTTCCCAACTGTTCTAAAAGTATGATCCCAACGTGGGTACCCTACAGCTTTTATTAATTTATCAACAAAAGATTTAGAAAGATTCTTATGCTTTAAATCCTTTATTATACGAATGGCAATTTCATTTTTGGCATTTCTTTCATCAAAAAATCTTTTTTCATCTACAGAAGTATGCTCCTTTTGTACAGCAATTTCAACCGATTCTTTTTTGCAAGAACAAAAAAAGAAAACTGCGCATAACAATATTAATAAATTAATAGGGCGGCGTTTTGGGTATAGGGACATTTGAAAGGGTTTATGGAATTATTAATGATGTAAAACAACATTAATTAAAAGAGAAAAAATTTGATAAAAATCAATTTCTTTTTTTACTCCTTACCCTGCTTAAAGTTTCCAGGGTAATGCCCAAATAAGATGCAATTTGCGTTAAAGAAGCATTTTGTAAAACAGCAGGATATTTTTCAACCAGAAAGCTGTATCGATCTGCGGCTGATTGCCTGCGCATATTGTAAAGCCGCTCTTCACTTAAAATATAATAATGGGTTGTAAGCAACCTTCCTATTACATTAAACTCCAAATACTCATTGTAAAGCAGCTGTAATTCTTCATAGTGAATATAATGTAAAACACTTCGCTGTAAAGCCTCAATATTTTCATGGCTCGCTGTTCTCTGGAAAAAACTCGCAACAGATATAATAAAATCATTGTTTGCCATAAACCAGGCTGTTATTTCTTTTCCATCTTTATCATAGTAAGACCTTATAAATCCATTTTCAATAAAGTAAATACAATCAGATACCTGCCCTTGTTTTAAAAGCAACTCTTTTTTTTCTACAACTCTTATTTTTATGACACTAAAAAGCTTTTGCTTTAATGCAGGCGAAAGCGGGTATATTGAATCAAGGTAATTAACCAAAAGGGCGGACATACAATTAATTTTATTTAACAACTTCGGATCAGCATTATTCCAATACCTTTCTCACTTCTACCACTTCTCCTTCTTCATTAAATCCTTTTAAAGTGAGCACCGGCTTTTTGCTTACATCGTTATTATAATATTCTATTCTTATTTTCTGGTTGTCCTTGTCTGTTTCTATATAGGGATTCCAATATAAGGTAGAGCGATAGTCTTTGTTAAGCAAGGATTGCTTATCGGAATAATCCGGGTTCAAAAATTCTTTCGGCATATCATAACCTTTAATAACTATGCTCGGCATGGGCGGCGTGGTTACTTTGATATCATTGCCCCTGCGTGTATACACATATATGGCACCTGTAGTGCTCCTGAAGCCATCGCCGAGTACGATCCCATTGATCACTTTTATATATGCTACCTGCGATAAGGGCAGTGTTGCCAGCATATCCCAGGTGGCCGCCATCTGGTCAATAAATAATGCAAGGGGCTCCCCGCCCCCTATACCACGGTTGGAAGTGATGGTACCGCCAATGCTACTCCTGTTAACCGTTACTCCTCCAACTTTACCTGCGAGGTAACTGAAAACATCGAAGTAACCATCTGCCATCGGGTCTTCCAGCACATTAAAAGCGTCGCCTCTGCCCAATCCCCTGTACATACCACTGGCATACCTGTCGTCCAGTTCCTGTAGTCTTGCCATATAGGAATTTTTCTTTTTTCCTTTTACCTCCACATCTTTCAGGGTTCGTACATCGTTAAGTTTTTCAGATTTATTGCTGGCATACCCGTCAAAAGAGGTTTGCGCAAGTGCAGTGAATTTTTTCAACTCAGTACCGCTGGTATTCCGTGCGGCTTGTATAGCTACAGGCTGCTTTATATTACTTATTTCTGCGAGTGAAACGTAATTGGATAATTCTTTTACGTTCATCTGGTAATATAATTTTGCAGAGTCATATACCACGAGCCCTGCGCTTGCAAAGTTTTTTTCTTTTCCTGGCGTTAAATTGAAGACCTGCCTTCCTGCTACTTTATCGGTCGCTATCAGGGTAAGCGTTGCTTTGTCGGGCAAGGCTTTGCTACGATCAAGGTAGGCCAGCAACGAAAGGTAATTATCAGAAGGCGTTATATCATAATTCTGCAAGGGGTATTTTAAGCCGGATGTTTGTACCACAAGATCTGCCTTCTTTGTATCAGACATAGAATTGTACAGGTCAGCTGATTGACTATTGAGCAACAGGTCATCTACAATAGAGCTTTGGCCGGCAGGGTAAAATAATTCATCTACAATTGAAACAGATAACAGGCTTAGCGATGTGTCGCTCACTGCTATCTCTATTACATTTTTTCCTTTAGGCTGGTTGCTTCTTTCAACAACCGTAACAACAGGCGGGGTAATTTTACTTTTTAAGAAAACAGATTTTTTCTGCAATGTATTACCATCTTCATCTGTAAGTGAAATATCTACGATACCGGCAGGCAAAGAATCTGCAGGGAGCTTGTTGATCACCTGAGCCGTTTTTTCCATATTGAGCTGTGCGCTGTACAAAACATCTTTTCCTGAACTTACATTAATACGCAGCCTGTCAAAACGTGGTATAGTATTATTCTTTTGAACCATGTAGTAAAGGTCTTTTCCCGTAAGCTCTGTATGCAGGGTAGCGCCATTCATTTCCGGCGAAGGCAGTGCTGTGGTTTGCTGTTGTCCGTCTGCCCCGGTCCATTTCACAAAATACCTGCCCGCCTGCCTGGGAATGAATTGCAGCTTTGCCATTCCTGTTTCATCAAAATAGATAGAATCGACCAGCTTCCCTTCGGCATCTGTTAATGCAGCACCTGCAACAGGGGCGGCTGCTCCTTCATAAGTAATTTTAAACGCAACATAATTATTAATACCTGCTACCAAGGACCCACCTTCGGGATATGCCGCTAATGATGTATTGGCCGCAACTGCGGCATTGCCGGCTTTATTGCCAGACAACTGGTAAACAGCAATTGACCGTACAAAAACATGGCTGCTGTCTGCCTGCTGCATTTTTTTTGTAAACAATCTTAGCTGGTAAACAGCATCGGGGAGGCTATCGGGAATACTAAAATCACCGTTGGCGGTACCGGTAAAAACCGGGTAGCGTTTTTCTTTCAGCAGCTTACCCTCTTTGTTGTACCAGCCTGCATACAGGTTGGTGCTAAGGGTAGGTTTGCCTGCATCAAAAATATAAGCCTTGAACCAAACCGTTTCTCCGGGCAGGTAAATGTCTTTGTCAAAATGAACATGGATCTTTTCTGCTGATTGTGAAATGCCTGTTTTAAAACAGCAGCTGAAAATTAAGAGAGATGCAAGGGCTTTGGTAAGTGACTGCATAATAAGGGTATTAATAAAATTCAAGATAAAAAATTTTACGATCAACCAACAACATTACTATTCGATCAATTGCCGCAACTCAATAAGCGAACCTTCTTCATTGAAGCCTTTTAATACAAGCATTTGTTTTTTACCAATATCGTTGTTATAATATTCGATCGTTATTTTCCGGTTACTTCTATCTGTCTCCAGGTAAGGGTTCTAGTATAAGGTAGAGCGATAATCTTTTGCAAATGTTGCCAGCAGCAAAAAATAAAATACAGGAAGGTTTTGAGGGTAAATTTTTTTCTTCATATAGTCGGGGTTAAGGTGTAACCAAATTAGAGCTTTAGGTTCAACTAAAAAATACGTTATAATAATTTTGGCTTTTCTTTTAGAAAAACCCATAAAGCAAAAAGCCGCCCTTTCAGGCGGCTTTTTGCTCATAATTTGCACTCAATAATTACCTGATCATACTTGCAGGCACATCTTTCTGCAACAGGTATTTGTAAATGTATTTTGTTTTCAGGTTTTGGAAGTGTAGGCCTTTGTTTCCTCCCCAGCCATGACGTCCGCCGGGATAGATCATCAGCTCAAAATCTTTTTTAGCATCTTCCAGTTTGCTGATAAGCTGCAGGCTGTTCTGCATGTGCACATTCTCATCTATCACACCATGTACTATCTGCATATTGCCCTTGTATTTATTCAGGTGTGTAAATACAGAGCTTGATTTATAACCTTCTGCATTGTCTGCAGGCGTACCCATAAAGCGTTCTGTGTAATGTGAATCATACAATGTCCAGTCGGTAACGCTACCACCTGCCATGGCATGGGTAAATACATCTGCGCCATAGGTCATAGCATAGCAGCTCATGTAACCGCCATAGCTAAAGCCGGTAATACAGATCCTTGATGCATCGGCGCCGCCATTGGCGATCAGCCATTTTACCATAGTGCTGTAATCTTTCATTTCCCAGTAACCAAGGTTGTGGTACATGTAGTTCACGCCTTCTTTACCAAAATGGCCGCTGGCCCTGTGATCCATTGATACCTGTATCAAACCTTCCTTGGCATAGAACTGCTGGTTGCCGTTGAGCGACCAGGTATCCATTACAGTGCCTGCATTCGGGCCACCATATACAGATATTAGTACAGGATATTTTTTGTTTTTATCAAAGTTCAAAGGCCAGGTCACTTTCATTGGCAGGTCGTATAAACCATCGTCGCTTTTTACTCTTATGATTTCTGTTTTTGCCAGTTGATACTGATCAAAGTCTGCACCCTTGCTATCACCCAGTTCTTTTACAATTTTACCTTTGCCATCCACCAGTGCGCTGCGGTTAGGCGTGGCAGCATTGCCGTAGTTGGTTACAAAATAGGATCCGTCCGGCGAAATGCTGGTAACCTGGTGGTTGAAATCGCCGAAAGTGAGGCGCTGCATTCCTTTTCCATTCAGGTTTACTTTATAGAAATCAGAGTGCGCCGTATTTTCTTTGCTGCGGGCAGTAAAATAAAGGATACCTTTTGCTTCATCTACCTTGCTGATGCCGGTAACGGTAAATCTTCCGCTGGTGACAGGATTGATGAGCTTGCCATTCATATCGTAATAGAAAATGTGGTTCCAGCCACTTGCATCACTTTGCAATAAAAAGCCTTTACCATTTTCTAAAAACTGTATGCGGTCATTTTCATCAAGATTCACCCATGTTTTTTGCTCTTCTGTATAAAAAGGCGCTTTGCTGCCATTGGCAGGATTTACTGCGTAAATGATCAGCTGATTTTGTTTGCGGTTCATCCATTGTACCAGCAGGCTGCTGCCATCGGGCTTCCAGTAAGGCAAACCGAAATACTGGTCGTCTTTTTCGTTGAAATCGGTCCAAACGATATTGCCACCATCCGGTTTTGCAATACCTACTTTTACTTCAGGATTTTTATCGCCCACTTTTGGATAACGCACTTTTTCTACATAGCCATGCAGGCCGTCGCCATCTGTAATGGTAAACTCCGGCACGTCGGTATCATTGCTTCGGAAGAATGCAATGTTCTTGCTATCGGGGCTCCACCAGAATGCTTTATAGCGGCTGCCCCTGCCCAGGATCTCTTCCATATATACCCAGCTGGCATAACCATTTAAAATAACGTCGCTGCCATCGGTGGTAAGCCTTGTTTCTTTCTTGCTGTTGATATTTACTGCGTACAGGTCATTTTTCTTCGTGTAGGCCACATAGTTACCATCGGGACTTACAGTAGGGTTTATTTCCAGCGCATCGTCGTTGGTCAGCTGTATTTCGGTATCGTTTACTTTTACAAATACATTTTTGTTTTTGATAAAAGCGCTTGGCTTTACTGCTACTTTTGCCACATTTTTATCGGCATCGGTCGCTTCTCTTTCTGTTCCTTTTTTGGCATCCAGTACGTACTGTTTACCATCTCTCATTAAAATAAGGTTGTTATTATCGAGCCAACGGGTAGCAGTGGGGAGGGATTGCGTGATCCCTTTAAAATTTCCTTTGAAATACTGGTCATCTGTCAATTGTTTGGTCTGCGCCATACTGCCAATGGCCATACCAGTGAACACAATTGCCAGCAAGGGCGTTTTAGAAAATTGCGTCATACTTATGTTGTTTTAAATGATCGGCGTACAAGATAGTTGTTTTGGGTATTTGGAAGGCGGGATTTTGATAAGCGGAGGGTCGGTACCGAAGGTCAGACCCGGCTATTGAACTAACTGCTAAGACGCAGAGTCGCTAAGTGCATTTGCGCCTTGGCGTCTTAGCGGTAAATACAAGTGTTTTGGCCCAAATATCAAAAAATAATTTACTATCTTTCCTATCCACGTTTTGGCAAGCCTGCCGGAACCGCAACCTTAAACGTCAACCAAACCGATACAATTATGATCGTTATCGCCTTGTACAACCTGAAAGGTGGTGTTGGGAAAACCGCTTCCTGCGTAAACTTTGCTTACCTGGCCGCTGCTGATGGATTTAAGACCCTGCTTTGGGATATTGACCCACAGGGATCCTCATCTTTTTATTATAAAGCAAAACCGAAAGTGCACCCGGGGATCAAAAAGCTGATCACCAAGGATGCCGACCTGGAGAATGCCATATTATCTACCGACTTTGAAATGCTGGATGTGATCCCAGCCGATAATTCTGCCAAAAGCTTCGACATTATGGTAGAGGAAATGAAGGGTAATAAGACAAGGCTGAAGTCGGTCATCAAACAACTGGACCAGGAATATGATTTTGTATTCATTGATTGTCCTCCCGGTGTATCGGCTTTGAGCGATAATATTTTTACCGCCGCCGATATAGTGCTTATGCCGGTGATACCTACCACGCTGTCTATCCGCACCTATAATATGGTAAAAGATTATTTTAAAGAAAAAGATATTGATCTTGCGAAAATGATGTGCTTCTTTACCATGGTTGACCTGCGCAAGAACATGCACAACGAAATAATGGAAGAGCTATACAAGGATAAAAGATTTTTCCAGAATTATATTCCTTACTTAAGCGATGTAGAAAAAATGGGCGTGCACAAAGCGCCGATCATGGAATATGCCAACAGCAGCTATGCCGCCAAATGCTACAGGGAATTATGGACAGAAATAAAGGAAGGCGTGGTTGAATAAAAATTTTATAACAGGCGGTCTCATCACCGCCTTTTTTAATTCAATATTTATGGCAGAAGTAAAGACAAAACAAACAGACGCAAATGTTCATGACTTTATAAACTCGTTTGCCAATACAGATCAAAAACGCAAAGACAGTTTCGAGCTCTTAAAGCTGATGCAGCAGTGGACGGGCTATGAACCAAAAATGTGGGGGCCATCTATTATCGGCTTTGGAAAGTATCATTATAAATCTGATAAAAGCAGCCAGCAGGGCGACTGGCCACTGGTTGGCTTTTCGCCCCGCAAAACAGCTTTTTCATTGTACGTTTATACAGGGAATCCAAAACACAAACATTTATTAGAAGGCCTCGGAAAGTTTACCATGGGCAAGGTTTGTATTTATGTAAAAAAACTGGAAGACATTGACCAGGCAGTATTAAAAAAACTGGTGATGGAATCGATCAGCTATACGCAGAAGAAGTATGGAAAAATAGCATAAAGCTATTTTTTAAAGTAGAATTACGATTAAAACGGGAGGCTTTCTACGAGGTAATTGTAACGTAGAAAAATGTTTATAATATGGATGAAATAAATATTTGATTTATACACAACATTTGAACAATAAAATGCGAAAGATTACGCTTATATATTTACATTTACAAATCGCAACCACTGCTTACCGGTTGCAAAACATATAAGCCAAAGAAACCACGAACTGCATAAGAGCTAACCGCTCCGCTTACCGGCAATGTATTTTTCTGAAGGTTTATAATCATTCAACTATACAGTTACTGCATGCTGCTTTATGCTGCATGGCAATAACAGTCATATATTTTTGTTAGGCACTACAGGACAACACGAAGAGCCCCGGTATTGGACGGGGCTTCTTCATTTTAATAATTTAAAGAAATGGATTGAAGCAACCTGTTAATGGGGCAGCTTTTCTCTTAGCAGGCCATACACCCAGGTACCGGCGATTGCACTCAACAACGTTACGGCTATAACGGTAGCACCTGTTCCTATTTGCGCAAATAAAGGGCCGGGACAGGCGCCTGTAATTGCCCATCCTGATCCGAAAAGTAAACCACCATATACCTGCCCTTTATTGAATTTTTTTGGTGCTATCATAATGGTTTCACCATAAATGGTTTTGATACCGAATTTTTTGATCAGCCATACAGAGATCATTCCCACCAGCACTGCGCTGCCTATGACCCCATACATATGGAAGGATTGCAAACGAAACATTTCCTGTATGCGGAACCAGCTGATCACTTCGGCCTTTACGAACAGGATGCCAAAGAGTATACCTACAAGCAGGTATTTTATATTGTGATACCATTTGTGATCCAAATGGCTTTCGTTTACACACATGGCATCGAGTGACCTTACTTCAAAATCTGTATTTGCAGTTGTATGTTGTTGCATAGTGTTTCGTATTAAAGTGAAAGAATAAAGGGCAATATCCAGTTCGCCATAAGAAAGCCTCCTGCCATAAAGCATACTGTAGCAACCAGCGATGGCCATTGCAGGCTGGATAGTCCCATAATAGCATGGCCGCTGGTACAGCCGCCGGCGTACCTTGTTCCAAAGCCTACCAAAAAACCGCCGGCTACCATCATTAAAAAGCCCCTGGGCGTAAAGAGTGCCTGCCAGTTGAAAACATCTGCAGGAACCAGGTTATTGTAATTGACAATGCCATAACCTGCAAGCTCTGCTGCTAAATTAGGATTTACCTTTACCGGGTTGGGATCGGCCAAAAGGTTGGCGGCGATCACCCCGCCAAGGAAAATACCCAATACAAAATACAGGTTCCAGGTTTCTTTCTTCCAGTCGTATTTAAAAAAAGGGATGTTGGCCGGTATACAGGCTGAACAAATATGCCGGAGCGATGAACTGATACCAAAGGATTTGTTCCCTAAGATCAGCAATGCGGGAACGATCAGCCCGATCAATGGCCCTGCTATATACCATGGCCAGGGTTGTTTTAAAAATTCTATCATGTGTGGTTTACCTGTTTTCGTTAATCAATCTTTTTAGCTGGTTGACGGGCAAAACACCTGACTGCCGCCAGCGCACTTCTCCTTTTTTAAACAGGATAAAGGTAGGAACGCTCTGTACCTGGAAAGCTGCCGCAACCTGCGGGTTTTTATCCACATCAATTTTAATGATGCTTGCATTATCTCCCACATGCTGCTTTAATTCTTTCAGAACAGGCGACATCATTTTACAGGGCCCGCACCATTCAGCAAAGAAATCTACCAATACAGGTTTATCACTGTTGATCATTTCCTGGAACGTCATATTGCTTTTTTGTTTTTTTAAATAATGATAATACGAGTCCTCCCATAATTGCGCCATAAAGGGTGCTGTTAACAGGCCTGGAAGTAATGGCACAGCTGCCTGAACTGCACCCGACAAATTTCCAGTAAAAATAACCTGCGGCTGCGCCAGCAACCATACCGGTTATAATGAGCAAATGTTCTTTAATGAACTTCTTCATACGATGTATTAACGCAGGTGCGTTTTATACTTTAAGCGTTAACAAAAGAGGACTCTTTGCGGGTATCCATTTTACCGCCAGCTGCCAGCCATTCTGTTACTCCACCCGGAAAAACTTTCAGGTTTTTAAAGCCATTTTTAGCCAGCAGGGAATAAGCAACAGCAGACCGGTCTCCTGCCTGGCAATAGAGAACTACCTGTTTTTCACGGCTGATCTTATCGAGGTTATCCGCTATAGTTCCCACAAAAGCATTCACAGCTTCCTTTACATGTCCTGTTTCATATTCTGATGCACCCCTTACATCCACTACCTGTACATCTTCTTTGCCGGCAGCGGCTTTAAATTCGTCAAGGCCAATAATAGCTGCTGTTTGCAACTCAATACCCGGATCATTTATATCAGAAATATAGCCGTACATATTGTCCAGTCCTATACGCATCAGCTTACGGGTTAAATCTTCCATTTGATTGTCTTCCGCCACTAGTATAAACTGCTCCTGGTAATTCAGCAACCAGCCACACCAGGTAGAAAAAGCATTATTTCCTTGGATATTGAGGCTTCCGGGAATAAAGCCCTTTGCAAAATCTGCCTTATTGCGGGTATCTATAATTTTGATCCCCTTTTCATAGGCGGCAATAAACTGCTCTTTGGTTAATTTAGGATGTTGGGGCACTTCAATCAATAAAGCACGGTTTACTTTATTGAGTTGTTTCATCATCGCAAAATATTTAGGTGGTTCGGGCTGGTCAGCCAAAAGATAATCTGTAAATGCTTTTTCATCCTCGCCATATTGAAATGCCCAGTTGCGGATTTTTTCATAGCCCACGGTAGAACTATGTACTGCACCCAAAGCTTTTCCGCAAGCCGAACCTGCTCCATGCGCTGACCATAACTGAACATATTCAGGAAGCGCCGCAAATTTTTTTAAGGATTGAAACATTTGTTGGGCTCCCGCTTCTTTCGTTCCCAAAAGCCCTGCAGCCTTTTCCAACAGATCGGGGCGGCCAATATCGCCAACAAAAACAAAGTCGCCTGTAAATACCATTACCGGTTGCCCGGTTGCCGGGTGATCTGTGAGTAAAAAGCTGATACTTTCGGGGGTATGGCCAGGAGTATGCATAACTTCCAGCGTGAGATTGCCCACCCGGATGATATCGCCATGCCTCAATCCTTTATGCGGAAACTGGTATTGCCAGTCTTTACCCCCTTCATCTGAAAGATACATGGTTGCTCCTGTTACTGCCGCCAGTTCCCTTGATCCGCAAAGAAAATCTGCGTGGATATGGGTTTCGGTAATATGTGTAATACGGAGATTGTTTTGTTTGGCAATATCCAGGTAAATACCGGTATCCCTTTGCGCATCTATTACAATTGCCTCTCCAGTTGCCTGGCAACCGATCACATAGCTTCCCTGCGCTAAACTTTTATCATAAACGTGCTGAAAAAACATATCCTAATTTTTATCGTTGTTATTATACTGCAAATTTCTCTTTATTATTTTCCCTGTACGGCTACTTTAGTTACATAAGAAAAGAAAAGTTGCTCCCTGCCTTTAAGTTTACTCAAAAACTGCCCGGAAGACCTACAAGCACATTTCTTTAATAATAATGTAAATACCCATCAGCAGCACGAACCAGCCGAATGCAGGCTTTAATTTTTTTCCATCGATCTTTGTTGAAATATAGCTTCCTGCCAGTATACCGGCAATTGCCAGTGCGGTAATGGTTAATAAAAAAGTCCAGTTTATAAGGGTATCCTGCAAAGAAAATAAAAACCCTGTGAGTGAATTGACCGCTATAATTACCAAAGAAGTCCCGATAGCTGTTTTCATCGGGAGCCGCATAAAATTTACCAATGCCGGGATGATCAAAAAACCTCCTCCGGCACCTACTAGGCCTGTAAGCATTCCTACCACGGCTCCCTGCAGCAATACCACAGGATACCTGGATGAATTCTGCTGTTCTGTTTTTACTTTTTCGGTTTTCTCCTTCCTGATCATGCCATATGAAGCAAAAAGCATCAGTACGGCAAAAAGCAAGAGCAGTAAAATACTTTTGGTAACTTTTAAATCACCAATACTGAAAATACTGTCAGGAATAGCAGGAACGAGGAAAGACCTTGTAAGAAATACGAATACTAGAGAAGGAATTCCAAAAGCTATGACTGTTTGAATATCAACCAGCCCTCTTTTGAAATAAGAAAAGGACCCTGCAACACTTGTGGCCCCAACAATAAAAAGAGAGTACAACGTTGCTGAAACAGCATCTATATAAAACAAATAGACCAGTACCGGAACAGTAAGAATGCTGCCGCCCCCACCAATCAGCCCCAATGATATGCCTATAAGAATTGAAGCCAAATAACCCGCTGTATGCATAGTTTTTAAAATTGATGCTGCAAAGTGCATCAATCCAGGAACCTGTACGGCTACTTTGGTTACACAAGAGTAATTTTATTGCGGCCAAGCTGTACAATACCATTTTCTTCCAGCTGCTTTAACAGCCGGGAAACCACTACACGAACGGTTCCAAGCTCATTTGCCAGCTGCTCATGGGTAATGGTAATTATTGTGGATTGAGTGAGCGCTGCTTTCTTCCTGAGCAATTGCAGCAGGCGTTCATCTGCTTTTTTAAAAGCAATGGCATTGATAATTTCCAGTAATTCTTCAAAACGTTTGTGGTACAAACGAAAAATATAATCCAGCCACTCCGGGTATTCCTTAATAAACAGGGAAACCTTATCCATGGAAAGAAAAAGTATCTCGGCATCTTCTTCTACTTCTGCTTTTACTTTGCTGGTTTCATGGTGCATACCGCCAAGAAAAGACATAATACAGCTTTCACCTGCACTGATGTAATATAACAGGATCTCCCTTCCATCCTCTTCTGTTCTTATCACTTTCATCATTCCTTTGGTAACAATAGGGATAGAACGGATATGTGCATTTTCATTTAAAATAATGCTTCCTGCCTTATAATGTTTTAGTACACTATACTGGTAAAGCTTCTCTACCAGCTCAGGCGATGACTTAAATGCCGTTATTTGTTGCAGATCTTCCATATTACAAGTTACAGGAAATTCAACGTTCATTTTAAGTATAAGGCAGGCAGATCCATCAAGGAAGAACCGGTACAGCCATAAGGGGCAAATCAGCTGCCGGTTTTAAGATGCAATAAAGAAGCCAGAAGCATGGAAGTTTACAGGACAATAAATGCTGCAATGAACTGTGCAAGCAAACCGATCCCCAAACCGCTGTAAATATCTTTCGGTGTGTGATCTGTGATCAGCAACCTTGCACTGCATACCAGGCCGGCAATTAAAAATGCAGCGCTCAAGGGCCAGGTCATGAGCATGGAATTGCTGCCGGCGATAATGATGAACAGGCCAACCAATCCTCCAACGCCAATTGCATGCATGCTTATCTTAAAATAAATATTGGCGATCAGTGCGCCACTGGAGGCTAAGAATACGCCGAGTATAAAAGAAGGCAATATGCGTGGAAATAAAGATTGTTCCTTAAAAACAATGAATGTCCAGAAGAAAAAGATGCCGCTGGCGATATAAGGTATGATCCTGTCTTTTTGTGTTCTTAAAAAAATGGAGCTGATAAATCCCACACCTTTTAGCAGCAACACACAGAACAGGGGATAGAAAACAGCATTCTGTGCTACAATGAGTACAGTTCTTAACCGCATGCCATTGGAAAACCCGGATAAGTAGGATGGGTGAACATAAGCGATGAACCACACTGCATACAGCGGTATAAAAATAGGATGAAAGATATACGAGAGCAGCGAAGCGATCGCCTTTAAAACCGGCGAAACTTTTAAAAGCGCCGGCGCCTGTGTTCCATTACCTGTGATCGTATTAACCATGTTATTTACAGAATTTTCCTGAGCCTTGCTACAGGAATGTTCAATTGCTCCCTGTACTTGGCCACTGTTCTGCGTGCAATATTATAACCTTTTTCCTGTAACATTTCGGTCAATTTTTCATCGCTGTGCGGGTGCTTTTTGCTTTCTTCTTCAATAAGGTCCGTCAGTATTTTTTTCACCTCACGGGTACTTACTTCCTCGCCGCTGTCGGTCTGCAGGCTTTCGCTGAAGAAGAATTTGAGCCTGTAAGTACCAAATTCCGTTTGCACAAATTTGCTGTTGGCCACACGGCTTACGGTAGAAATATCCAGGTTGGTAAGCTCCGCAATATCTTTCAGGATCATGGGGCGCAGGTCTGTTTCATCACCTGAAAGAAAAAAGTCTTTTTGGTAATTCATGATCGCTTCCATAGTATTGAGCAAGGTATTCTGCCGTTGCTTGATGGCATCAATGAACCATTTGGCAGAATCTATCTTTTGCTTGATGAACAACACCGCTTCTTTCTGGCGCTTGTCTTTTTTACTGCCCTTGTCGTAATCCTTCAGCATTTCCCTGTATCCCTCGCTGATGCGGAGATCAGGCGCATTCTTGCTGTTGAGCGTAAGCTCCAGGCGGCCATTGTTGTTTACAATAAAAAAGTCGGGAATAACGTAATTATTATTCTTATTCTCATCACCTGCATTACCGCCGGGCTTTGGATTAAGCTTTACGATCTGCTGTATCACATCCCTCAATTCTTCATCATCAATACCCAGTCCACGCTGGATCTTTTCGTAATGCTTCTTGGTAAACTCATCAAAGTATTTTTCCAGCACTTTCAGCGCCAGCTCTACGGGCTGACCCTGGTCGAGCTTTCTTTCCAGCTGAAGCAGCAGGCATTCCTGCAGGTTGCGGGCGCCAACCCCGGGCGGATCGAACTGCTGTATCTGCACCAGCAGGTCGCTGATCTCTTCTTCATCCGTTTCTATATTCTGGCGGAAAGCAAGGTCATCAATAATGGAGCTGATCTCACGGCGCAGGTAGCCATCATCGTCAAGGCTGCCGATGATCTGTTCTGCAATTCTTTTCTTTTCGTCGCTGATGGTGAGCATACCGAGCTGCTGCATCATGAGTTCTATAAAGCTTGTTTCTACTTTATGCGGAATGGTCCTGTTCTCATCTGCTTCGGGATAATTATCGTCTTTCAGGCGGTAATCACCCACTTCATCATCGCCCTCGTGCACATAATCGCTGATATCAATATGATCGTAATCATCCTCGCTGCCATCCTTTTCAAAATCATCTTCTGTATTATCCTCATTAATATCCGGCTCAAATTCATCATCATGGCCTTCTTCTCCCTGTTCCAGCGCCGGGTTTTCCTCTATTTCTTCCTTTATCCGCTCTTCCAAAATGGCAGTAGGTACCTGCAGCAATTTCATGAGCTGAATTTGCTGGGGCGACAGCTTCTGCAATAATTTCTGTTGTAAACTCTGTGATAATGACATACAGTTAGGTTTTATTTATAGGTCATGGTCAATTAAGAATGCTGTAAATTTACAATGCTATGCTGGAAAAACTCAGTAAAAAATGTAAAATTTTAGTCTTTTGCACGATTTTTGTGGGAAATGCTGTAATTGCGCAGCAAAATCCGCCAAAATCCACTGCCGGCAAGGGTTTCACAAATTCATTTAGTTTACAATATTCCCCATTACGTAGCCAATTTTACTCACTGACACCGGTTCCAGGCAATTTTTATGTTAAAAATCTAGGATTTTTTTGCAGGCAGGAACTGAAGCTGGAAGCTGTCACCAAAATTCCTTTCAAATTCAGGCTGGGCTCTGTTAGTTATTGCGATTGGATGGAGGGAAAGAGAAATGCCGGCATACTACCGGCTTACTAATTAGCAACATCTCTTTTCTATTATTTTGTCAAGCTGAGCCTGTCGAAGCTGGCTTTATAAACGATAACTCCGCCTTCGACAAGCTCAGGCTGACAGCACCATTCTATGAGAATCCGGTAAATAAATCCAGGTGTTATCTCATCACCGGCAATGGCGCCGGGTCTTTAAAATAATTCAGTCGCAGGCTATCATTCCAGCCATTGGGATTGCTTACAAAGCTTTTACTACTGAAGAACATCATTCCATTGATATTTTCCCTTTCCCTCAATTGAGCGATCTGCCTTGGTAATTGCGTTTTATCTTTCCATTCGGCGTTGCTGCCTGCACGGTAAATACCCAGGCCGATATAACAGTTTTTTCCGTAGGTATTTTTATTCCACCAGTCCAGTAATGTGGTGTAATCAGCGGCTTTGTGACCGATCTCCCAATACAGCTGTGGCGCTACATAATCTATCCAGCCTTTACGCAGCCACAATAAGATATCTGCATACAGGTCGTCGTAATTCGTTTGTCCCGCCCTGGTATTACTGCCCAAAGGATCTTTATCAATATTGCGCCAAACTCCAAATGGGCTGATACCAAACTGGCATTTTTTATTTTCTTCCCTGATGGCACGGCTCAGCATTACAATAATAGAATCGGTATTGCTACGACGCCAGTCATCCTTGTTCATGCCGTTGCCGTATTTGATGTACATAGCTCCATCCGGAAATTCCTTTCCTGCAATGCGATAGGGATAAAAATAATCATCGAAGTGGATGGCATCAATCGCATAACGGCTCACCACATCTCTTACCACTGCCGTTACATATTTCTGCACTTCTTTATTACCCGGGTCAAAGTATTTTTTATCGCCATAGGTCAAAAACCATTCAGGATGAATATTGGTAACATGCGATGCTGCCATTGCAGGGCCATTGATATTAAACACCGCCCTGTATGGATTCATCCATGCATGGAATTCCATTCCCCGCTTGTGCGTTTCTTCGATCATGAATTTCAGGGGATCATAATAGGGAACCGGCGGCTGGCCCTGTTTGCCGGTAAGCCACTGGCTCCATGGCTCGTAAGGCGAGGGATAAAAGGCATCTGTTGCAGGCCTTATCTGCACTACCAGTGCATTCATGCCATTTCTTTTGTGCATATCCGCCAGGCGGATAAATTCTTCCTTCTGCACATCGCTGCTGATCGTAGGTTTTGATGGAAAATCGATATTACTTACCGTTGCCACCCACACAGCCCGCAGCTCTGCCCGCTGTGCTGTAGAAGAAACAATAAACGAAAAGAAAAGAGAGGTTAGCGCTATGATGGGTTTCATTAGTAAAAATTTAGGATCTTATTTTATCGAGTAATTTATTGAGCAATTTGGCATCCGCATCGCTCAGGTTGTTGAAAAGGGCATCCATTTCCGGGGCCAGCAGGTCCATTCTTTCGAGCAATTTTTTCCCTTTGTCTGTAATACTTACATCCACCAGGCGCTTATCGCCCGGGCAGGTATTTTTTTTAACGAGCCCCTTGGCAAGTAGCCTGTCAACGATCCTGCTGGTATCGCTCATTTTGTCAAGCATGCGTTGCCTTATCTGTAAAGTGCTGATAGGTTTACCTGCGCCCCTCAATATCCTGAGGATATTGAATTGCTGCGGTGTGATCTCTTCCTTATCAAACATCGATTTCATTCTTTCATTCATCCAGTTGAAAGTATAAATAATGTTGATAGCGGCTTTCTGATACTCGTTGCGAAAGTTGGTCTGGTTAATATCTTGTTCTATACCCATGGCAAATTGATGCTGCAAAATTAAAAAACTTGTCCAACAGATTTTGCAAAATTTGTATTACAAAAACTAAAGACCTGTTATTCTTTTTTAAACAGCGGTACGTCGTTTGCTTCTTTTGCGCCTTCACTTTCGCTGAATTCGTTGTTATAAATTTTAACAAGGATGATAAAATAGCTTACCAGCAGCGGACCAAATATCAGTCCTACAAAACCAAAAAGATTAAGGCCTACTATAACACCCAGTACAGTAATCATGGGGTGTATATCGCCGAGTTTTTTCATCAAACCCAGCCTTGTTAAATAATCTACATTCCCTGTAACCACAATACTATATAAAGTAAGAAACAATGCGCTGCTGTTATGCCCCGATGCCAGCATGAATAATACCACCGGCACCCAAACGATCATGGTACCAACGATGGGGAAATAAGCAAACACGCCTGTTACAAAACCCCACAATGCCCAGTCCTGCACACCAAACAGCCAATAGCCCAGCGTAGCGAACAATCCCTGTACAATACAAATGATCGGGATGCCGATAGCACTTGCCTTGATCATTGTTTTTGTTTCCGATGCCAGTGTATCAATATTTCCTTTTTGTAGCGGAATTACTTTCTGCAGGTAACGCTCTACATCCTTACCGTTTACCAGTAGGTAATAGAGCAGGAAAAACATCATAATAAGATTGGTGACAACACTTGCAGTGCTGTTGAGTATTTTAGGAATGTATGCCGTTATCTTGGAAGTAGCATTTCTTGCCGTTTGTTCTGTAATGAGCTCGAAACCGATGAGCTTTTCAATTTTTGCAGAAAATACCCTGGCACCTTCAATGATCTTATCCTGGTTAGCCGCAAACTCATTGATCTTGGGCGTAACCAGCATTACACTGATGTAAATAGGAATGGATATGATGATGAGGTAAATAAAAATGTACAGCAAAGCTGTCCATCCCTTCTTCCATTT
>CAYOLS010000028.1:0-23167 GCA_964404845.1 uncultured Ferruginibacter sp. | reverse complement strand
CTGATATTGGCGGATATGTGTATTACATTAAATCTGTGAACCTCTGTGGCGAAACGATCAGGAAAGGAAATGTATTGCTGATTCGTTAAACCAGGTAAGAAAGAAACAGGCGCACCGCTTCTATCTTTTTTTCATCGATCCTGTAATCGATGTTCCTGGTATAATATTCGTTCATATCATACGCCTTGAAATCAACTGCCTGTACAATTTCATCAATATGCTGTAACCCCAGGCCGGTAGCAGCGTTGAAAGAAGCTTTGAAATCTTCCGGCAGTTTTTTATTGGCGATCCACGCAGCAAATACAAAAGGCAATCCTGTCATTTGCTGCCAGGCTTCCGCCAGGTCATAGATGTATGCTGAGTGATGGCGTTGCTCCAGAGCCCTGTCGCCGATCACCAGCCCGGCGGTAGTACCTTTAATATTTTGCTGGTAGCCATTGCCCGTATCTACCAAAACGGGATCGATCTTCCAATATTTTTTCAGTAATATCCTGAGCAGGGCCGCCGAAGTGCGGCTTTGGTAATCTACCAGTATTTCTTTTATTTCTTCCAGCGGCACATCACTAAACAGGCAAACACTTGCTACGGGCTGGCTGGCGCCAATACAGTAATCAGAAATAATATGATGTTCTTTTAATTTTGGTAATACTGCCACGGGTATCAGTCCTATATCGATCTCATCGTTTAACAGCATGGCCGCTACTTTTGCAGGATAATCGAAGATCAGCTCCACTTCATCCTTCATCATCCCTTTTTCAAACCCATACACCAGCGGTTTTGTGTTAAGATAGCTTACCGCCCCTACCCTTATTTTTTGTTCCAATACCTTTCAGTTAAATTTGCGCAAAATTAATCAATCTCACCTACAATGCAACTATCTCCATTAACTGCTATTTCGCCGGTAGACGGGCGTTACAATAAAGTCACCAACCCGCTGGCAGCTTATTTCAGTGAATATGCCCTGATCAGGTACAGGCTTAAAGTAGAAGTGGAATATTTTATTATGCTGGGCGAAAAGAAATTCTTTAAACTCAATGCAAAACTGGCCGGCCAACTGCAAGCCATTGCTGATGATTTTTCACCGGAAGATGCGGAGACCATCAAAGCCACCGAAGCCATCACCAATCATGATGTGAAAGCAGTGGAATATTTCCTGAAAACGAAATTGGATGAGCTGGGTGCCGGTGCATTAAAGGAGTGGGTACACTTTGGCCTGACATCACAGGACATCAACAATACATCTGTCCCCATGCTCTGGAAAGATGCCATGGAACTGGAATACCTGCCATCCGTTATCAACCTGCAGCATCATTTATACAGGCTGGCAGAACAATGGTCTGCCGTTCCTATGCTGGCACGCACACATGGACAGGCTGCTTCGCCTACACGATTGGGTAAAGAGCTGATGGTATTCGTAGAGCGGCTGGAAAACCAGATACAATTGTTCAGCTATATTCCTTTCTCCGCAAAATTTGGTGGCGCTACGGGCAACTTCAATGCACATCATGTGGCTTATCCAAAATACAACTGGGTAAAATTTGCAGATGAGTTTGTAGAGAACAAGCTGGGCCTGCAACGCCAGCAGTACACTACACAGATAGAACACTACGACACCCTGGCTGCACATTTCGATGCTATTAAAAGGATCGACAATATCCTCATCGATCTTTGCCGGGATATATGGAGCTATATCAGCACCGATTATTTTAAACAAAAAACAAAAAAGGGCGAAGTAGGTAGCAGCGCTATGCCACATAAAGTAAATCCCATCGATTTTGAAAATGCAGAAGGCAATCTTGGCATCGCAAATGCTTTACTGGAACACCTTTCAGCCAAACTACCTATCAGCCGCCTGCAGCGTGACCTTACCGACAGCACCGTGTTGAGAAACATAGGTGTACCGATGGCGCACATTTTAATTTCCGTAAAAGCAATTGAAAAAGGTTTGAGCAAACTGATACTAAATGAAGCAAAACTAAAAGCCGACCTGGAAAACAACTGGGCAGTAGTGGCAGAAGCCATACAAACTATTTTACGCAGGGAAAATTACCCACAGCCTTATGAAGCGCTGAAAGAGCTTACAAGGGGTAAAACAGCTATTGATAAAAAAGCTATTCATGATTTTGTAAATAAGCTCAAAGTAAACGCCGCAATCAAAAAAGAATTAAAAGCAATCACACCCTGGAATTATACAGGAGTTTAAAACAAAAAGACCCGCTTTAAAAAGCGGGTCTTTAATATTAACAGAGACGACAATTTAGTGTTTCAATACCAGTTGGTAAGTATAAGTACTGCCGCCAAAAGTTTCTGTATAACTGATAGCCAGGGTATTGCCGTTCAATTCATCAATATCATACAATTCACCGTCGAGGTTCAGGTCTAGTTCGTTGTTTACAAAGTTCCAGGTACCGGTTTGGGTTTGTGGATCTCCAGAGTTGCATTTTGTAGCACCTTCATCTATTGTTACTACATCCGGTGTCGAAAATTTAATACGGTTGTCCAGTTCGCATGCTTCAAAATTATCAGCGGTTACATTATCCCATGCGCCACCGTTCAATCTTTCCTGTGCTAAAACCAGTCTCCAGTTGCCCGAAGTGAGTAATTCTGTTCTGCTTTTATCATCATCTTTTTTACAAGAAGAAAAAATGGCCGCAGCCGCCATAGCAATACATGCTGTACGAATGATTTGTTTCATTTGAGTGTTTTTTTTGATTGTGGGCTAAAACTACTATATAAAATTTACCTGTTGAAATAAATTATTGAGTTTTTGAATATAGAATTATCAAATTTTCAAATTGTCACTTACTTATGTATCTCACTCGTAAAATGAAACTCAATATCCGGATTGTTATTCCTCTCCGTATTCAAAAACCATTCGCTTTGCGCCAGGTACACCAGGTGTCCGTCTTTATCTTCTGCAATATTGGCTTGCTTGTATTTTACAAAATCATCCAGCTTTTTTGGGTCATTGCTGGTGATCCAGCAGGCTTTGTAAAAAGGCAGGCTGTTCATTTGCACCGAAGCCCCGTATTCCTGTAATAAGCGGTATTGTATCACTTCAAATTGCAGGTCGCCCACGCAACCGATTATTTTTTTATTACCACCGAATTGAGTGAATAATTGTGCCACCCCTTCATCAGTTAACTGCATTAAACCTTTTTCGAGCTGCTTGGTCTTCATCGGGTCTTTGTTCACCACTTCTTTAAATATCTCCGGCGAAAAACTGGGTATACCTGTAAAAAAGAATTTTTCTCCCTCTGTCATCGTATCGCCGATCTTAAAATTTCCCGTATCAAACAAACCCACCACATCGCCCGGGAAAGCATCGTCGATCACTTCCTTTTGGCGGGCCATAAAAGTATAAGGATTGCTGAAACGCACCTCTTTATCTAACCGCACATGTTCGTAATAAGTATTACGACTGAATTTTCCGCTGCATACTCTTAAAAAGGCGATACGATCCCTGTGTTTCGGATCAAGGTTGGCATGTATCTTAAAAATAAAACCACTGAATTTATCTTCTTCCGGCTTTACTTCCCTGGTAGAAGTTTGTCTTGGCCTTGGCACTGGCGCTATGCGGATAAAAGTATCCAGCATTTCCTTTACACCGAAATTATTCACGGCGCTCCCGAAGAACACGGGCGCTGTATTGCCCGCCAGGTAATCATCTACATTCAATTCACCATACACACCGTCGATCAGTTCCACATCTTCCCTTAAAGTATTCGCATCACCGGCGCCCACTTTTTTATCAAGCGTACCATCATTCAGGTCCTTGATGGTGATCACATCTTCATCATTCGCTTTTGTTCCTGCGGTAAACAATACAAGGCTTTTTTCATGCAGGTCATATACCCCTTTAAAATCCTTACCACTGTTGATTGGTACCGTCATCGGGTGTAGCTGTATGTGCAATTCTTTTTCTATCTCTTCCAGCAGGTCAAAGCGATTCTTACCATCCCTGTCCATTTTATTGATGAAAACGATCACCGGCGTTTTACGCATGGCAATTACTTCCATCAGGCGACGGGTCTGCTCTTCCACACCATTCACGCTGTCCACTACCAGCACAACGCTGTCTACAGCCGTCAGTGTTCTGAAAGTATCTTCAGCAAAGTCTTTGTGGCCCGGTGTATCCAGCAGGTTGATCAGGTGATCCTGGTATTCAAAGGTCATCACACTCGTAGCCACACTGATACCACGCTGCCTTTCTATCTCCATAAAATCACTCGTGGCACCTTTCTTTATTTTATTGCTTTTTACGGCACCCGCAGTCTGGATGGCACCACCAAATAACAGGAATTTTTCTGTCAGCGTAGTTTTACCGGCATCCGGGTGAGAGATGATGGCAAAGGTCTTCCGCTTATTGATTTCTTTAATATATTTCATAAAGGCGGCAAAGATAAAGTATAAGATATGAACTATGAGCTATGAGATGTTTAAGTCATTTGTATTTCCTATCTCATAGTTCATATCTCCTATCTCATAGTTAACTTCCGTTTATAAAAATCTTCCCCCACATTCCCCCGACTGCCCTAACTTTGGTTCATGCGTAAAACGCTTAACATACTGGCCAGTTCTTTAAGGCTGACTTTGCAGGAATTAAAAAATAATAAACTGCGTACCAGTCTCAGCCTTACGGGTATTGCCTTCGGTATCTTCTGTATCATCGGGGTACTGGCCACTGTTAACAGCCTGGAAAGAAATATCCAGGATGAGATCGCCAGCCTCGGCACCAATACCATTTACATCGACAAATGGGATTATAGCGGCGGCCCCGATATTCCTTTCTGGAAAATGCGTTCAAGGCCTGCCATGAAGTTTGAGGAAGCGCAGATGATCAAAGACAGGTCTGACCTCACAGAATCGCTTGCTTTTTTCATGTCTACTACCGGTAATATCTCTTATAAAAATGATATGTTGGAAGGTGTAGGTATTTATGGCGTAAACCCTTCGCAGATCGAGATCCAGCCTATGGACTTTGCAGCAGGCAGGTATTTCTCAGCGACTGAATTCAACAACGCCTCCTCTGTTGCCATTATCGGCTACAACAATGCAGAGAAATTATACGGCACAGCCGAAAGGGCTTTGGGCAAAATGGTAGAAGTAAAAGGCAGGAAGATCAATATTGTGGGCGTTATTGCCAAAGCTGGCAAAGACGGCATCGGTTTTAATTTTGATGAATGCCTGATGCTTCCCTACAAATTCTGCAAGCAACTGTACGAGGAAAAAAATACCAGTCCAGTTATCATAGTAAAAGGGAAAAAAGATATTCCTACCGAGGCGTTATCCGATGAGCTGAGAGGCATTATGCGCCAGATCCGCCGGATAAGCCCCAAACAGGATGATAACTTTTCTCTTAACAGCGTGGAAGCATTCAGTAAGGCAGTATCCGGTTTCTTTGTGATCCTTAATATTGTTGGTTCCATTATCGGCGGTATCAGCCTGGTGGTAGGTATGTTCGGTATTGCCAATATCATGTTTGTAACGGTAAAGGAACGTACGCCTGTGATCGGTCTTAAAAAAGCCATTGGTGCCAAAAGCTCTACCGTGCTATTTGAATTCCTCGCCGAAGCAGCCCTCCTATGCCTCATGGGTGGAACCGTGGGAATTATTTTTGTGTGGATACTCACCATGATACTTTCGGGGCCGCTCAATTTCCCTGTTTATATTTCCCTTCCTTTATTAGTAATGACCGTAATATTATGCCTTATCGTAGGTATTCTCGCAGGTATCATTCCTGCAAGGCGTGCTGCTAAAATGGACCCTGTAGTAGCCATCCGCTCCTGATCTGCCGTTATGCGTTAACTTTGCGCCTCTATTATCAGCTCATAACTCATAAACATGCCAACAATTCTCGCCATAGAATCTTCCTGCGATGAAACCTCTGCAGCTATTTGCAAAGATGGACTCATCCTGTCGAATATTATTGCCACGCAAAAAGTGCATGAGCAATACGGCGGTGTAGTGCCAGAACTGGCCAGCAGGGCGCATATGCAGAATATAGTACCGGTAGTAGATGCTGCCATGCAAAAAGCCGGCGTAACCATGACAGAGCTCGATGCTGTGGCATTTACGCAGGCACCCGGTCTCATTGGTGCATTGCTGGTAGGCGGACAATTTGCCAAATCACTGGCACTGGCATTGGACAAACCTTTGATCACCGTACATCACATGCAGGCGCATGTACTCGCCAACCTGATCAATGAGCCCAAACCTTCTTTTCCTTTTTTGTGTCTGACAGTTAGCGGGGGACATACACAAATTGTGTTGTGCAAAAGCCCTTCGCAAATGGAAGTGATCGGCGAGACCATTGATGATGCCGCAGGCGAAGCTTTTGATAAAAGCGCCAAACTATTAGGCCTGCCCTATCCCGGCGGCCCGCTGATAGACAAGTATGCAAAAGAAGGCGATCCCTTAAAATATAAATTTCCAGAACCTCAGATACCGGGTTTGAATTTTAGTTTCTCCGGCTTAAAAACTTCTATCCTTTATTTTTTACAGAATGCAGGAACATCCAATGTATATAAGGAAGAATTTGTAGCGACTGAAGAAGAAAAGAAAGCATTCATAGAAAATAATTTAGCAGACATCTGCGCTTCCATTCAACACCGCATCATCAGCATTTTATTGAACAAGCTCAAGAAGGCAGCACAGGAAACCGGCGTAAAAAATATTTGCATCGCCGGCGGCGTAAGTGCCAACAGCGGCCTGCGCAAAGGCATTGAAGAGCTGGGCAAAAAAATGGGTTGGCAAACTTTCATTCCTGCTTTTGAATATTGCACCGACAATGCAGGCATGATCGCCATTACCGCATATTATAAATACCTCGCCGGGGATTTTGCGGAGCTGGATGTGATACCAAGCGCCAGAGCGGAGTGGAGTTAAAATGTTACATTGTTTAATTGCTGATTGATTAATTGTTGACACTGCCATAAAACAATTAGACCATACAACAATACAATCATACAACTACGTAACCATCTAACTATTCAACAATTCACCTGTGCCAAATAACTACTTCTCCTTTAAACAATTCACCATTCACCAGGACCACTGTGCCATGAAGGTTTGTACGGATGCCTGCCTGTTTGGAGCATGGGTGGCCAATAAAATTGAAGGACAAAATTCTACAAAAGATATTTTGGACATTGGCGCCGGAACGGGCTTACTAAGTTTAATGCTGGCGCAGAAAAACAATGCCTTCATTGATGCAGTTGAACTTGATGAAGCTGCTGCAGCACAGGCCTCGGAAAATTTCAATGCTTCGCCATGGAAAGAACGGTTGCAGGTCTTTCATTTGGGTATTGAAGAATTTGACAACGGTAAAAAATACGATCTCATTACCAGCAATCCTCCTTTTTTTGAAGACGATCTTAAAAGTATAAATGAGCAGCGAAATGCAGCGATGCATAGTACTACTTTAAACCTGGAAAAGTTGCTCGTACAAATAGAAAGCTTATTAAAAAAAGGTGGGAAAGCGTCAGTTTTAATCCCTTATCATAGGAGCAATTACTTTGAAAAGCTGTTAACAGCAAATGGCTTCTTTGTACAAAAAGTAATGCATGTAAAACAATCCGTAACGCATGATTTTTTCAGAAGCATGTATTATTTTTCTAAAGAACAATGTGAGCAAGAAGTGAAAGAATTGAGTATACAGAATGCGGAAAGAGAATATACCAATGAGTTTATTGAATTGTTGAAAGATTACTATTTGAAGTTGTGATTTTTTTCACCGCAAAGACGCAAAGGGAAGAAACGCAAAGGTCGCAAAGAAAACTCTCTGCGACCTTTGCGCCTTTGCAGTAAATTATTTTCCTTCCGCATACTCCTTCATATAATTATATTCCTCTGTCAACTTTCCTTCTTTCACAATCGTTGCTTTATCAATGATCGCTGAATTGCCCACTATCAGGTCAGCCAATACATGCTTTATCATTTGCTCCCCAAAATACCTGCTCGCATCTTTCGGTAATTCATTCGGCAAATTGCCCACTGCCATCACATCCACCGTATCCGGCAGATAAGCCGCCGTTTTTTCAAATGTTTGTTTATCCACGCCATACACAGGATCTTCGATCGTACTATCACCCAGGTTGCAGGGTACAGAACCATTACGGTCATCCGTAACATCTGCAATTGTCTTTATCCTGAAATCCGTATTGCGCAGGTCTTCCATTTCAAACAACCTCGGGATGTTCTGCTCCCAGTAAACACCGTTCATTAAAATATCTGTATGCGATAAGTAATTTTTAAAAAGGTTGTTATACAATGCCGGGTTATTGTGAAAATGCTCCCTGCTGTAAGCGCTGCCATCTTTTGGTTTGTATAAATTGGCGCCTTTCAAATGCACATACACCGGGTAAGTAAATTCTCTTTTCACATAATCTTCCGGTTCTACTTCGTGTATGCCCATCAGGTTCATGATCTCCAGCAGCCCATGTGCCACACGGCCACTGCCTGTTACTGCAATTTTAATATTGGGAAGCTTTAGCCCGAAATAAGTATGGATCAATCGTTGAAATGTGCTTGCAGCGCCTACCCTGTCCAGTTGATACGCACCCGTTTTATTTCCATAGGCCATCATACCATTGTGAGCACCAACGATGCCCGCAAAAAATCCAAAGCCGATGATGCGGGTGCCGTCTTCATGCTCCAGGCATTCATAATCGATCAGGGTTATTTTTTTTGCAATGACGGCCTGTAATAATTTTTGATTGTAGGGTTGCAGCTTTTTGGTATGGGAAAAGAAAAGATAGGTCTTTCCTTCTAACAGCATTTCTACCGGCACTTCTTTAATGCCCAGGAGAATGTCAGCCTCCGTCATATCTTCCTTTACTTCTACGCCGGCGGCTTTGTACTCCGCATCGCTGAAGCAACGGCCGGTACTTGTTTGCACGATCACTTTTATATCCGGCCTGTTCATGTGCAGCCACCTGCATTGTGCAGGCGTAAGTGCTACCCTGTTATCGGAGGGCGTCTTCCCTTCCCTTATTAAACCTATCGTGAGCATCGATGGAAATTTAGTGCGGCAATTTACGGCAATGATTCCAAACAGCTTGCTAACTTTGGCATATGAATTATTTTGAACTGTTTGGTTTTACAGAAGCGCCGGTAATTGATAAAAAATTGCTGGCTGAAAAATATTTTGCCCTGCAAAGACAAAATCACCCCGATTTCTTTACACAATCCAATGAAGCAGAGCAGGAAGCTTCCCTGCAGCAGTCTGCCGACATCAACAAAGCCTTTACTACTTTCCAGAACGAGGATAAGACCATCGAATACTTCCTGCAGATAAAAGGTGTGGTGGAAACAGATGAAAAATTCCAGCTGCCGCCCGATTTTTTAATGGAGATGATGGAGATCAATGAAACGCTGGAGGAAAAAGATGGAGTGGCCATTACAGCAGAGCTGGCTGATATAGAAAAGGGTTTGTATGCGAGCATCGCCCCTGTATTAAACGATCCGGCACTGCACAACGATGCAGCTTCCCTGCAAAAACTGAAATTGTATTATTACAAGAAAAAATATATTCAAAGGATTTTGGCAAGATTAGGGGATTGATGTAATATTGCAACCCATTTGAGCATTTTAATGCCTGAATGTTGAGCAGCCCATGTGGCGGAATTGGTAGACGCAGCAGACTCAAAATCTGCCGTTCGCAAGGGCGTGAAGGTTCGATTCCTTTCGTGGGCACAAAAGCTTCGTATTAAATGCGAAGCTTTTTTATTTTTATTTGCTATTGCTCCTTGTTCTCCTTTCTCTTTGCGCTCTTGGTCCTAACCCGGTCTGACCTGCGGTACCGACCTTATCACTTTTCTCTCTCTTTACCAATAAATAAACTACTTAACTTTAAACAACGCTTCCCCTATTTTCACGTCATTGTTAAAAACAGCTGTATGAAAAAGTTCATAACCATTGTTCTCCTATCCTGCTTGGCAACGGCCCTGTTTGCACAGGACAAACAAAAACAACTGGAAGCCATTATGAAAACCTACCACCAATACAATATGTTTGATGGAGCGGTATTGGTAGCTGAAAATGGGAAAGTTATTTACAAAGGCGCTTTTGGCCTTGCCAACCGGGAGTGGAATATACCCAACACAACCGACACCAAATTCATGCTCGGCTCTGTGTCAAAACCCATCACGGCTATTTTAATGCTGGTACAGGTGCAGAAAGGATTAATAGACCTGGACAAAACCATTGCTGATTACATTCCCTCCTTTTCAAAAAAGAACGGCAGCCGTATTACCATCCGACAATTACTAAGCCATAGCTCCGGTATGCCGAATTACGATATCATCAAAGATTTTTTCCCAAATATCAGCCGCAAAAATTATTCAAGAGAAGAATACATCAAACTTTACATGGACTCTGCCCTGGTATTTGAACCCGGCACGAGCTACTATTACAGCAGCTGGGGCTATTACACACTCGGCTACATTATGGAAAAAGTGACGGGTAAGAGTTATTCTCAATTAATGAAGGAAGATATTTTTGATAAGACCGGTATGAACAGTTCCGGCTCTTACTTTCATACACAGATCGTTCCCAAAAGAGCCACTGGCTACGACTACAGCCTGGGAAGCTTTACCAGCGCTGATTTCAGGGACCAGTCCAATACCATGGGAACCGGCGACCTCTACTCCACCGTAGAAGATCTTTTTAAATTACACATCGCCATCAGCAATAATACGCTGCTCAATAAAAAGCTTACAGACGAAATGTTCACACCCGGCATCAGGCCATGGCGGTACGGTTTTGGCTGGTTCAACCAGAATTTTAAGTACAGTTCCACAGATAGCGTATTTGCAAATTATCATCTTGGAATGACAGAAGGCTTCCTCTCTTTTATGGTACGCATACCTTCCACCAACAGCCTCGTAGTTTTTTTATGCAACAGCGCTCCCACACATTTTTTCGGCATCGCAGGAAATCTTATCAAAGTATTGTACAACAAACCTGTTGACCTGAAACAACCCGTGCACAAGGCAATGGCTACCCTACTCACTAACAGCAATGCAATTGTGGCCCTGGAGCAATACAAAAAGATGAAAGCAGACACTGCTCATTATTATATTGACTGGCTGGCAATGAACCAGCTCGGCGATGAATTGTATAACTTAAAGAGGTACGAAGATGCCCGGATCATTTTTGAGAACAATGCTGCAGAATTTCCTACCCGTGATCTTCCTTTGTACAGCGTAGGCAAAGCTTATGAAGCATTGGATAAAAAAGAAACCGCATTGGAATGGTACCGGAAAGCCATCCAACTAAATCCTAACTTCGAAGAAGCAAGGAGTAAAATAAAAGAACTGGGAAATCAAAAATAATACGCCATGAAAAGATCATTAAAAAAATGGGGCCTCCGCTTGTTAGCAACCTGCATAACATGTTTTGTATTATTACTTATCATTGTTTTAAACCCGCTGCTGACCTACGCCAATAAAACAACGCATGAAAATTACACGATCTATCACAACAAAATTTATGACAAAGCCCTGACCACACAACTGGATGCTGCCACAACCCTTATCAGCACAAGCGAAATATTTGATCCGCAACTAAAGCTGGATATATGCCTTAACGATGGCTCTAAATATCCTGCCATCATTAATAAATTAAAAGGCCCGGCATTTGCTTTTGGTTTTTACAACAAAGTGGTGCTGCTTGGCAATGCTAATGCAGCAGACAATTTTGTTGAGTTGAATGGCTACAAATGGAATATGCAGCAATTGCTGGCGCATGAGATCGTTCATTGCCTCCAATACCATGACCTCGGTTTCTGGAAATCAAATCCTGTTGCCAATATCCCCAACTGGAAATGGGAAGGTTATCCCGAATACGTGGCTCGTCAGTCCGCTGACCAGTTAAACATTATCGCCAACATTGACCGTTTGCTGGCTGCAGAAAAAACCGGACACAATGGCTGGGTATCATTTGCCGACGGAACCGGTACTGTTATTGCCTATTACAAAAGCTGGCTGATGATCCAATACTGCATGACCATTAAAAAGATGAGCTGGAAACAATTGATCGCAGATCAGGCAACAGAGCAAAATGTTTATTCGGAAATGATGCGCTGGCACCAATTGCAAAAAAACTAATTATGAATACGATCTCTTATTTCGAAATCCAGTCAAGCGACCCTGCAAGAGATATCCTTTTTTACGAAACAGTTTTTGGCTGGAATTTTTACAGGGAAGAATCTCTTCCCATTGAATACTACCGCATTGAAACAGCAGGCATGCATGGCGGGTTGCTCAAGCGCCCCGCTGCTGTTCCTCCTCCGCATAGCGGTACCAATGCATTCACCTGTTCCATAGAGGTAGAAAATTTTGACCAGGTAAGCGAGTTGATACAGGAAATAGGCGGAAAGATAGCGATGCCAAAATTTGCGATACCGGGCAAATGCTGGCAGGGTTATTTTACTGACCCTGATAACAACACTTTCGGGATCTTTGAAGTAAATGAACATGCGAAGTAAAGATCACTGCTTAACGACAGCAGCTCATCATTAAACAATCAATACCATCTGCGGCCATGTGCATCAACAGTCCTATGGCAATGACCCTTGTTTGTTTGGGAAATAACAAAAGTATATATGCTGCAATGGCCCAGTAACTGTGTAGCAGGTGAAACCCAATACTGCAGCGGCTTGCATCATACACCGGGTTGGCCAGCAAATGATCTGCATCTACCAGCATTGTCAATAAAAAAATGAGATAGGTTCTCCATACTTTTTTAGGAAAGAAAATATACGCCACCAATAATGGAAAAGCAAAATGCAGGGAATAATGAATGATTGCCTGCATGTTTATGAAAGACTTTTATTTCCCCGGGCCACCATCACGCCTTTATGGTACACTTGGATGCTGTACATGCCTTTTTGAAAATTGCTGGAAGGCACAGAAAAATTCAATGATTTGTTCTCACCTTTCGGGCAATCGAAGCGCAGCTTGCAGCTGTAAATTTTTGTTCCTTCTCTTGTTTCAAAGCTGCCGCTGTCCCAGCCCGATTGTTTTAGCAGCTTACCATCCGGTTGCATTATTACCACGAACATTTCTACAGAAGGATTGTTGTCATTATTGGTTACTTCGAGGCTTCCTCTCAATCTTACTTTATCAGCTTCCTCTTCTGCCCTTAACTGCCATGCCTGTACCTGCATCGCCGGCAAATTATTATCAGTACCTGTAGTGCGGTTGCTTGCAGGAATAGCAGCAGCAACTGGTGGAGCAACAGCTGTTGTGATACGATCGCCGGAAGGAGTAGAAGCAAGTTGCTTTAACAAAGCACTCAGTCTCGCATTCTCTGCCGCCACATCATTGTATTTTCTTCTCCAGTCATCTAAACGCAGTTGCAGCTCTATCAGCTTCAGTCTTGCTGCATCCATTTGCGAAGGCGTTTTATTAGATGCGAGTATCCTGGCGATCTCCGTTCTTATCTGTGAAAACTCCTGGTATTTCAGGTCTATGTTCCCCTGCAGGGAATCTGCATTGCTGTTGGCAGCATCCAGTTGCTGGTTCAACTGGTTCCAGGTGCTATTGTACATTTTCTGCAACGAATCCCTGATGCCCGCTGCAATGGTAGAGGAATCTTTCACCACGATCGTCGGCTGCGCCTTTACCGTTTCTGCTGCATTCCTGTAATAAATAAAGCCCCAGGCAAAAAGAATGATAAATGCGAGCAGCAACAGGCTTAAAGAAAAAAGCAGGAGGAACGATATGCGGGATTCTTTAAGGGTCATAGGTTGTTATTGTGAAACGATTTGCTGGTCTACATACGCAGATATCCAACCCACCTGGCCGTTCTTCACCATATAAAATTGTTTTTGCTCGTACACGCCTTCAAACTGGCGCATGATGCGCAGCAACAAGCCAGTTCCGGCCATCAGTGCTTTCTGGTCAAACACTTTCTGCACATTTTTAAGCACCGCTGTAATGTTTTTCTTTTCAGCAGCATCTGCTTCAAACCTTGTTACCATTACATCCGGGTTATAATATGCAGGATTCTCGTAAATACGGTTGTAAAACTGTTCCACTTCTTTGTAAGTAACCGGCACTACATCATCCCCATTCAGTTCAGGATGGATCAAATTGGCCAATGCCCATGCAATACCACCGCTGAAAGCAATATTATCGCTCATGTTGTAAGCGCCGCTCACATTGATCGCATACACGATCTCCTGGTTGGCGCTGCCTTCCAGCACCCGAAACAGTTGTTTGCGGTAATTGGCAAGGCTCTGGTCGCTTTCCATTCTTTTTTCAGTAGCATTGCTCACGCTCTTGGTTCCCCATGTGAGCTCGAACAAACGGATAGTATTGATATCGATGTTAGGGAAATAACCACCCTTGGTATTACCGCTGCCGATATCGATCAAAAAAGTAGAGAAGCGTTTTGTTTCAGGAACAATCCCGAGGTGCGATAACCTTGCTTCATCCTGCACACTTACAAGTTTGAAAGAACGCTGTGGCTCGTTGATGCGGGTGCGAAATGAATCCGTTAGCTTTTGCACCCAAATTTTATTGTTATCTTTTTCTGACAACACTTTTACACCACTGCTCATTACTGTAAAAATATTACCGGAAGGAATTTTATAATTGACCAACGCTTGTTGATATAAACCCGTCAAAGCATTTAATGTTGCGGCAAACGTAGGTTCGGTGAAACTGATGAAATCCGTGTTCACAGAGCTATCTTTCAAGCTGTTGAAATTGCCCGCTTCATCGGCTTTTTTCTCGATCTCTATCACACTTAGCTTCACCCCTTTTGAGCCCACTTCTATCCCGGCATAAACAGCCGAGCGCTTAAATTTTAAATTGAAGCTCGTCTGCGCAAAGACCACAGCATGCGAAGCCATACATAACAAGCAGGTAATCAGGTACTTATTTTTAGCAAAATGCATATTATTGGTAAATTTACAGCGTAAAAATACTGTATTAAACTACCCTTACCCAGCACCTGCACAGGTTGTGTAAAAATTGTATAAAACCCTGCACGGAGCTATATGCTAAAAGATCCTAATAAGCGTTGATGCAGAACCTGCTTTATTTCTTTTAAAAAAGTTAAAACAGGTTCCGCAACATTTTTCTAACAGGAATGCCCGTTATTTTGCAGCAATCTCCTAACCGATTATCTCCATGAAGCGTTTACTTTCTTTTACCATTCTTGCATTCAGCATCGGCATCCTTACTACGGCTTTCAAAGCAGGCAAGCCATCCGGCATTGTTGACGATGTACTTGCTTATACCAACGAGTTCCGTGTATCCAAAGGATTGAAAGCGCTTGCTCCCAATGAAGCGCTCAACCGCATTGCACAAAAGCACAGTGAAGACATGGCAAATAGAAAAGTAAAATTCGGGCATGATGGTTTCTCAAAAAGAAATGCCGCTGCGCAAAAACAATTGTCCATTCACTACTTTGCAGAGAATGTCGCTTACGGTGTACCTACAGGGCAGGAAGCTGTGAACCTTTGGAAAAATTCTGAAGGTCACCGGGCAAACATGCTCGGTAAATATGCACAGATAGGCATTGGTGTAGCAAAAGATAAACAGGGCCGCATTTTTTATACCCAGGTTTTCAGTGATTAGTATTCAACAGGTTTTTCTTTAGTAAATTTGCTGAAACAGCGCCCATTTGCACAACGAATTACAAAAGGAAAAGGAAAAATTTGAAGCTTTGTTCAATTATGCTTCTATCGGTATTGTTGTTACCGATGCCACAGGCAAAATTGAAATGGTGAATAATTTCCTGCTTGGCCAATTTGGTTATGATCAGCAAAGCGAATTGTTAGGCAACTTCATAGAAAAACTCATCCCCCGCCGTTATGAAGAAAGGCACCTGAAGCACAGGGAGCAATACAATAAAAAACCGGAACGTCGTTCCATGGGCACGGGCCGGGATCTTTTTGCACTAAAAAAAGACGGTTCAGAATTTCCTGTAGAAGTTAGCTTAAGTAACTACAATACCAGTGATGGCATGTTCGTCATTGCTTTTGTTATTGATATTACCAAAAGGAAAGAGATCGAGAACAATGTGCTGATGCAGAAAGAGCAGCTGCAGCAAACCAACGCACGTATAGAACAACTGAACAATGAGCTGGAAGAAAAAGTAGAATTGCGTACAAATGAGCTGCAAAAGGCATTGCAGGTAATTGAAGCTTCCCGTGATGAGCTTACAAATGCCCTCAATAAAGAAAAAGACCTGGGCGACCTGAAAAGCAGGTTTGTTTCCATGGCTTCGCATGAATTCCGCACACCGCTCAGCACTATCTTGTCTTCTGCTTCCCTGCTGGCTAAATATACAAAAGAAGACGAGCAGGATAAAAGGGACAAGCATATACAACGCATCAAAAATTCAGTGAGCAACCTTACCGGCATCCTGGATGAATTTTTATCGATTGGCAGGATCGAAGATGGAAAGATCGAAGTGCGCTACACTTCTTTCAATGTAAAGGATTTTATCAATGAGCTTTGTGTAGAAATGCATTCGCTGGTACGCAGCGGGCAGGAGATCCGCTACAAACATAGTGGCGAGGAAATGATTGAGCTTGACAGATCACTGTTAAGAAACATCATTTTGAATTTATTAAGCAATGCAATAAAATTCAGCCATGAGAATGGTGTTATAGAAGTAATAACCAACACCGGCAATGATGGTTTCCATTTATGTATAAAAGACAATGGTATCGGCATTTCGCCGGAAGACCAGCAGCATTTGTTTGAAAGATTTTTCCGTGCAGCCAACGCCACCAATATTAAAGGGACGGGGCTTGGTCTTCACATCGTAGCCAGGTATGCAGAGCTGATGAGAGGGCATATCGAATTTACAAGTGAGCTGGAGAAAGGGACCAGCATTTGCATCCGTTTTGAAAACCAGGCAAAATAAAAGCATGAAGCAACATATTTTACTCATTGAAGACAACGACGAGATAAGAGAGAACACTGCGGAAATACTGGAGCTGGCCAACTATAAAGTATCCACTGCTGCCAACGGAAAGCTGGGTGTAGAAAAGGCGCTGGCCGAAAGACCCGATCTCATTATCTGCGATATTATGATGCCTGTACTGGATGGTTACGGCGTACTACACCTTATTGGAAAGAACCCTGAGCTTACGGGTATCCCTTTTATTTTCCTTACGGCAAAATCTGAAAGAGCAGACTTTAGGAAAGGCATGGAAATGGGCGCCGATGATTATATCAGCAAACCCTTTACCGACCTGGAATTGTTGAGTGCGATCGACAGCAGGCTGAAAAAAGTAAACCTGCTGCAAAAAAATTACAGCCATGATGATACCGGCATGCAGGAAATGTTGCAGGAATTTGAGGGCAGCCATGCTTTGGAAAATATTTCTGCCAACCGGCCCGAAAAAGTGTACCGCAAAAAAGAGATCGTTTACAGCAAGGGGCATCACCCGCAAAAACTGTTTTATATAAAAGAAGGAAAAGTAAAGACCTTTATCAGCAATGAGAATGGGAAAGACCTTACCATCGGCCTTTATGCAAGCGGGGATTTTTTAGGGTATACTGCTTTGCTGGAAGGCTGCAATTACAAAGAAACCGCAGAAGCAATAGATGATTGCACCATTGCAGAAATCCCCTTGGAATCCTTTGAAAAGCTGCTGCACCATAACCAGGATGCTACCAAGAAGATCATCCGCCTGCTGGCAAAAAACATTACAGAGAAAGAACAACAGTTACTGGACATTGCTTATAATTCCATTCGCAAGCGGGTAGCAACTGCCCTTATAACACTGCTGAATAAATACCGAAAGCCGGGCGATGAAACCTTCAGTATCCAGCTGTCAAGAGAAGACCTGGCAAATATTGCAGGTACTGCAACCGAATCGCTTATCCGCACGCTCAGTGATTTTAAAACGGAAAAACTGGTGGAAGTAAGCGGCAGCAGGATCAGCATACTGGATGAAAAAAAGCTGGCCAATATGCTCAACTGATGTGAAAAGAAGATAAAAGCCTGGAATTAAAATCATGCTTCAGTGTTGCTGATTCCTTTTCAAATTTTTCTATTTCTTTCCTAAGCTTTTGCTGGTATTTATTGATAAGCTTATCATTGTTATGATCTCCTTTGGCGGATGCTTCCAGCATATCTTTTTGTTGCCGGATATCCTGCAGTAAGGATGCCATGAGTTCATCAAAAAAAACAAAGTGATTATTAAAATATTCTGCAGTTTCTACAAAACTTTCTTCGGTATTATTGTCCAGCACCTGCGACAAGCGTGTTTTTAGGAGTGCATTCTCCTGCTTATAAAAGCCCAGCAACCTTTCCCATGCAAGAGTTTCCTGCACATATTCTTCCAGCTGAGAAATTTTTATAGCATTCATTTTACCAGGTGACTTTTTTTATTAATGAGACTGCATTACAGGTGGCAGTCGATCGTATTACCAAGGTTATTGTTCACAGGATGCAGTTGCGGGCTCAGGTATGGTATGGAGAGCCCAAGGCCTCTTACAATAAGAATACAGGCCATCACAAACAAAATATAAGGATAGGCTTTTCTTATAGTTATCCTTGCTTTTAAAGAAATGATGTTGCCGAAAAAACTTACCGCCCACATCATGGGTAATGTTCCCAAACCAAAAGCGGCCATAAACAAACTGCTTTTAACAACAGAGCCTGTAGCAACCGATGTTGCAATGGCCATATAAACCAACCCACAGGGAAGTAATCCGTTCAGGAAACCAATAAGAAAGACGGAGCTGTAATTTTTTTTTGTAAAAAGACCTGCCAGGGTAGTTCTTAATTTACTCATGGCACTTTGAAAATGATGATGCCCTGTTTTGTAAAAAGGCAGCTGCGGGTATAAAAGATAAAGGATAATGCTTATACCCGCCAATACAGAAAGCCCCTGCTGAAAGCCAAAAAGGCTGATAGAAAAACCTGCAAGCCCCAATACGGCGCCCATTAATGTATAAGTAACTACCCTTCCAATATTATACAGCAATGTCGCCAATAACTTGGCGGGCATCGAGGTTGCGGGCACGGGCACAGCTAAAGCCAGTGGTCCGCACATACCAATGCAGTGCAGGCTACCAATGCCGCCCATGAACAGGCCTGTAAGCAGGAACCAGGTCATTGAATAAATAATTTTTGTTTGTGATAATAAGAAAGTCCGTTTGCCTGCCAGCTGATCTTTACTTCATGCAATCCTTTATTAAATGCATTGAGCGGAAAATGAACAGATCCTTTGTTAACCGAAAATTCCTGTTTGCTATCTTTTCGTTTATCTGCAATGCAATACAACCATAGCTCTCCTTTTATTTCTACTCCCTTCATTTCCTTTGGGAACAGCACTGCTATTGAATCATCTTTTACCTTACAGCTCACAGCTTCGCTTAATGCCTGCGTACGAAGCGTGGCATCAATAACATCCTGGTATTTCAACTCCTGTTCGTAATAATCGGGTACCACCAGGTCCATATTCTGCCGGGCAGACCTAAATACCATGTACAACATACCTGTTACAAACAAGCTGAATACCACTACTATTTTTGTTCCCCATGTCATAAGAGATCATTTATTAATTATAAATTTCCGGGCCTATGAATTTTGCACGGATGGTCTTTATCTTTTTTACTGAATCGTACAAGCCGATTTCGATCGGCGTTTTCCAGCTCTTAATATCTTCCCGTTTAAGCTTGATAAAAAATTGTACCTGTGTATAGTCTTCTTTTTTTATGACAGGCAAAGAATCTTTGATGAAAGAAATTTCACCTTCAATATTTTCCAGCTTTAACCTAAGGGGAATATTGTCATGCGTTTTATTCACCAGCTTAAGATTATACAGGTTGCTGATACGTCCGTCCGGCAGCGAAGTATATGTCATGCCGGCTGTTCGCATTAAAGTGGCATCAAGGTCTGTGCGGCTTACCAGCAGGAAAACGAGTAATGCAATGAGCAGGCTTAATACAGCTGTGTATGATTTTATACGACGGGAGAAAGTGAGTTTTTTGCCTTGGCTTATACTGTTTTCCGATGCATATTTTATCAGGCCTACAGGCTTGTGAATACTTGTCATGATAGCATCACAGGCATCAATACAGGCAGTACAGTTAATACATTCCAGCTGTGTTCCGTTGCGGATATCAATACCCGTAGGGCATACCCGCACGCATGCAAAGCAATCAATGCAATCTCCTTTGGGAGCCGCCACAGGCTTTATGGCTTCCAGTTTTTTTACTACATCTTTACAACCTCCGTCTCCTTTGCAATCCGTGCACTTGCATTCATGCCCTTCTTCGGTTTTAGGATTATTGCTCCGGGTGAGTTTTCCTCTCGGCTCTCCCCTTTTGTAATCATATCCTACTACGATCGAATTTTTATCCAGCAGCACTCCCTGTAATCTCCCGTACGGGCAAACCACTATACAAACCTGCTCCCTGAACCACCAGTATACAAAGAAAAAGATGGTGGTAAATATGAGCAGTGATACCAGCGTACTTACATTATCCGAAGGATGTTGCATGTATTCTAAGAGGCGATCCATACCAATGATATAGGCCAGGAAAAAATTAGCGATCAGAAAAGAAATACAGAAGAACAATACAAATTTTAGCAGCCGCTTCCTTATTTTCTCTGCATTCCAGGGCATTTTTTTCAGCAGCTTTTGCTGGGTGGCATCCCCATCTATCCAGTATTCAATTTTGCGGAATACCATTTCCATAAAAATGGTTTGCGGGCATGCCCATCCGCAGAATACCCTTCCGAATACAACTGTAAATAAAATAACGAACACAATAAAAGTGAGCATACCTATACCGAAGATGAAAAAATCCTGCGGCCAAAATACCATACCGAAAATGATGAATTTCCGCTCCAGGAAATTGAACATTATCAACGGTTCCCCATACACTTTTATAAAAGGAAGTGTAAAAAATACCAGCAGGTAAAACAGGCTGAACCAGGTACGCAGGCGAAACAATCGCCCCTTTGGCTTTTTGGGGTAAATAAAATTACGCTTACCCTCCTTGGTTACCGTTGCTATGGAATCCCTGAAAGTTTTTGCTTCCTGTTCTATGTTTGTATCCTGTGACATTCAATAATGTGTTGACAGATTTTATTTTTTCAGGCTATCAACAGCTGTTGTTACAACAGCATTTGAATCGGCCAAAGAAGTTTCTGTATAAATTTCTCCCTGTGGTGCTTTGCCATTAGGAGGATTTGTTCCTTTGATAGATCTTATGAAGCTGGTGAGATCGCTGATCTGCTTTGGTGAATATTGTTTTTCCCATGCCTGCATTCCTTTATCGGGATAACCCAGTTTGATAGAATGAAAAATATCATTCAGTGATCCTTTGTGCAGCCAGTATTCATCCGTAAGGTTGGGACCTGCTCCACCTTCGCCAAGCTTACCATGACAAGCCCAGCAGGTTTGCTCAAATATTTCCCGCCCTGCTGCAATGGCCGAAGCATCGCCCATCACAATATTATCCTCGTCTACTTTATCCTTATTCTTTGCAGCATAGGCTTCCATTTGTTTGGTTGCCCGTACCAGTTCTGCTTCATACTCTTCCTGGGGATTTTTGCCTGAACCAAATACATGAAAATGGAAAAGATAAACAGCAGAGAAAAATATAGTGATCACAAAACCCCATTTCCACCAGGGTGGCAGGGAATTGTCCAGCTCTTTAATACCATCATATTCATGATCCAGCTGAATATCCATTTCTTTTTCTACCGGAACTGCAGCAGTAAATACTTTTTTATCCATCCGCTTCCACCATTCCAGCAGGCGCAATGGCTTTTTGATCTTAGCCGGCATCAGCTCTGCTTTCATCCTGTTGATATAGCTCATCATGAACAGGATGGCAATGATTTCCACAATGATCACCGTAGTAAGCGTCCAGAATGCAGTACTACTGAGGCCTCCGTAATTGGGCACCACTTTTATCGCAGCTTCTTCAGCAATATCCTGTGCATGAACCACGTTACCGAGTAAGCTAAAGCCCGCCAGCAGCAGGACAGGCAATACATTCTTAGCTGCCTTTTGTTTCTCCAAAACCTGCCGGCTCAGGGCGATGAGCACCTGTCCCAAAGCATACACAACAAAAGCTAAAATGATCGCTACCATTATCATAGTAATGGCTAGCATATTGGTAGAAGATGTCACTTCTTTTGCAGCCTGTCCTTCTTCCTGGGCCTTTGCTATAACTGATAAAAAAAGGAACAGGATCGGTATAAACAGTTTTTTAGTAAATCGCATGACCGGTTATTTATAATTGTTGAGGGTTAGTTTCATCCTGGTCTAAAGGAATGTTGGATAAAGTCCTTACAGCATTTTTATCCATCTTTCTTACATACACCAGCAATACAATAAAGAACACAAAAAATATCAGCAGCGAGATCATTGGGTAAACTGCCACATGATCAATTCCTTCAGCATATTTTTTTATAAACTTGAACATGGTTATTTATTTTTTGGTTTATCAATGTCTGTTCCCATCCGTTGCATGTAAGCTATCAGCGCTATCACTTCTTTGTTGGGAGCGATACGGATACTATCACTCTTTAAATTTTCCGTGATACGGGTTGCCTGCTCCATCAGGTCGTGATTGGCGATCCACTCGTAGCCTGTAGGATAAGGCACGCCAAGCTTGCGCATGGCTTTTATTTTTGCAGCTGTATTGCTGGTATCCAGGTTCTTTTCCAGCATGAAAGCATAAGGAGGCATAACAGATCCTTCGCTCATAGACGATGGCTCCCGGAAATGACGGAAATGCCAGCCATCTGATTTTTTCAGGTTACCCGTGCCTTCTCTTGCAAGGTCAGGTCCTGTACGTTTGCTTCCCCATTGGAAAGGATGATCGTATACAAATTCTCCTGCTTTGGAATATTCGCCGAAGCGTTCTGTTTCATTCCTGAACGGCCGTATCATCTGGGAGTGACAGGTATAGCAGCCTTCCCTCACATACAGGTCCCTGCCCTGTAATTCGAGTGGTGTGTAAGGTTTCACGCTGCTGATGGTAGGCACATTCGATTTGATAAGGAATGTTGGAATGATCTCAACTGCGCCACCGATGAGGATAACGATCAAACTCATCACCATTAATTGTGCAGGCCTGCGTTCTACCCAACGATGCCAGTTTTCGCCTTTGTGCCTGGCCGGATCTTTTACAAGCGCAGGTGCTTCAGCTTCTTCATTGGCAAC
>CAYOLS010000027.1:0-24086 GCA_964404845.1 uncultured Ferruginibacter sp. | reverse complement strand
GGATGTTTTTCCTTCACTTTTCAGTTTTGAAAAGATGGGTGACTCACTCATCTTTAACCTGATATAAATAGAAACACCTACCAGCAGTATCGACAACCAGAAAGGATAACGCCAGCCACCCCATTCGCTGCTGAATGCATCTTCGGTCATGCTTCCTTTTACTAACAGGATCACACCCAATGCTACAAACAAACCCAGCGTGGCCGTGGTTTGTATCCAGCTGGTATAATAACCTCTCCTGTTGTGTGGCGCATGTTCGGCTACATAAGTGGCAGCACCGCCGTACTCTCCGCCCAATGCCAGCCCCTGCAATAATCTTAATAATAATACAAGCAAAGGTGCCGCAATACCGATCGTTTTATATCCCGGTACGAGACCGATCAAAAAAGTAGAACCGCCCATCAATACCAGCGTCAGCAAAAAAGTTGACTTACGGCCGATCATATCACCCAATCTTCCAAATACCAATGCGCCGAATGGTCTTACTAAAAAACCTGCAGCAAAAATGGCGAGCGTGCTCAGCAATGCAGTACTGCTGTTTCCCTCCGGAAAGAATTGTACAGAAATAGTTTTGGCGAGCATACCGAAGATGTAGAAATCATACCATTCTATCATGGTACCGAGCGATGAGGAGAAGATCACTTTAGCGATCGATCGTTTTTCATTCATGCAATTAAGATAGGCATTAATGGGAAAAGAGAAAGAAGAATCAACGGCAACGTTACCGGAATGATTGACCACCGACAACAGACAACCGACCACTGATATATTGCTTTTAAAGCTTAAATGCTGGTCCATGGACCATCGACCATAGTCCATAGACAAGTACTTAAATCCTATCACTATTTACAATAGGTAGCGGGAGATTAATGCCGCCTTTTTATTAAATTGTAGCCCCATCAAAAAAGATTGCAATGGCATATCCTTATCAGATAAAAAGTTTAGAACAATACAAAGAAGATTATAAAAGATCGGCTGAAGACCCGGAAGGTTTCTGGGGTAGCATAGCTGAAAATTTCAACTGGCGTAAAAAATGGGACAGTGTCCTTAACTGGAATTTTAAAGAACCAAAAATAGAATGGTTCAAAGGCGGTAAGCTCAACATTACAGAGAATTGTATTGACCGTCATTTGGCAACCATGGCTGATAAGCCGGCCATCATCTGGGAACCTAATAACCCCGAAGAAAGAGTACGGGTAGTTACCTATGCAAGATTGCACAAAAGAGTTTGCCAGTTTGCACAGGTGTTAAAAAACAATGGTGTAAAAAAAGGCGACAGGGTTTGCATTTACATGGGTATGGTGCCCGAGCTGGCTTATGCGGTTTTAGGTTGTGCAAGGATCGGTGCCATTCACAGCGTGATCTTCGGGGGCTTTAGTGCCCAAAGCATTGCTGACCGGCTGGAAGATGCACAGGCAGCATTTATTGTTACCTGCGATGGTGCTTTCCGTGGTAATAAAGACATTCCGCTCAAAAGCATTATTGATGATGCGCTGATCGGTAACAAAACTGTACAAAAAGTAATCGTTTATACAAGAACCCGCACACCTGTATCCATGATCAAAGGAAGGGATGTATGGTGGGAAGACGAAATGGAATATGCAGAAACGCAGGTGGAAAAAGACGGCGTAGTTTCTTTCCCGGCGGAAGAAATGGATGCAGAAGATCCGTTGTTCATTTTATATACTTCAGGATCTACAGGCAAGCCGAAAGGCGTGGTGCATACAAGTGGCGGTTATATGGTGTGGACCAATTACACTTTCGTGAATGTATTTCAATACCAGCCGGGCGATGTTCATTTTTGCACGGCGGATATTGGCTGGATCACCGGTCATAGCTATATCGTATATGGCCCGCTGAGCGCAGGCGGCACTTCGCTTATGTTTGAAGGCATCCCTACCTGGCCGGATGCGGGCAGGTTCTGGGATATTGTTGACAAACACAAAGTAAACATCTTGTATACTGCTCCTACTGCCATCCGCAGCCTGATGGGCTTTGGCACAGAACCCTTGCAGGGAAAGGACCTGGGCAGTCTAAAAATATTAGGTACTGTGGGTGAACCTATCAATGAGGAAGCCTGGCATTGGTACGACGAGAACGTCGGCAAAAAGAAATGCCCGATCGTAGATACCTGGTGGCAGACAGAAACCGGCGGTATCTTAATATCAAACCTTGCAGGCATTACAGATGCCAGACCGGGTTGGGCCACCTTACCTATGCCCGGCGTACAACCGTTACTGGTAGATGAGAATGGAAAAGAGATAACAGAAAAAGATGAAAATGGTTTTTACAAAGGCAATCTCTGCATCAAAGCACCATGGCCCGGTATTTTAAGAACGACTTACGGTGATCATGAACGTTGCCGCACTAACTATTTCGCTACGTACGAAAATTTATATTTCACCGGTGATGGTGCTATGAAAGATGACCAGGGCAATTTCCGCATTACGGGCCGGGTGGATGATGTGTTGAACGTAAGCGGCCACCGCATCGGTACTGCCGAAGTGGAAAATGCCATTAATATGCACGCCGGTGTTATTGAAAGCGCCGTAGTCGGTTATCCGCACGACATCAAGGGCCAGGGCATTTATGCTTATGTGATCTTTGAAGGCAAACATTTTGAAGCAGATCTTACTACCAAAGATATTTTGCAGACAGTTACCCGCATCATTGGTCCTATTGCCAAACCGGATAAAATACAATTTGTAAAAGGCCTGCCTAAAACCCGTAGTGGCAAGATAATGCGCCGTATTCTCCGGAAGATCGCCGAAGGTGAAACGCAGAATTTAGGGGATACGTCTACGTTGCTGGATCCGGGTGTGGTGGATGAAATAAAGAATGGAAGGTTACAATAGCTTTTGTTATTGTTCTTTTTTGCTTGTCCCCCGATAGTCACCGGGACTAACGCAAAAAAGAACCAAAAAAAGGCCTCGACAAAGGATTACAGCCCCTTTGTCGAAAGCAGCTATGTGGCACTGTTGTACACAGTGATGAATTACATTTGTTTTTCAATGCTGAGCCGGATAGGAAAGTCTTTACAAAATTGTTGCACCTACTCTAACAGGTCTATCAGTAACTGTGGAGGAGCCTCAGCCGGTACGGTGCCGAAGGCAGTAATTGAATGCGCAGCATATTCAATTGCAGTAGTGGGTGTAGTCCCGATAGCTGTCGGGAGAGCAGTTACGCTCCTCGGCGGGAGTGGAGCGATTTAAAGCTAACTAATTGAATAACTGCCACGATGGATTGAGTAAACCCTTTATTGCACTTTAAAACAAACTGCCATCTTTCGATGGCAGCTGCTTATGCACTACAGTACATAAATGGCTTTTACAGGACATCAAAGCATTTTTAAAAATAAAAAAGGGGCAGAATAGACATTCACCCCATTTTAAAATCCAATATCCTATGAAAAACCTACCGCAAACATACAAAAGCCAATACTGTTGGTACGGTCAAATAGACGAACAGCCTGAAAAAGTAGATGAAAGAAAAGGGAAGATAGGCGCAGCAAAAAGGAGCGAAAAGCTCCGCTCCTAAACCAGCTGATAATTAATCAGTAAACCAGGGCGAACTTATAATAAACCGGGAGATATTAAAAGAATAAATATTTAAAAGTCCGTTAAAAGTAGAGTAATGCAGCTTATTGGTAGACTATTGCGGATTGGGCCGATTAGAGTATTTTTATAAAACGATGGTGACCCTCAACTATATCATAGCCGACGACGATGAGCTGTACAGGGAGGTTTTAATGCAACAGCTTGCAATGATCCCTGGCCTTTATTGCCTGGCCGCGTGCTCCAGCGCCATAGAAGCGGGCGATAAGGTTCGGGAACTCCACCCCGACCTGTTGATACTGGACGTAGAAATGCCCGGGCTTACGGGAATTGAATTTGTAAAGACGCTTTCTTCGCTCCCACTGGTGATCTTTATCAGTTCTCATCCTACTTATGCAGTAGATGCTTTTGACCTTGATGCAGTGGATTACCTGGTAAAGCCGGTATCTACCATGCGGCTGATAAAAGCCATTGAGAAAGCAAAAAATCTTACCGAACTTAAAAGATCCATCCCGGAAGGGGAAGGATTTAAGAACAGCAATGAACATTCTTTTTTTATCAAAGAAAAAAATGCTTTTGTCCGGATCAATTATGAAGATGTGCTGTACATACAGTCGCTTGGCGATTTTGTCAACATCTTTTTAAGCAATTCCGATAAAAAGATCGTGCTGGTGAGCATGAAAAACATAGAGCAGCAACTGCCGGCTTCTGTTTTTTTACGCATTTCGAGAACACATATCGTAAATAAAGATAAAATTACAGCCCTGGAAACAGGCATGATCCTGCTGGATAAGCTGCAATTGCCTGTTGGCAAGACTTACAACGATATTGTGATGAAAGCCGTAGTAGGCAATGCTGCGGTAAAAAGATTTATCTGATGAAAAAACTAACAGCTTTCTTTCTTTTCAACCTGCCTTTTTTACTGTTTGCCCAAAACAACATGCTCGACAGCCTGCTGAAAGAAGCAGATAAAAATGTTCACGACAGCATTAAAATAAATACCCTCAACGAGATCGGGTTTATTTACGAAGAGAACAACCCGGCCAAAGCGGTAGAATATTTTGAAAGGGTCAATAAAATGGCCCTCGAGCTTAATAAGCCATTAATAGCTGCCAACAGCGATTATGATCTCGGTTTCTCTCATCTCCTGCTCGCCAATTATGAAAAATCATTACACCATTATCTACAGTCGGCACGTGGTTATGAAAAGCTGAATGACAAAAAAAGGCTTTCGAATGCTTATATGTCCATTGGTTCCATGTATTTCGACAACAACGATCTTAAAAAAGCCAAGGATTATTATGCGCAGGCCGAAGCGATCATCCTGAAACTGAATGACCCTGTTCGCCTCGCCAACCTGTACAATTCACTGGGAAATTCTTACGACAAATCAAAGAACTATGATTCGGCGCTGGTGTATTTGCTGAAGGCCTATGATATTTATATTAAACAGGATGATGAATTCCTTATCATCAATTCGCTCAGTAACCTTGGCCTCACCTACAAGCACCAGGGCAAGACAGCAGAAGCTTTGCAGAATTTTAATAAGGTAAAAGAAATGACCAGGGGCAAGGATATGCCAAAGGACCTGTTGGCAATGATCTATAACAATGTGGGTGCCACTTATTCGCAGGCGGGTCAATATAGTGAAGCGCAGAAAGCATTTGACAGCAGCATACTTTTTTCCAAAGAAGCAAACCTGTCAAGTGTGCTCATGGAAAATTACCGTAACGTTTCTGATATGTATGCTTCCATGAAAAATTATGAGAAGGAAGCAAGCTATCTCCGGCTTTATTATAATTTGAAGGATAGCCTTTTTTCTGCTGATAAAAAAAATGAGCTGACCCAGCTGGATGCCGATTACCGCATTGAAAAGAAAAATTCGGAGCTGGCAAAGACCGAAGCGGAAGTTGTAAAGAGGAAAAGCCAGCGAAATATTTTCCTTATCATTGCCATTGCTGCCGCTGCATTGCTGGCCGGTCTTGCATTCTTCTATAGCCGTATCAGGAATAAGAATGCAGTACTTAACCAGCAGAATGAGACCATCAATAAACAAAACACCGAATTGCAGACATTGAACAGTGTAAAGGATCGGTTGTTCAGCATCATCAGCCACGACCTGAGGAATCCATTGGTAACATTACAATCTTATCTCACCCTTTCCGGCAACAAAGACCTGCCTGAAGAAAAGAAAGAACAATACCGCCTGCAAACCACCAATGCCGTTACACAAACCAGTCATATGCTGGATAACCTGCTGGCCTGGGCGAATATGCAGATAAAAAACACCAAAGCATCTATTACCCCGGTTGATGTGGATGAGCTGGTAGCTGATACTAAAAGCGGTGCAGAAGCGCAGGCTGCGCAAAAGCAGGTGATCATTCATGAAGACCTGGCGGTAACAACCGTACCGGGAGATTACAATATTTTATCGATCGCTTTAAGGAACCTGCTGACGAATGCTATCAAATTCAGCGATAAGCAGGGTAATATCTGGATCAATGCAGAAAAGAAAACGGATGCAGTGATACTTTCTGTAAAAGACGAAGGCGTTGGTATGAGCGATGAGCAAATAAAAGAATTGCAGGCACAGCAGCATTTCAGCTCTGCCGGTACAGCGGGTGAAAAAGGAACAGGACTGGGCTTATACCTTGTACAGGAGTTATTGCAAAAAATAAATGCAAAGCTGGAAGTAGCAAGTGAAAAAGGAAAGGGTAGTACATTTAGTATTGTGATGCCGGCTTGATAATAAATAAAAGTTTAGTTCATTAACGCCGGCTTCGACAAGCTCAGCCTGACATCAGTTTTAAAAGCGGCTACTCTTTTGATAATTAGAATCGAAAATATCTTTGTCACACTGAGCCTGTCGAATGTGTTACAACGAATACAGCTTATTAATGCCGGCTTCGGCAAGCCGGGCCTGACATTAATTTAAAAAAAACTACTTCTACCTTCTAACAATTAGGATCGGTAATTCCTTTTGTCACACTGAGCTTGTCGAATGTGTTACAACAAACAATGCTCATTATAAAAATAAAAAGCGGCCATCGTTTGGATGGCCGCTTTCATTATATTTTTACCTACTGGTATTAATATCCAAAGATCTGCTCCAGTGTCAGTTTTTTAAACTCACCTGTTTTTTGCAGGTCTTCCGGTTTCAACTTAGCTTCTGATGCTACGATAGCATAAGTGTAAGGTTTGCCGGAAAGATTGTTTGCATGAAATGCTTTCAGGTCAGCAAAGGTAACTTTGTCAACCGCTGCATATTTTTTAATGCGGATATCTTCTTTCAATCCTTTTTGTTCTGCATCCAGGAAGTTGAAGATAATGCCATCCTGAACGATCCTTTGTGTTTCGATATCTTTCTTCAGGCTTGATTTTGCAAACTCGAAGTTTGATTTTATTTCAGGAAGCGTTGTCAGCAATTCATTCATCGCTGCTACTGCTTCGTTGAATTTATCTGCCTGGCTACCTACATAAGCCATGGTATAAAAAGGATCTTCTTTCTTTTCAGGCGTTACATAAAAAGCAAAAGTAGAATAAGCCAATGCTTTTGATTCACGGATGGTTTGGAACACTACTGCGCCCATACCACCACCGAAGTAGTTATTGAACACATCTGCAACAGTGGTCAGGTCTGCATTGTACAGGCCATTGTTCCTTATCCAGCGGGTTTCCGACTGAACCATGTTGTAGTCAGCAAACAGTACTTTATTAGCTGTTTGTGTTTCAGGCTTAAACGTTGCTTTAGCAGGCGCTGCAGTAAATGTTGCAGGTACTTTGTGCAGGGTTTTTAAAGAAGCTGTCAAAGCAGGCAATGCTTGCGGACCATAATACAATACCTGGTGAGAATAGTTGTTCAGGTTATGCAATTTGTTCAGCAATTCTTCTGAAGTAATGCCAGCCAGCTCATTATCGCTCAGCGTATAGTTGTATGGGTTGTTGGCACCAAACCTTGCATAAGCAGTCAGGCCACTCATGATAGCGCCTTTATTTGCTTTTCCATCAACCCTTGATTTTGCAATACGTGCTTTCAGGGAAGTCAGTGCTTTTTCGTCTGCTTTGCAGTTTGCCAGCAGGTTTTCAAACAAAGCCACCGCTTTGGTGAAGTTTTCCTGCAAACCTTCGATCATTACTGTAGTGTACTCAGGACCTGCATTGATGTTGAAGCTACATGCGATCTTGTAAAACTCTTTGGTGATCTCTTCTGTTGATTTTTTATCTGTTCCCAGGAATGACAGGTATTGAGCTGCAACAGCCAGTTTTTTGTCGTTCCAGGTACCGATATCATAACGGTAACGCAAACGGAAGATGCTGTTGTCTTTGTTTTGAACAGCCAATACTCTTGCGCCACCCAGGCTGCCTTTTTGAATGTCTTTGTTATAATCGATCCAAACAGGTTTAACTGGTGTTGCAGGCATATCGTTCACCATTTTCACAAACGGAGACTGTTGCGTGCTGTTGGTTTCTACAGGAGTGATCGCAGGTTTTTCCACCTTAACAATGCTCTTGTCTTCGCCTTTCCTTTTGTAGATCACTACGTAGTTATCCTGCAGGTATTTGTTGGCAAATGCAACAATATCCGCTTTGGTGATCTTTGATAATTGATCAACATAAGCTACCTGGTCTTTCCAATCCTGTTCATTGGTGAAAGCATCCATCAGGTTGCCCGCCCTTGAACCATAGGTTTCAGAAGCCTGGATAGTAGTTTTCTTTAAGTTGTTGATGATAGAAGCGATCAGGTCATCATCAAAATTTCCTTTCTTCAGGTTTTCTACTTCACCGATCATCAATGAACGTACATCATCCAGCGACTGCCCTTGTGTGGCATTACCGCTCATGTACAGGATACCATAATCGATCAGCGTAAATGCAGATGCGCCTGCTCTTAAAAGTTTTTGTTTTTTTACCAGGTTCAGATCCATCAGGCCAGCTTTACCATTAGTAAGGATCTGTCCAACCAGGTCAGCCAGCAATACATCTTTTGATTTGTTGCCTGGCAGACGGTAACCGATGGTCACGCTTTCTGCATCAGGGCCTAATACTTCTGCAACGATCGGTGCAGTAATAGGCGCTTCGGGTTGGAAAGTATATTTTGGTACAGGCTTATTCTGCATGTACGAAAATGCTTTATCAATTTTACCAATCAGTACATCAGGATTAAAATCACCGCTCATTACGATGGCCATGTTGTTTGGCACATAGTAAGTGTTATAGTATTTCCTGATCTCAACCAGCGAAGGATTTTTTAAATGCTCGATGGTACCGATGGTGGTTTGCAAACCATAGTTGTGGTTCTTAAACAGTTCAGCAAATAATTTTTCATTTACTTTTCTGCCGTCAGCATCCAGTCCACGGTTCTTTTCTTCGTACACTGCTTCCAGCTCTGTATGGAATATCCTCAGCTGCGGGTTGCGGAAACGTTCTGCCTGAACAGCCAGGTATTTGTCGATAGAAGATGCGGGAACATCGTCTGTGTACACTGTTTGTTCAAACGATGTAAAGGCGTTGGTGCCTTGTCCGCCCATAGCGCCGAGCATTTTATCATACTCGTTTGCAATGGCGTATTTACTTGCCACACCGCTAACTGAATCTATCTCGTGGTAAATGGCTTTACGTTGTGCAGGATCAGTTGTCTTGTTGTATTTTTCATACAATGCATCAATTTTATCCAGCTCAGGTTTTTCTTTTGCCCAGTCAAGCGAACCATATTTATCAGTTCCTTTAAACAGCATGTGCTCCAGGTAGTGCGCAAGGCCGGTGTTGGTAGCAGGATCAGTTTTGCTACCTGCTTTTACCGCCACATAACATTGTATGCGTGGATCTTTATTGGTGGCACTTAAAATAACAGTCAATCCGTTTTTAAGTGTGTAGAACCTGGCTTTAGAAGGGTCATTGGTCACATACTTATAGGTATAGCCCCCCGATGTTGCCGTTGCCCATTCAAATTTTGAGGACTGTGCCATAGCGCCTGCCGAAACAAGGCTAAGGGCTACGATCCCCATCTTTCCTAGTAATTGCATGATGATTGTTTTTTATATAATTGTGGATGGTAAAATTAAATATTTAAGCGATGCAAATCCTACCGTTTATACATTGAATAAAGGTATTTTTGGTTCAATTTTGCCGGGATGAGACTATTTATCAAAAGACTGTTTAAAATAGCGTTGGTTGCATTCGTGCTGCTGAATGTGATCGTTATTTGTCATGCTTATAAATTCACTCATTTTTACGACAAGGGCGAAGTAACGGTAAAAAACAAAGAAGACAAAAATGCCTGGGATAAGACCAAAGAGATACTTTTTGGTTTTAACTATGTAAAAAGTGAGAATGCAGCCCCGGATTCTGTTATAAAAACGATCTATTTCACTACTAAGTCAGGTTTAAAGCTGGAAGCATGGGAATTTCCTGCCGACAGTGCTATAGGAACCGTAGCGTTATTCCACGGTCATGGCGGTAAAAAATCTTCTTTGCTGCAGGAAGCGCAGCTGTTCAATCAACTTCATTATAATACCATATTGCTCGATTTCCGTGCGCATGGTGGAAGCCAAGGCAATACCTGTACGATCGGCTACAAAGAGGCAGAGGATGTAAAGCTGGTATACGATCATATTGCCGCTTCGGGTGAAAAGAACATTGTTTTGTATGGTGTATCGCTGGGCGCTGCCACCGTTACAAAAGCAATGGATGAATACAGGCTGCATCCTTCCAAAGTAATATTGGATATGCCTTTCGGGTCTTTATCCACTGCTGTTACAGGCCGTTTAAAAATGATGGGACTGCCGCCACAACCACTTGGAACCATGCTTACTTTCTGGGGTGGCCTGGAAAATGGTTTCTGGGCATTTAACCACAAACCTTATGTATATGTAAGAAGCATCGAATGCCCGGTGCTGCTGCAAAGAGGCAAGCTGGACACAAGAGTTACGCAGGAAGAGACCGATCTTATTTATAACAATATTCACAGCCCGAAAAAGATGGTGCTGTACGATAGTGCGGGACATGAATCCCTGTGCAAAAAAGAAACCGCTAAATGGACCGCCGAGGTAACGGCCTTTTTACAATAATGAATCCTTCTCAAATTTCTATACTGGATTATACCTACGATCTGCCGGAAGATCGCATAGCCCTGCACCCGCTGCCACAAAGGGACGCATCCAAATTACTGGTCTATCAAAATGGCGATATACAGGAAACTATTTTTTCCAAAATAGCAGGTCATTTACCAGGCGAAACTTTGCTGCTGATCAACAACACCAAAGTGATCAATGCCAGGATACGTTTCAAAAAAACCACCGGCGCTGCCATAGAAATTTTTTGCCTGGAACCGCAGGGCAATATCAATGAATACAGCACCGTAATGGCGGCAACAGGTAGCAGCACCTGGAAATGCCTGGTAGGTGGCGCTGCCAAATGGAAAAATGAATTACTGGAAAAGAGTATCACCATCAATGGTGAAGCTGTTATTTTGAGGGCTGCCATGATTGAAAAATTGTCCGAGGCTTACAGCATTCAATTCACCTGGGAACCGGCGCAGTATTCTTTTGCCTCGATCATTGAAGCCGCAGGCGATACGCCTTTACCACCTTATATAAAACGCAGCACGGATACAGAAGATACAAGCCGCTACCAGACCATATTTGCAGAACAGGAAGGATCTGTGGCAGCACCAACGGCGGGATTGCATTTTACCGAAAATATTTTCAGGGAATTAACTGAGAAAAATGTTGAAAGCGCAAATGTTACGCTGCATGTAGGCGCCGGTACTTTTAAACCGGTGAAAGCAGCCACTATGCAGGACCATGAAATGCATGCGGAATATATTGACGTTGATATTAAAACGATCGAAAGGCTGAAAGATCAAACCGGTAATATTGCTGCGGTGGGCACTACGAGCTGCAGAACGATAGAATCACTGTACTGGATAGGTGTAAAAACCTTGCTAAATCCTTCTATCAAAGATATTTCTATCAAACAATGGGATGTGTATGAGGAGCCATTGCTATCAGCTGAAATAAAAAAGAAGGAGGCAATGGAAGCATTGATCAGCTGGATGAAAGCAAACAACCTGCATAATATTTTTACGCAAACCCAATTAATGATCGCACCGGGTTACAGGTTCCGCATGGCAGATATATTGATCACCAATTTTCACCAGCCTCAATCTACTTTGTTGTTGCTCGTGGCTGCCGCTATTGGCAACGACTGGAAAAAAATGTATGAACATGCGCTTAACAACAGCTTCCGGTTTTTAAGCTACGGCGATGCGAACCTGATTTTCATTGGCAAAAAAAATGAGCAGTAAAACTGCTCAGATCTATATTTCCATTTTTTGCTTAAGGCTGTATGGTCACCGGTGTTCCTACCGGTATATAGCTGTAGAGGTCTTTCATTTCGGAGAATTTTACAGAAACGCAACCATCTGTCCAGTTGTAAAAATTATCTACGGTCCATTCCTCTTCCGGCCGGGTGGCATGTATGGCAATACCATCACCTATCTTGGCCGTTTTTGGAATTAATCCTTTTGCTTTTCTTTCGTTGAAACGCCTGTAGCTTTCTTCATTGGGGTAGTCGAGCAGCAGCTCTGGGCCCCATTTGGGATGCATTTTTTTCAATACGATCTTAAAGCTGCCTGTTGGTGTGCGTTTGTCACCTTCCCTCATTTTATCGCTCAGGTCTTTGCTGCCGAATACAATGGGATAGGTAGCATACCATCCTTCGTCGTCATATACTTTTAATTCGTAATCGCTTTTGTCAACAATAATGTAATAAGGATTGCCGGACGACACTTTGTGCTTTGCAGGCTTTTCTGCAACAGCTATTTTTTTAGGAACAAAAGCCATTAAAGCTACCAGCGATGAAAAGGCAGATAAGGAAAGAAAAAGGCGGTGTTTCATTGTTTCTCAGATTTAACTGCCAGAGGCTAACGCTGCAGCTCCTGTTTTTATTTTAGGTTATTGAAAAGTTTAACATCACATCGGGCTTTTACTCCGTGTTAGCCCGATAAAGTTAAATAACAGACCTGAATTTCTACTCTGGGTTTAGTTATAAAATTCTAAATTTTATTCACAATACCGCATAAAAAAACCTCCGCCTGCATGGACGAACCTATGCAAACGAAGGCATGAGAGAGAGATTTTTGATTATGCGTATAATTCGAATTGCACGAATTATACGAATTTAAAGTCCATGGCCGGTAGACGATAGTCCATAGACCAGTTTAAAATATTTAAACCTTTACTTCAACTACTATAGCTTGCTTCACAAATTCTTGTAATCGTCTATGGACTATAAACTATGGCCCATGGACTAACAAACTACCAGTTACTCAGCCTGAAACCCAATGTAAACGGCCTCATATCCAGATCGTGCTCGTACATTGATTTAGGGCTGTAAGAACCGTATAATCTTACGGGGCCAAGACCAAGCTCTGCTATATAAGAAAGTTTAAAGCGTTCCAGGTCGTATTCTCCTTTATTGCGTTCTTTACCGTTGGCATCGCTTTTTTGTTTGTTGCGCTGGCTGTATAGGTAACCCGCACTAACACCTGCACTCAGGCTGATCCCTTTTTTCAATTTGTCAGGATTGCTGGCAAAGTTCAGCATCAAAGGAACTGTTAAATAATCTGCTGCAAGTTTGTTCTTGCTGAATGCAATGGAGTCTTTGAAGATGAACGGGCTGTTGGTCTGCATACCACCGCTGTAAGGGATCACACCGCCTTCCTGGTAGGTCAAAGGAGTTTTGTAACGATAGTTGTTCAACTCAAGCCCAATACCATATTTCAGGTTAACATGGCCTCTTTTTTCGATCGCCAGCTTCTGCATTACGAACCAGATGTTTACGTTGATGCTTTTACCGGTGCGTAATTTAAAATCGCTTTTTCCAAAATCAGGTGTGCCGGGCCTGTTCACCAAATAACCACTGGCTGTTGCTGCAGGATAATCTGTTTTATCAATGTAATTAGAGAAACCAAGATCCAATACAAACCAGTTGGTACTAACACGGGAATTTGATTTTTGCTTTCTTCCCATTTTCATCTCCACGGTATTGTTCCTGTCATTATCATCACCCTGTTTTCCTTTTTTTATGATGAGTATGTTACCAATGCGGATGGTATCTTTTTTTTCTGCTTTAACCACAGTACTATCGTCCTGTGCAAGACCGATCTGGCAAATAAATGCGGCGGCCACTAAAAGGGTAAACTTTTTCATTTGTATACTTTTTTATGTTCTAAGATTATTTTACTGCAAATTCAAATCCGGCTATCCGGAGACTTTTACCTGGTTTGATATTGGTTCTGCGCTCTACATTTCTTTTCAGCTTTTTAAGAAAGATAGCGGCTTTGGAGCGGGATACGTTTTCCTCTTCCATCATCAATACCTGGTCCTGGTTGTTTTCATTAAAACCAAGTGAGGCAGTGCGTGCATAACCGTTGTTGGTTTCAGTTAAGAGCTTGTCTACAACCGGTGGTTTTACTGAGGTAGTTATATTGGTAGGCAATTCAATAGTATTGTCAGTCTTCAACTTTTCAGCCATAGCTATTTCATTGTTATTCTTCAGCACATTGTCAACATTGCGTTGTGGCAATTCTTTCGGCTCCGCCACAGTTTTATTATTAACAGCTGGTTGCTGGTTAGTAACGGCTATGTCTGCCTGTTTGTTACTGCTGATCTTATTTTCTTTTACGGAACTCACCGCTACATTGCTGTTGCTGTTCTTTTTATCTTCTTTTACAGCCAGCATATTATTGTTAACCGGTTGATCTTCCTTCACAACAGGAACCTGTTCTTTCTGCTCTTTGTTTTCAACCGTTTGGCCCTGATTGGTCTTTTCGGTATTAACAGCAACAGTGTTGTTATTGCCAGTAGCAGTATTGGTACCAGTCACACCTGTTTCACTTGTACTGTTCTTTACAGGATCATTTACCGTCACATCAATACCACCCTGTTTTTTATTGTTCATCCAGTTTACGCCTGCAAACAACCCTGCGCCGATGAGCATAGCCGCAGCCGCCCATCGTACAAAAGTCACTACCCTTGCTCTTTCCTTCCTGTACAGGCTTTCTTTATCGGGATGTTCAATAATATCTGCTGCATCCAGCTTTGTTTTTTGCAGCGTAGCCCATTCCTGCTGCAAATATTTATCTGATCGTAAGCTATCCTGTAAAGCAAGCGATTCGCCGGCCGGCAATTCCCCATCCAAGTGCATTAATAGCTTTTCCTGTGTGCTTTCGTCCAGTACCGGCTTCAGCAGGCTGCTTTTATCAAAGCGCATGTTTTCCAAAGGCAATACGGTTTGCTGTAGTATGTCCAGCTCTTCCTGCAGGTAAGGATAATCCCTCAAGAACTCTTCCACCTGCATACGCTCAGCAGCAGACAACTCATTGTCTACGTACATCAGCAGGTACTGTTCGTAATTATCGAGGTTTATATTCATTTCTATTACACGAATAATTCGAATTGCACGAATTACACGAATTTTTTTCTTTTCTTTTCGATGGCCGATAGACGATAGTCCATGGGCCGGCCTAAATATTTAAAACTTATACTTCAATTACCACAACCCTTTTCCCGGATTCTTTTAATGGTCTATGGACTATTAACTATGGTCCATGGACTAAATAACGTTTTCCACTTTCACAATATATGCCTTCAACTGAAGCCTTGCCCTGTGCAGGTACACTTTCACCTGGCTTTCGTTCAGGTTGGTGATCTGGCCTATTTCAGCATAATTGTATCCTTCGTAGTCTTTAAGCATCACCAGGCTTCTTTGCAGCTCGCTTAGTTTGCTCAGCGCTTCATCCAGTATGCGTTTTGCATTGTGGTTGATACTGCCGGAACCCAGGGCTGTATCGCCAAACTCCTCTTTTAAGCTGATGCGTTTGTTCTTCCGGATATGATCGATCATCTGGTTATAAGCGATCGTAAACAAATAGCTTTTGCTTTTTTCCGGCTGCACCTGCTCCCTGTTGATCCAAAGTTTTTCAAATGCGCTCTGTACCACGTCTTTCGAGTCTTCCTCATTGCGTAAGTTCTTGAGGATAAAACGATAAACGTTATCCGCATGCAACTTTACGCAGTCATTATAATCTCTCTCAGTCATACAAGTTGTTAAGAATCAGCAAATGTAAAACTAACTGGTCTCTTTTGTTATTATACGGTGGGCCCTTTCAAAAAGTTACAATGAAATAAAAAGAATTATGCTTTAAAGCGGAGAATGCCTTCGGTGATGTAGTATAAAGGGGGAGTTGTCTTTTTTTTGGCGCCTTCTTTATTGAGTTTACAGCATTTAATACCCGGGGTTTTCTTAACGGGCTTGCTCTCAGGCTGATCTGCAGCTATTAATACCCCTGCCGAAACAAGGATAAGGGCGTAAAAAAGTAATATTTCTTTTTTAAAAGGCATGCAGTGTTTTGTAGAATGACGAAAATTACATTAAAAATGTTACAGATATAAGCTCATAAATGTTAAAAAAATACTAACGAGGGTAGATTTGGTAAAAACACTGGCTATTGCCGTAAAATTCACGTTGATTATTACACGAATGCATTGGGTCGGTACCGCAGGTCAAACCCATAAGTTTATAATAGTCCCAGTTTAAATTTTAATATAAAAGAGATGTCAGGCTAAGCTTGTCGAAGCCGGTATCATATTATGAATACCCCCTTTCGACAAGCTCAGCCTGATAGTATTTTCAAATTGAGACATTACCTGTTTATTATTTGCTGCAACGGGCAATTTTCATTCATTAGATTTGCTGAAAAATAATAGCTTATATATGAACTCAAATTTTGTCAGCAGGATTGGGACCGAACTGGAAGAGATCAGGTCGGCAGGTTTATTTAAGAACGAACGCATCATCAGCAGTGAGCAGGGAGCAGAAATAATAGTGAATGGTAGAACAGTGCTGAATTTTTGTGCGAACAATTACCTCGGCTTATCGTCGCACCCCAAAGTGATCGAAGCCGCTAAAAAATACGTGGACTACAGGGGTTACGGCCTCAGCAGCGTTCGCTTTATCTGCGGCACGCAGGATATTCATAAGGAGCTGGAAAAAAAGATCGCAGAATTTCTGGGAACAGAAGATACTATTTTATATGCCGCAGCTTTTGATGCCAACGGTGGTGTATTTGAACCCTTGTTCAATGAGCAGGATGCCATTATCAGCGATGCATTGAATCATGCAAGCATTATTGATGGTGTGAGGCTTTGTAAAGCACAACGCTACCGCTATGAGCACAACAATATGGAAGACCTGGAAGCAAAGCTGAAGGAAAGTGCACACCTGCGCAGTCGCATCATTGTTACAGATGGCTCTTTCAGCATGGATGGTACTATCGCACAACTTGATAAGATTTGTGATTTAGCTGATAAATACGATGCCATTGTAATGATCGACGAATGTCATAGCAGTGGCTTCCTGGGCAAAAGTGGCCGTGGTACACATGAGTACCGCAATGTGATGGGCCGTATTGACATTATTACCGGCACTTTGGGTAAAGCGCTCGGAGGTGCAAGTGGTGGTTTTACTTCCGGCAAAAAAGAAATTATAGAAATGCTGCGCCAGCGTAGCCGCCCTTACCTGTTCAGCAATACGGTGGCACCAAGCATCGTGGGTGCTTCTATCGCTGTATTGGATATGTTGAGCAGCACCACTGAATTAAGGGATAAGCTGGAAAGCAATACCAAATATTTCCGTAGCAAGATGACGGATGCCGGTTTCGATATCAAGCCGGGCGATCACCCGATCGTTCCGATCATGTTGTACGATGCCGTATTAGCACAGAACTTTGCGGCCAAATTGCTGGATGAAGGTATTTATGTGATAGGCTTCTTCTTCCCCGTAGTAGCCAAAGGACAGGCGAGGATAAGGGTACAACTGAGTGCAGGGCATGAGCAAAGGCATTTGGATAAAGCGATCGAAGCCTTTACCAAGGTTGGAAAAGAATTAGGTGTACTGAAATAATAACTTAACCGCAAAGACGCTAAGGTGCAGGTTTTACTTAGCGTCTTTGTGCCTTAGCGGTAAAAAAAATCAAAAATGGCTTTCACATTTTTACGCCCCATCTTATATACCATTGACATCAAAGAGACCATCAGGTTTTATACTTCCATACTTGGTTTTGAGCTGATGGAATACAACGAAGCATGGCAATGGGCATCTTTAAAAAAAGACGATGTGCAGATCATGCTGGGTGTAATGAATGAACACATACAATTAAAAGAGCCCGGTTTCTCGGGCTCTTTGTACATCAACGTAACCAATGTTGATGAACTGTGGGAACATTTTAAAGACAAAACAAATATTTGCTACGCCATTGAGAATTTCGACTGGCAAATGCGTGAGTTTGCCATTTATGATAACAATGGATATACTATACAATTCGGGCAACCGGTCAACTAACTTTTATGAGCCATATACCTTTCCAAACCATCGACTGGAACAGCATTGAAAAAACCGGGCATAAAGGCGAAACCGGCACTTCTTCCTGGCAAACTGTGCAACACGAGGGTTTGCGCCTGCGCATTGTTGCGTACAGTCCCGGTTACCTTGCCGATCACTGGTGCCAGAAGGGCCATATTGTTCACTGCCTCAGCGGCTCTTTTACAACCGAGCTTTCCACCGGCGAAACATTCCTTTTAACAGCGGGCATGAGCTATATTGTTTCGGATGAGCTCAGCTCTCACAGGTCATCCACAACAGAAGGCGTGAAGCTGCTGATAGTGGATGGTGATTTTTTAAAGCTTACAGCACCGAAGCAATAGCTTCCTGTAAGTTCGGTTCCTGGTCTAAGATCCATGCGGGCAATTCTTCCTGGTGGGTGATCTTCCAGTCTGTATTATCTCCCTTCTCCATAAAGAACATGATGCGGTTGCCACGGGCATCTACTGTATCTACGCTGAACCTTCCCTGTGGTGTGGCATTCGATTTCCTGAAATTGAATTCCTTTAAGTATCCGTCAACCTTGTATAGTTTAGTAAACTGCAGATTCTTCACTGTGTACATGTGTAGGTGTTTTGCGTGCATTCAGCAAAAACAATACTACATTTTGGAAATGTGGAAATATGTCAGGTTTTGGAAATATTTTTTTGCAAAGCATATATAGTCTTCTTAATTTGTTTTGATTAAAAAGCTTTGATAAAGCCGGGTCTGACCTTCGGCACCGACCTTTCAGCTAATATGTCAACCAACGATAATTTCAGACAGATCGCACTAGCCTTTGCCGAAACGGCAGAAGTGCCGCACTTCGAAAAAAGGGCTTTCAGGAGCAAAAGAAAAATATTTGCTACGCTGCAGGAGGCCGACGGCCTGGGCGTGGCATTGCTTACACCTGCAGAACAATATGTTTTCTGTAAGCTGGACAAAAAAAATATTTATCCTGTTCCTAACAAATGGGGATTAAAAGGCGCTACTTATCTCAACATAAAAAATATTTCAAAGAAGATCCTTAAAGAAATACTCGAAACAGCGTATCATATTTCACTGCAGCTTCCTCCTTCAAAAAATAAAAAGACTCTTGATAATTGAAATATACCATTGGATAACTAAACGCAGCAATGGCAATCGTTTGAAGTAATTATGTGTCACAAAAAATTGCGACATGAAAAAATTCTTCCTGCCAACACTAACGCTTGCTTTACTTTTTTGCAGCAACGGCTTTTCACAAAATGTAGGTATTGGTACCAATACACCCCAATTTAAATTATCTGTGCATGATGCCACGCACGGCTACATAAAATTTTCTAATAACACTACTACGGATGCCAATACAACAGGCTCTTTCCTGGGAGCTTTTCAAAACGACCTGTATGTCTGGAACAGGCAGCACAATGGCAACCAGTTCTTTTATACCGATGGCACCAGGCGCTTAACGCTTGATTCGGTCGGCCGTTTCGGTATTGGTAAATGGCCGGAAGAAGCGCTTGATGTAAAAGGATCGATGAGGGTTGAATCGCCCACAGCAACCGGCGCTGCTTCCATTAAAATGTATGGCGGTACCAGCAACCTGAGTTATATACAATTTTATAAAGACATCAATAGCCCGGTGGGCATGGGTTACCTGGGCTTTAGCCCGACAGCTGATTATGCAGTGCTTAACCGGGGCACTTCGCTATCGGTGAATACAACAGGTGTGGGTGTAGGCACCATCGACCCGGAAGCAAGGCTGCATGTGCCTTTTGGTACAGATGCAGGCTACGCCAGCAATGGTTTTTTAATGCTGGGGCAAGCTGCCAGCACCAATGTAGTGATGGACAACAACGAAATACTGGCCCGCAATAACGGTGCTGCTGCCGATCTTTTTTTACAGCACAGCGGCGGCAATCTCATTCTTTGTGGTAATGAAGCGGGTGCTGTAGGTATCGGTGTAGCATCCGGCGCTAGCATTCCTGCGGGTTATATGTTTGCTGTGGATGGAAAAATGATCAGTGAAGAACTGAAAGTACAGCTAAGCGGCAGCTGGCCTGATTATGTTTTTAAAGAAGATTATAAATTAAAAAGTTTCGATCACCTGCGTGCTTTCATCAAAGAGAACAGCCACCTGCCCAATATTCCGCCTGCGGCAGAAGTAGAAAAGAATGGCATTGAAGTGGGTGACATGCAAAAGCGCATGATAGAAAAAATTGAAGAGCTTACACTATACATTCTCGAACTGGAAAGCAGGATCAAAGCATTGGAAACTGCAAAACAAACCAACACCGTAAAATAACAGCCATGAAAAAGTTTGTACTATTATGGGTAGCTGTGTTTGTTAGCACCATGGCTTCCAAAGCGCAGGTGCAGGAACAGCTTCCTTTTCGCTATGCAAAATGCCATACGGATAAATTGTCCGACACCGGTTATTATATGCCGCATGCAGATGAATTCCTGGCAAAGACTTTAGCCCAGCGCAGGCTGGACGATCCATTGGCCGAATTCAGCGCACCATATTATATCAGGGTATTCATCCGCATCGCAAGGGAAGACGACGGAACATTGCCTGGCTGTACCATGGAAACAGCCCTGCAGAATTTCAATGAAATGAATGCACAGTATAATGCGCATAATATCTGTTTTCAACTGGTGGGCATGGATTATGTAAATGATTCTTACCTCAATAATTTCAACAGCTCTGCCAACCTGGATGAAGTGTATCCCGATTATATCAAAGACAATAACCTGGATGTAGATGGCGCCGTTACCATTTTCATTCACTATAATTTTTTATTCAACTCCGGCAGCAGCGGCAATGCATACGGTATTCCGAATAATTTTTTAAGCGTGGCCCGTTGGGCGGTCAACAGCGGGACCGTTCATTCTATCTTTGGTCATGAAATGGGGCATTGCCTTGGCCTCTACCACACTTTCCAGCGGCATAATGGCGTGCAGGAAGCAGTAACACGCAATGCAGGCAACAGTTGCTATAACTGTGCTACCGAAGGTGATCTTTGTTGTGATACTCCTGCTGATTACACAGATTCACAGGACAATACGAGCAGCACTACCTGCAATTACAATGGCAGTGCTACCAATGGCTGCGATGGATTGCAATACAATCCATCTACCATCAACATCATGAGCTACCAACCCTGGTCTTGCATTTCTTTTACATCAACAGCTTTAACAACGAACCAACGAACGAGAATGCATGCTACCATCAACAATGCAGGAGGGCCTATTTATACAAGAGTAGCAGAGAACAATGTGATTCAGGGAAGTACCAGCACGAGCAGCAATGCGATAAGAGTATACAGTGCAAAGGACAATTACAGTACGCTGGTTGGTGCAACCATATCGCATACTTCTTCTTCCAAAGTGTATTATGCCGCTGGCGATGGGCTTACTTTTTCACCGGGGGTAACCTTTGCGCCGGGTAGCACAGGACTGGTGCAGGCTACGATATCGGGTTGTAATTAATAAAGGTTGAGATTTTTTATAAACGAAATGTCAGGCTGAACTTGTCGAAGTCGTGTTAGAACAAATACTAAAACCGACTTCGACAAGCTCAGTCTGACAATACGCTTAAAATGAAGCATTGTTTACTTTTCTTGCAGCGCTGCATTGATATTTGCCAACTGGTGCAAATGCCTTTGTGTATGCACCATATAAAATGTGATCCATTCAAACCGGGTAAACTTACCCATGCCCGGCACTTCAAAATCAAGGCATTCTTCCTGTAAGTTCATGGTTTGTGCCGCATGGATAAGCGCATCGAATTTTGCAACAAGCGAATCGAGTAAAGCATCTTTGTCATGCACGCTTGCCGTAGGCTCTATAAAATCAGGTGATTGATACTTAGCATCAAAATCAAGAAATATTTTTTTGATGAGCGCTATTTTTTCATTGGCAGGTCTGTCAACCGGCGTTGTATTACCCGACAACACCTCCGGGCTCACCGATTTATCTACATGCTCCAGCACCTGTCCTGCTGTCCAGCTTCCTTCAAATGGTACCCGGTCCGTATCTTTTGGATCGATCGAATTTACAATATTGGTCAATTCAGCTTTTACGGCTACTAATTCTTCTGGCAATGTTTGCATGATGTTGATTTGATTTTTATGATGCTACCCGGTTTTTATTTCTGTTCTTTTGCCCTTTCCTTGTTTTCTGCAAGGCGGAATTTTACAATTTTAGCAATTAAGGTAAGCGGCATTTTTTCATCCAGGGGAAACTGAACAGAACCTTTGCCTTGTTTATAGTTTGCCAATTCTTTTTTAAAAGCATTATGGCCGGCAGGCGTAGCATAAAAGCCGATGTGTTTATCGTAACCCGCAAAATATACGAGGGGCTTACCATTGATCTTATAGGCAGGCATGCCATAGCTGATGGTTTCTTCTGCTTTGGGAGCAACTTTGAGCACAACAGCCCTTACCTGCTGCAATACAGCCTGTGTTGTTGCCGGGAATTGCCCGATATAAGCATCTACGTTTTCAACTTTCTTCATTGCCATAAAAAAGAATTTAACCTGAATATTTATTCCAATACCTCTGCAATATATCCTATACTTATAAGATGGCTGCTTACCCAGGAAGCATTGATAACATTGGCAGATTCTATCCGCAGGATATTATCGCAGTCATCCAGGTCAACATTGATCTTCCAGTCGGGCCACACATCACGCAGGCTTTCTATTGCCGTCTTTACATGTGCAGGATGATCAATATTGGTCTTAAAAACTTCCACTATTGTTTTCCTCTTTGTATGTACGATATACATGCCGGTAATTTTTAGTAATTGATATTGCTATCCAGGTCGTAGCTGGTACCTACATTGGCTACCGCCCTGCGTAACAGGCCCAACTGGCCCAGGAGATAGCTACAGCGGTCAACACCCATGCCGATCATATTCAACCTGTTCTCTTCCATGAAATCTACCTTCATACCAAATTCGTATCGTTCGTTTAGAACTTCGTCTGTTACAGACATGAGGCGGTCATATAATTTTTTCGATATGGCATGCCAGTTCTTTTTAAAATCTTCCAGCGAAGGATATTCGGCCGCTGTATCATAAGCCTTGCCTTCTTTAAATAAATGATCGCTGGGATCCTTATCTTCAATACCCAGTATATTAGCCATCCAGTAGCGGCAGTTTACAAGGTTGCCCAATGTCCATATAATATTATTGGTCCTTCCTTCGATCCTTTTGGCAGCATCTTCGTTACTGATATCTTTCAGCATATTGTCAAACATTTGTGTATGCCAGCGGTAACCGGGAATTACAATTTTAAGGGCAGATGATGTAGGTTGTTGCATAAGTATTTGTTTTATCTGTTAGCAAATTTTATGGGAGTCACTTTATAATTCAATGCCTGCGTTGTGCCTGCTGTTATATCTATGGTACAGCCTGTTATTTTGGAAGCCATACCGGATGCAAGGAACAAGGCGGCCTGTGCTATATCTTCCATCAATGGCAATTGCTTAAGCATGGTATCATTGGTCATTTTGTCCAACACTTCATTCATTTCCCGGGGGTTTTGTTGTACAGCCTCTTTAAAAACGGCTGAATCGGGCGAACCGCCGGAACGGATATTCACCACCCTTATACCATGAGGCCCCGCTTCACTGGCAAGATCTCTTGTTAAACTCTCCACTCCGCAACAAGCAGGACCAAAACCGCCTACATTGGCATAGCCGATACCGCCTGGTGTGGCAGTTAAAGTAAGAATGACACCGCCATTACCCTGCTTCATCATTTTTCTTGCTGCTGCGGTAGCGGTAATAAAATTTGTGGTGAGCGCATTGTTTACAGGACTCATAAAATCTTCCAGCTTCATATCTGTAAGCAGACTGCCCTGCACATCTTTCCATCCCACGGCGTTAAAAGAAATATCAATATTCACATCAAGCGCATCCAGGTGCTGCTGTACGGCTTTTTCATCCAGGGCATCTACCTGCGCAGCAAAAGCCTGGCCACCGTTAGCACTGATCTCTTTTGCAAGCTTTTCAATTTTTTCCCCATTGATACCTGAGAGATAAACAGTAGCGCCTGCTTCAGCAAATACCCTGGCGATCGCACTACCGAGAGAACCGCCGGCACCGTATATCAGGGCGTTTT
>CAYOLS010000026.1:2449-24992 GCA_964404845.1 uncultured Ferruginibacter sp. | reverse complement strand
AGGTTAAGGGTTGGGGCAATTGTGAATAAGTGGAAAAGTGGAACGGGTTGCCGGTTGGGAAGCGTAAAATGTAAGTGATGAGGTAGGAACGATAAACGATGAGATATGAGATGGAAGTGATGAGGTATGAGTGATGAACGATGAGTGAAAAGAGTTATCCTGCTAACAGCTTGTATCTAATTCGTGTAATTAATGCCTGAAATTCGTGTTATATAAAAACTACGGGTCTGACCTGCGGTACCGACCCTATCCTAATTCGTGTCATTCGTAAATAAAAAAGAGGACAGCCCCTAACGCTGTCCCCTAAACTTACACATGAATCTACCTTACTGTTTTATAATTCTTTCCGATTGTTTGGCACCCGGTCCAACTAATTGCAGTACATACATACCTGCAGGTTGGTTTGTAAGATGGATCATGTTCATTCCCATTGTTCCCTTACCGGCAGCAATGGTTCTGCCGTTTATATCACTTAACAGATATTGAAAATTTTCTGCAGCATTTACAGTAACATACTGCTTAACAAAAGTGGAAACTGTGTACGGTTTTCCTGCGCCTTCAGTTGATTTGAGCGCTACTACATTTGAATAAGCAGTTTGATCAATTACAGAAGTTACTTTTAACCTGTAATACAATGTACTGTTTTGGTTTGCTGTATATTCAAACGAATTTTTTGCTGCGTTTATTGTACTTAACGGTGCAAAATTTCTTCCGTCAACAGACATTTCCAGCACCAGTGTTTTAATTGGCTCATCTGCAATGATGTTCCAGCTAAGGCTATGATTTGCTTTTGTAACAATACCGCTTAACCTTACATCATGAATAGCCAGCGCACCCCTGAAACCCGTCATGGTATAAGATCCCAGGCTTCCGTAATCACTCACATATTCATTACCTGCACCCGATACAACAAAATAATAGGTGCCTGCATTTAAAGTGGTATCAATCGTTACACTCATGCTGTTTGCAGGACTATACGTCCTTATCAATGTAGCATTATTATACAATTGCACCTGCACATCAAGGTTGGCACCTGAGTGATTGGCGCCTACGCTGTACGGTGTAACATCCAAATGAAAAGTTGAATTTTGTGCAACTACATATTTAAAAGCATCTTTGTCAACACCTGTTGTAATGATGCCTTCTTTGCTGAATGAATTATTTAATTCAGTAGCAGTTGCATCTGCATTATCTGAAAAATCATCTTCCCTGTAGGTAAAACCATTTTGTGAGGTGATGATAGTTAGATTATCCTGAGTGTTAGCGCAACCATAAGGTGTTGGACCATCATTCCAACCGGTCATATTCCTGTTGTAGCTGTTGCCCATTACCGGCGCCCAGCCTGTTTCGCCAAGGCCATTACCGCTATGATAAGTTTCACTCAATCCGCAGTTGCCATCATATCTTGACTGGTGGCTCAAACCTACGGTGTGGCCGCTCTCGTGCGATACGCATTCTGCGATCATTTTTGCAGTACCCAACCTGTCGCTGAATACAAAACCTGGTGTATCATCGCTCCACGTAAAAGAACCGGTATAGGAAACGCCGCCGACACCCGGGCGCCATGCGCTGGTAGGTGTTACAATGATGCGTATTCTTTTGCCAAGCGGAGCGGCTAAAAATTTAGTGTAATCGGTAGTAATATTTACATTGAAGGGACGGTAGTCTTCGGAAACCCTGTTGAAGATCTCGGTCATCTGCTCTGCTGTTAATCCTGCCGGCAGGCAGTTTAAAGGATTGCCACCATTCCAGTAGGCAGCATTCACTACTTCGCCATCAAAATCAATGTAGATGGTATAGGGAGAAGAAGGTAAACTGTTGAGCTTTGGCACCTGTGCCATTACGCTAAGAGGTAAAGCCAGAGCAACCAGGCAAATTAATTTTAGTGTAAAGTTTTTCATTTGTTTGGATTTGGTAGATATGGTCAGGGATATCAGTTATTTTAGAAACACGCTTCGAGCACTCTGTCTGTTTCAAACTTTTTAAGCTGGTATAAACCGTTGGCTGCTTTTTTTATCTCAAAGCCGTCAGCTGCTTTTTCATTGATGATGCGGCCGGTATATACAACGGTCTGATCCGGGTTAGTGATCTTTGATACCTGGAACATAGCATTATCAAAAGCAGAAGAACGGATGATCACCGTTTGCAGGTTGTTGTATTTGACCTCATTGCTGATCACTTTACAAGGTAAAAGCAGGTTGTTACCGAAATCAATAACGGTTTCCTGTTCTTTTACCAAACGGAAAATGTTCTGCAGACAGGTTTCTGTAATGTTTAATGTAGATGGGTAAGCCGCAAAAAGGCTTGGCTTTGCCTGGGTATTTTGCTGAGCGTTGGAAGCGGCATAGGTGCACAGGCATACCATCAGCAACAGCATGGTTTTTCTTAAGGACAACATGATGCTAGTGTTTAGTAAGTAGATATTGGATAATTCTACTGTAGAAAACGCAGTATTGCTGTCTTTAGTATGTAGAAGGCGAAATTTTTTGCAATTTTTTTTCTACAAGCCAGGTCAGTATTGGTTTGTAGAAAGCAGCACCAGTGTGCAGGCCTCCATTGTCTCAATATTTTTTTCGTTTGCAAGTGCCTCTAATTCAGGATTCTCCGTGCCCGGGTTAAAAATGATCCTTTTGGGATTAAGGGAGAGGATATAGTCATAATAAGGCTGCTGGTTCACGGGGTTCAGATACAATGTAACTGTATCAATATCTTTCAGCGGTGGGGTGCCGGTAACAATTTCAATCCCGTTCACTGCACCTTTTCTTTTACCAATGGCTTCCACTGGGTGACCATAATTTTTTAACTTATTTACTGCGAGGTAGCTGTAGCGTTCAGGGTTTTCAGAAGCGCCTATTACCAATGTTTTTTTTGAAGCCATGGTCATCAATTTAAAAACCTGCTTTTTAATGCTGGTGTTGGTATCATGCAGGTGTCTTTTTTACCAAACCATTTATACCTGTTTCGGGCGATAAGATCGTACACTGTATCCCGTATAAAGGCAGGTACAATAATAAAGCCATAAAGCAATTTCACCATACCGGATAATTTCCTTGCAACTCTTAATGCTGCTGTGGACCTGGTATAAATTTTCTCCTCTTCTATCAGCACAAAGGAATTAAAATTGTTTAGGGGCAGCTGGTATTTGTGTAGCAATTGTTGCCCGCTATCGCTTTGCAGCGAGGCGAATTTGAATAAAGCGTCCCTGTCGTGCCGGATAACATATTGTACAGAGCCGTTGCACAAATTGCATACGCCGTCAAACAATATAACTGGACCTTCCTTCATTGCTGCAATTTAAAACAAATGATAGGCTTTCCGGTCGGAGCCATTTACTATTTCGGTAAAAGCCTTGTCGATTGTATCGTACTCAAAGCGGAAACCAGATTCCAATAATTTAGTGGGCAGTACCCACCTGCTTTTTAATATCAGTTCAGTTTCTGTGCCAATAATGGCTGCGCCGATCTTAAGCATCCATTCAAAAGCAGGCAAACCGAATTTTTGACCGGTGATCTTCTGCAATGTGTGCATGAATGTTTTGTTGGTAACGGGGTTAGGGCTGCTGCAATTGTACACGCCTTCCATTTCTTTATGATCGAATATCCATTCAATGATGTTGCAGGTATCTTTTATGTGTATCCAGCTATACATTTGTTTGCCGTTGCCCTGGTATCCGCCCAGGCCAAATTTGAGCAGGTTAAAGTAAGGAACGATGACACCGCCTTTGCCTAAAGTAACGGCCATGCGCAAAGCTACTTTGCGGGTAAAGGGTGTGCGTACATCAAAAAAAGATCGCTCCCATGCTTTACAGACCTGTACGCTGAAATCATTTTCAATCTCACCATTGTACTCATCCTGTGGCCTGTCGGGAGCGTGGCGGTAAATGGTAGCAGAGGAAGCATTGACCCAGAGTTTGGGAGGCACTACGCATTCACGGATGGCTTCACCCAAAATGATGGTGGGTTGGGTACGGCTGCTGAATATTTCCTCTTTATTCTTTTTGGTATAGCGGCAGTTCACTGATTTGCCGCAAAGGTTGATAACGATGTCAGCGGCTTCCAGTTCTGCGGCCCAGCTGCCTTTGGTAAGGGTATTCCAAAGTACAAAGCGGATATTGCTGTTGTTCCTGAGCGCTTCGTTCTTATAATAGGCATTGGTTTGCACATGCTGCCTGCCACGGGTGAGTACTATCACTTCATCCTTTGCTGCAAAATGTTGCGCCAGTGCCTCACCAATAAATCCTGTACCGCCTGCTATGATTATTTTTCTTTTCATTTTTATTGTTGTTGAATATTTAAAGCCGCTTTTTTATTTTCTGCCAATGCCCTGTTCCTGAGCTTAAAAATATGTAAAGATTGAGGAAGTGCATAGTTCCTAAAATTAAAATGATAAGACCTGTTTTGATGCTTAGCTTTTCCAGTACTTGCTGAAAATTCAGTACGTCTTCATGTATCTGTAAAGTATAGATCGCATACCCGAGGTTGATAAGGTAAAAGCCTACGAGCAACAGGTTGTTCACGCTGTCGGCCAGCTCTTTGTTCCCGTGAAAAATATCGTACAGGAATACTTTACCATTTTTAAATAATGTTTTTGCTACCCAGATGGTAAGGCCGATCGTTATTAAAAGGTAGAGTGAGTAAGTGATGATGACCTGGTTCATAAGTATATTTTTAGAATGAAAAAGTAGTTTAGTAATTCAGGTAGAACAGCACAATGAAAAGGCTGGCGATGTTCAAAAAAACTATCTGCCTGTTCAGCGAGAATATTTTGGCGTATCTCATCCTGCGGACGTATTCGCCTGCAATAAAGAAACAGGCTGCCCCTAAGTAAAAACTGGTAGTGCTGGTAGTGAATAGTGCCGGGAAAAATTTGATTGGCAAAAGAAGCAGCATGCCCAATATGGCGAGCATGTTTACCTGTCCTAAATATTCCAGGCCTCTTTTTTTACCAACCAGGAGTGCTATGGAAATATTTACAGCAACCAAAGAAAAATGTGCCAGCTGCATAGCCATAAAATCTGCAGAGTGGAAAAAAGTTTGGGTAAGCAGTGGAATGAATAAGGTAAAAAGCAAGCTGTTAAATACCAGGCCGATCATTAAAAATAACAGCCTGTACCGGGTATTAAAATCAGGACTGCAATCATACCCTTTGGCTGGTACGGCAACGATCACTTTACGGTTATAAGAAACCAGCTTGTACATTTTCTTCAGCAACCAGTTGACAGGTTTTAATTTTCCTATGGTTTTAATGAAAGGAAGTTTAGCTCCCAGTACTTCCAGCAGGGCATCGATGCCGTACCATACTTTTCCTGTTTCTGTTTCAACCAAAGGAATTTCGTTGTGCATTCTTGCTGTATCTACATTGCAAAGAATATTGTTATCTATCTCGCTGAAATTTTTTCTTCCTTCTTTTTCCAGCAGGCCGGCCTTTACAAAGGCACCGGTGTATGCAACGCAGAGGGGACATTCGTTATCGTATATAAGCGTTTTCATAAAATGAATCATTTAAGCATGGCTAATGGTCTTTGCATTTTTACATAAAGTTCCCGGTAGCAGAGCCAGGTATAAAAGATGGCCATGAAGGGAGCGGCGAAGAGAAGAGGAAACAATACCAACATTAATATAGATTCAAACACAATCCCTATCAATGCAAGGACAACAATGAAAGCTACAATGCAATGATACATGTACCGGCCGGTTCCTTTGGCAGAAAACCAATGATTCGTGGCGTGTACGAGCATGCTGATGATTTGCCAGCCGCCTACAATAAAATAACCGTATATAAAGAAGAAAGGGTCTGCTGCAATGCCCAATATTACAGAAGTAATGATGAGGATAATGCTGCCCCAGTAGTCTATAAGTTTGAATGTTTTCATAACTGTAAATTTTAAAATTTCAGAAAATAATGAAAATATGGCTTCAAATAAAGACCGGGGTGAAGCCGGCCGTTATTTTTATTTGAACATTTTTAAAATACTGCCTGTAAACCAGTTCTCTTCTGCCTTTATCAGCGCATCCAAAGTCTTGTCTGCATTAAGCCCCAGTTTTTTGATATTGCCGATTGTTTGCGTGAACTGCTGTATCTCTTTGTCTTTTTTATCGCCTTCCACGTTCTCCAGCTGGGTAAGCAGTTTGATCATAGGGTCCAGCTCCCTTTTCTTCCTTTCCTTGATGATCTGCGTGGCCACTTTCCAGATATCTTTCTCCGCAGTAAAATATTCCTTCCTTTCACCGGAAATGATCACCCTGTCCACCAGGCCCCAACCCACCAGGTCACGGATATTCATGTTCACATTGCCCCGGCTGATGCTGAGCTCTTCCATAATCTCATCCTGCGTTAAGGGGTTCACACTTACCAGCAACAATGCATGTATCTGTGCCATGGTGCGGTTGATGCCCCATTGGGTACCGAAAGCACCCCAGCTGCTGATAAATTGTTGTTTGGCTTCTGATAATTTCATGACACAAATATAAGCCGTGTTTCTGAATTTTCAAAAATTATTGAAAATTTATTTTTTACCCTTTTTAGGGGATATATTTTACATCAATGCGTGCGTTGACCGTCCGCAGTTTTGTTTAAAAAAGAAAACAGGCAGTAAAATTTAAAAGGAGTATCTCATGGCTTAAAAAGCATCCAGCATGGAAACAGTTTGCGCAAGCCTGAATGCAATTTTTTTATCACCAATGCTTGCAGGGATCCATCCTTTGGCATTGCTTATTATTTTAATGACATCATTATCGAAGGAAAAGTACTCGGACTTGATAAGAAAAAGATCTTTTATTTTACCAGTCTCCGATATAAGAAAAGAGATTTTCACCTGTTCCTCTTTCAGGCGGTTGCGGCTTACCGCATCTTCGTTGAGCGTATTAAAGATATAATTTCTCCATTCACTTTTCCCATCCTTGTAGTAGGGTTTTATAAGTGTATCGTCTTTGGGCACAGCTATGTTTTCATCAAAGATGCCTCTGCCATGAAATTCTTCTGTTTTTATTACCCTTCCTGAATCGTTGTAGTAATACCATTTGCCGGATCTTTCATTGTTGATATAATATCCTGCCATTACCAGGTTGCCATTTTTATTGTATTCAAGATAATTGCCCTCCACTACAGTTTGCCCTACATCTTTAAATGTCTTTACTCTCCTGAGCGGGCCGTTCATTGTATAATCATTTCGCTCATAGAGGCCGTTTACGGAACGAAAGGCAATGAGCATATTAGCTTCTTTGGAATTGCTGGTAATGATGCCGTCTTTTACATATACAACTTTCATCAGCTTTTGTGCATTGGACAAAAGCGGGAGCAGCCATACAGCGATGCAGAGCGTTATTACAGGTTTGAGCATTGTTAGAAGAATAATGAAATAAAAAAAGCGTTAGCAGTTATTGCTAACGCCATAATAATATAATTACGAAAATTATACCAGCATGGTTACCGGGTTCTCCATATATTTTTTCAATGTTTGCAGGAAGGCAGCGCCTACGGCTCCGTCCACGCTGCGGTGATCGCAGCTCAGGGTCACTTTCATTACATTGGTAACAGCAAAACCGTCACCTTTTTTCACCACCACTTCTTTAATACGGCCTACAGCTAAAATAGCACTGTCTGGCGGGTTGATGATGGCGGTAAACTCTTCAATGTCCATCATGCCGAGGTTGGAAATGGTAAATGTATTGCCGCTGAATTCGTTCGGCTGCAGCTTTTTGTCTTTCGCTTTAGCGTACAATGCTTTTGCATCGGCAGCGATCTGCGATAAAGATTTTTGGTCTGCAAAACGGATCACCGGAACAATAAGACCTTCCGGCATTGCTACCGCAGAACCGATATGAATATGATGGTTCTGGCGGATGAAGTCGCCCATCCAGCTGCTGTTCACATCAGGATGCTGGCGCAATGCTACAGCACTTGCCTTTATGAGCATATCGTTGAAAGAGATCTTAACAGGACTTACTTCGTTCATAGCAGTGCGTGCTGCCATAGCATTGTCCATATTGATCTCCATGGTGAGATAGAAATGCGGTGCACTGAATTTGCTTTCACCAAGGCGGCGTGCAATTACTTTGCGCATTTGCGTAAGCGGAATATCTGTATGCCCTTCCTGGCCGGCAGCTGTAAAGGCTGCAACACTGGCCGCAGGGGCGGAAGCTGCAGCGGCTGCAGGTTTAGCAGCAGAAGGAACAAAACTGTCAATGTCTTTTTTGGTGATGCGCCCGTTGTCGCCGGTACCGCTTACCTGGTTAAGATCGATGCCTTTTTCCGCTGCAAGCTTTTTGGCGAGAGGAGAGGCTTTTATGCGATCGTTATCTTGTTGTTGCGGGTTGGTAGTTGCGGGTTGCGGGTTATTGGTTGCGGGTTGTGCTGCTTCGGTGGTCTGTGGTGCGTTGTCGGCGGTCTGCGCAGGCGCAGCGGTTCCGGCATTCGCTCCACTTTTTTCAGCCGCTACAAAAGCGCTTACATCGGTGCCTTCTTTTCCAACAATAGCAATGATCTCGTTTACTTTGGCAGCATTGCCTGCTTCCACGCCGATGTACAATAATGTGCCTTCTTCGTAACCCACCACTTCCATGGTAGCTTTATCTGTTTCCACGTCGCACAATACATCGTCTGCTTTTACTTTATCACCTACTGCCTTGTTCCATGAAACGATCTTGCCTTCCGTCATGGTATCACTGAGGAGTGGCATGCGGATTTCCTTAGCACCTGCGGGGATCGCAACTTTAGCGCCGGATGATGCCTGTTGCGTGTTGGTAGTTGCGGATTGCGGGTTGGCGGCTTCTGGTTTAGCTGGGGCTTCAGCGGCCGGTTGTTGGTTGTTGGTCGTTGATCCAGCTTCCAGCAATGATCTATAATCTTCCCCATCCTTACCTACCACTGCAATGATCTCGTTTACTTTGGCAGCTTTGCCTGCTTCTACACCCACGTACAAGAGGGTGCCATCCACATAACCTACCACTTCCATGGTGGCTTTATCGGTTTCTACTTCGCACAAAACGTCGTCTGCTTTCACTTTATCACCTACCGCTTTGTTCCATGAGATGATCTTTCCTTCCGTCATCGTATCGCTCAGGAGCGGCATGCGTATTACTTCTGCCATAATCTAAAATTCAAAATTTGTGAAATGAGGCCCGAAATTAATGCAAAAACAGCATAATTATCAAGGTTTTGGCCTTTGCTGATGTTTACGGTTTGAAATTTATTACAAAGTACTGTCAGGCTGAGCTTACCGAAGGCGGGTTTCTAATTCCTACACTGGCTTCGACAAGCTCAGCCTGACAAATTTTTTCAATATGATACAAGTTTATCCTATATCCAGCCTCAGTTTTTCCTTCAGCAGCTTCACATTAGGATATTGCTCCGCTATCAGCTGAAATTTCTGCCTGCTGTTGAGCGTAAGCACCGGTTCCGTTTCCGGCGTTGCATTTTCATTGATCAGCAACTGGTAGGTGAGTGCTTTATTGCGGAATTTTTGGGTGAAGTGGTCCACCAGGCCAGCCCGCTCCACTTCCACGAATTTGTACTGCATGGAATTCTCTACTGTTATCTCAAAGCTGTCATTGTCTACTACATTCAGTACAGCCATGCCGAAAATGGTAACAGAAGAGTGATTTTTATTACTTCTTAATATTTCGATGTATTCGTTCCAGGCGGCCTGCAGCTTTTCGGGTGAGAGCGGTATGCTCTCTTCCGCAGTTCTGTTATTCTTTTGTGCAATGGTTTCCCTGATCTTTTTAAGGGAACCTAAAGAAGTAGCAGGAGCAGCGGGTTGAGGCGTATGGTCTTGTTTAACAGCAGCAGGTTCTTTTTTTACAACCGGTGGCGGCGTTTCAATTACCAGGCTGGCTTCTTTTTTTGGAGTAACGGGTTGGGGAGCTGCTGCGGCAGGTTCATTTTTGATCCTCAAGACCGGGAGTGCCCTGAAAGCTACGGGCTTTGCATTATCCGTTAGTTTTTTTTTACTAAGCCCGCCGTCAGTCTGCTGCAATTCTATGGCCTGCTGTAAATAGCTGAGCTTGATGAGGAGCATTTCTGTGAACAGCTTTTTGTTGCGGGCGGTTTTAAAACCAGTATTGGCTTCGCTCAATAAATTGAGGGTGGCCAGTATCCAGCCGGTGTCTGTTTTCTGCGCCCAGGCAAGGTATTTTTCTTTGAAATCGTCTGCTACTTCCAGTAAGCTCACCGCTTTGGGATCTTTGCTCACCAGCAGGTTGCGGGTAAATTCTGTAAAACCTTCAATAAAGCTGTCTGCTTCAAAACCTTTTTGCAGGATATTATCCAACAACAACAAAGCATCGCTCAGTTGTTGCTGCTGCAAATGTTCCAGCAGCTTGAAATAATAATCTTCATCAAGAATGTTCAGATGCTCGAGTGTATTGGCATAGGTAAGATGGCCATCTGTAAAACTCACGATCTTATCCAGTATACTCAGCGAATCCCTCATACAACCTTCGCTTTTTTGTGCGATGATGTGCAAGGCGGTTTTTTCTGCTGTGATCTCTTCCTTCTCACAAATTTCCTGTAAGTGCTCTACCGTATCATTGTTGGTAATGCGTTTGAAATCGAATATCTGGCAACGGCTTAAGATCGTTGGCAGTATCTTATGTTTTTCCGTGGTCGCTAAAATAAAAATGGCATAGGAAGGCGGTTCTTCCAGTGTTTTCAAAAATGCATTAAAAGCCGCAGCGCTGAGCATGTGAACCTCATCCACGATATACACTTTGTATTCGCCGGCCTGTGGTGCAAAGCGCACCTGCTCTACCAATGCACGGATATCATCTACGGAGTTGTTGCTCGCAGCATCCAGCTCATGAATATTGAGTGAGGTCCCGTTGTCGAAAGAAACACAACTATTACAGGTATTGCATGCCTCGCCATCAGCTGTTTTATTTTCGCAGTTGATGGTCTTTGCCAATATGCGGGCACAGGTTGTTTTGCCCACACCTCTCGGTCCGCAAAATAGAAATGCGTGCGCCAACTGGTTGTTGTTGATGGCATTTTTTAGTGTAGTGGTGATATGGCTTTGTCCAACTACCGTATTAAAATTCTGCGGGCGGTATTTGCGGGCAGAAACTATAAATTTATCCATGAAAACGGGTTCAAAAGTTCAAGGTTCAACGTTCAATGCTGAGCGTTGTCAAAGATAGCAAATATGGGCTGCTATAACAAGCTGGAGTAATAGAGAGGTACATCCTGATCTTTTAGAAATACTTTCAGCCGAGCTTATCGAAGATGGGTTTTATGAATACAAAGGCCGACTTCGACAAGCTCAGCCTGGCAACAGTTTTTAGTTTGAAGCAGCGCCCAAAATGGGATGGCGGTGAAATTCCTTATTTGGGTCGAACAGGTAGCGCATAGTAGCAAGCTTGCGGCTGATTTCCACATCGCCGAGGCTTTTGGCAATATTGATCATTTTGGGATTGAAATCGCCGATCCATTGCATTTCATATTCTGTGTAGGGAAAAGATGCTTTTTTAATGATCTCATGCGCTTCGCCGATAATATATGCATCCACGCCCTTGCCCTGCCATCCGGGCACTACGCCGAATACAAGGCCTGTGAATTTTTTATTGCGGGTAAATTGTTTTACCCATAAAAAACGGAGCTTTTGCAGCAACCCGAATTTGCCGTGCATGTATTTGAACCATTGGTTGAGATCGGGCAGGTTCACAAAAATGGCCACGGGCTCCTGGTTGTAATATGCAAAATAGATGATACGTTCGTCCATTACAGGTTTCATCTTTTTGAACATGATCATCACCTGCTCTTTGCTCATTTGCTTGAGGCCGCCATGGCCTGCCCATGCTTTGTTGTAAACGGTGGCAAAATCAGCAGCATATTTTTCCAACTGGTTCTTTTTGATGGTAGAGAAGCTGAAGTTGCCATCTTCTTTAATGTGTTGGTACCGCTGGATTATTTTAGGATTCAGCGGTTCCTTCGGCGCCATAAAAAAGCAGACCTGCTCAAAAAATATTTTAAAGCCATAGTTGCTGAAAAGGTCTACATAATAGGACGGGTTGTAATTCATGCAATAGAGCGGCTCCTGGAAACCCTTGGTCACTAATCCCCACCAGCGGTCTCTTTCTCCAAAATTTACGGGACCATCCATGGCCTGCATGCCTTGTTCTGCCAGCCAGTTCTTAGCTGTGTCAAATAATAAATTGGCTGCGGGCTGATCGTTGATGCATTCAAAAAAGCCACAACCGCCAACGGGCACATCATCTCCTTTATTTTTATACCGGGAACTTACAAAAGCGGCGATACGGCCCGTTAATTCGCCCCTGTCATTTTTCAGCAACCAGCGCTGCACTTTACCGAAACGGAATGCTTTATTTTTCTTTGGGTCAAATACATCTTCCACATCTTTATCAAGCGGCTGAATCCAGTTGGGATCATTCCTGTAAAGCAGCAAGGGTACTTTTAAAAAATCGTTCTGTGTTTGAGGAGAATCAACCGGTATAATTTGCATTCCCAATAATAAACTGTTTGGATAAGTAATTCACTAAATTAATGCCATTTTTAAAAATATTGCGGGGCAGGTATCGCTGCTAATAAAAATCAGGGCTGGAAATTATTCTCTTTACGTAGCTCATTGGCTGTTTTGCTACTGCCATCGTGGCTCCAGCCGGGTGGCATAAAAAGATATTTTAATTTATTGAAGAAGGAAGTTTTTTTGCGCAGGTCTTTACCGATCGCCCTCCATTCGTGCAATACCAGGTCAACGGGATCTTTGTCATTGGCAATGGGCTTGGTAAGACCATATACAACAGGTTCTTCCTCCAGCTCTTCCTGGAAAGTACCGAATAACTTATCCCAGATGATGAGACACATACCCATGTTCTTATCAAGATAGCGGATATTGCTTGCATGGTGTACCCGGTGGTGGCTAGGGCTTACAAACACCGCTTCAAACCAGGCGGGCATTTTTTTTATGTATTGCGTATGCACCAATATACCATAGGTCTGCGTGAGTGAATACATGAATATGATATCAAGCGGATGAAAACCCATGAAGGCAATGGGAACAAAATAGATGAACCTGTACACAGGTTGAAAAACAGAAGACCGGAAGCCGGTAGTTAAATTAAACTCTTCAGATGAATGATGTGTTACATGTACAGCCCAGAAAACACGGCAGTAATGATCAATACGGTGCTCTATATAAAAAGCGAGGTCTTCTAAAATAAACAGGAGGAACCAATAGAGGTAAGCATTCTCAATGGTAAAAAAGCGATGCTCATAGCACCATACCAGCACGGCAATGTAAAAAAGCGCTCTTAAAGCGAGGTCGATGCCTGCATTGAGCAATGTGAGGTATACATTCTGCAGTGTGCTTTTGAGGGAATAATATTTCAGGTGCTTCCAGTTGCTTAACAGGATCTCTGCCCCTATAAGAATAGCATACAGGGGGATCGAAAATAAGATCATCAATGTTTCCCTCGAAGAACCCATAAAAGCAAAAACTGCAGCCTGGGCCGCAGTTCGTATTTAAAATTTTTATTAAACAGCCATTATTTCTTTTTCTTTTGCGGCCAGGTGCTTTTCTATCAGCGATATGTGTTTGTCTGTTAACACCTGCACAGCGGCTTCTGCATCTTTGGCGGCATCTTCGCTCAGCCCGTCTTTCTGCATTTTTTTTATGTCTTCAATTGCTTCCCTGCGGATATTCCTTACAGAAACTTTTGCCTGTTCTCCTTCGCCATTACATTTTTTCACCAGCTCTTTCCTTCTTTCTTCTGTTAATGGTGGTAAGAACAAACGGATGCTGCTGCCATCATTCTGTGGATTGATACCGATGTTTGCAGCGATGATCGCTCTTTCAATTACCGATAACATATTTTTTTCCCATGGCTGCACAGAGATGGTCCTAGCATCCAGCGCTGTAATATTGGCTATCTGTGCAATGGGTGTGGGCGAACCATAATATTCTGCGGTAATACCATCCAGCATATTCGGGTTGGCTTTACCTGCACGTATCTTCACCAGCTCTGCTTCCAGGTGGTTGATCGTTTTCAACATCGTTTCTTCAGCAGCTTCCAGTACTATATTTAATTCTTCTTGCATAACTAATAAAATATTGGCTGCAAATCTATAGAAATCTGCTCTTATTCGATGGTATAAGCGTTAAATAAAGGAAAAGAAGAAAGAAATTATTCTACTTCCAGTGATTCGGGGACCATACCCAGCACTTTGTGGCGTTTGATGATCTCTACTTCTGCCTGCTTAACAGGTTGATGTGCCTGTTTGATCTTATTACGCAGGTAGTACAGCAGGCTGGTAAGGCTGAAAGCTACTGCCAGCAGGATACCTACTACTATGGTTGGCCCCATGTTCCTTAAACTGTAAGCGAGCGCTACAAAACCGAGGTTAACGGCCACGCAGGTAAGTGTTATTTGTTTGTGAGAGAAACCGAGGTCCAGTAAAAAGTGGTGTACGTGGTTCCTGTCGGGGCTGAAAGGTGAGCGGCGATCTAAAATGCGCAGCGCAAAAACCCTTAATGTATCAAACAGCGGAACCATTAAAATAGCGAAACCAATTGCCGGTGCTGCAGGAAGATCAATAGCTCCTGCGGCCGTACCGGTTGAGTTGATGAATTTAATTACCAATATGGAATTGATAAGACCGAGCATGAGAGAGCCCGTGTCGCCCATGAATATTTTTGCCGGCGAAAAATTGTATAACAAAAAGCTCAGTACGCTGCCTGCCATAGCAAAAGCCATTACAGCATAGGTAAGCTGGCCAATATTGTAAAAGTAAATGCCGAAGATTAGCATGGTAACCAGTCCAAGACTTCCGGCAAGGCCATCCACACCATCGATCAGGTTGAAAGAATTGGTGATAACGATGATGGTAAAGAATGATAAAGTGATGCTTGCAAACTGCGGAATTTCATAAACACCGAGGAAACCGTGCATATTGGAGAGCTCAACACCACCATAACGGATAAGGATACCTGCCGCTATTACCTGTCCGATGAATTTTTTGCTGGCAGATATTACCAGGATGTCATCTTTTAGACCCAGGAAGAAAATAACGACCGCTGCCGCAACAAAATATTGTAATTCGCTTGAAGTGCCGAATGGAGTTCCAATGAGGAAGGCCAGGATAAAACCTGCAAATATGCCAAGTCCACCCAGTGTAGGAATAACTGTTTTGTGAACTTTACGTTCATCCGGTTCGTCAAAAAGTTTTTTATCCTTAGCAATCTGTATGATCACCGGTATAGCAAAAAACGTAACAATGAACGCAAGGGCGGCACTAAGTAGAATGTTGTACATGCATTAAGTTTAAATTCGGTACCGGAGTCACAAATGTATTATAATATGTTCTGTAGAACGAATTTTTAGGGTATTTTCTTCTCGTTTGTGAACAATTACACGTACATTTTATCAAATACCTGCTCTAAATAACGATAAGTTTATAAACTTATTATTAACGCTCGCTATTTAGGGCTTTTTTTATTTTTATCTGTTTTCTAATTAAAGTAGGTTTGCAACCTAAAATTCGACAACACATGAGTAAGCTCACAGATATTGCCTCACAAGTAAGACGAGATATTGTAAGAATGGTTCACTCCGTTCAAAGCGGACACCCGGGAGGCTCGCTGGGATGTACTGATTTTTTTACGGCGCTTTACTTCGAGATCATGAATCATAACCCCGATTTTACCATGGATGGCAAGGGAGAAGACCTGTTTTTCCTGAGTAATGGGCATATTTCACCTGTTTTTTACAGCGTTTTGGCCCGCAGCGGGTATTTTCCCGTATCGGAACTGGCTACTTTCCGCAGGATAAACAGCCGTTTACAGGGACATCCTACCACCCACGAGCATTTACCGGGGGTAAGGGTAGCCAGCGGATCGCTGGGGCAGGGCATGAGTGTGGCCATTGGTGCGGCCCTGGCAAAAAAACTGAACGGGGATGATTCTACCGTTTATTCTCTCCATGGCGACGGGGAGCTGGACGAAGGCCAGAACTGGGAAGCCATTATGAGCGCCGCCCACCTGAAAGTAGATAACCTGATCGCTACGATCGACTATAACGGCCAGCAAATTGACGGTCCGACCAAAAAAGTAATGAACCTGGGCAACCTTCATGCTAAATTTGAAGCATTTGGCTGGCAGGTAATGGAAATGAATGGCAACGATATGGATGCCGTGGTTGCAGGCTTGAAACAGGCCAAAACCATGCTGGGCAAAGAAAAGCCGGTAGTGATCATCATGACTACCATCATGGGTAAGGGCATCGACTTTATGGAAGGTACCCACGAATGGCATGGTATTGCACCGAACGATGAGCAGTTGGCGAAGGCGCTGGGGCAGTTACCGGAAACATTGGGAGACTATTAAGAACTATAAACGATGAGTGATGAACGATAAGTGATGAACTACAGGATACTAAAAAGGGGCAGATCTGAAATCTGCCCCTTTTATTTTACTGTTATTCAACACTCATCACTTATAACTCATCACTCATCGTTCCTATTTAAGCTCTATCGCCTGCCGTGAAGCCTTAACGGCGGGGACTAATGATGCTAATAGAGCAATGACCGCCGCCGTACCTGCCACCAATATAAAATCACTGGCCATCAGCTTTACCGGGAAATAGTCTATCAGGAAAGAACCACCCTGGAGTGGGATAAGTTTGAATTTTATCTGCAACAAACAAATGATCACTGCAAGCGTAATGCCAGCAGCAGCGCCGATGCTACCTAATAACAAACCTTCGCTTAAAAATATTTTACGGATAAAATAACGGCTGCCGCCCATGCTTTGCAGGATGCTGATGTCTTTTTTCTTTTCCAGCACCAGCATCGTTAATGCGCTTACCATATTAAAAGCTGCAATGATAAGGATCAGCGTAAGCACCGCATAAATGGCCCATTTCTCCAGGCGCATGGTATTGTACAGGTTCATGTTCTGCTGGTAGCGGGTCTGTACGGTAAGATTATTGCCCAATACCTGCTGTAAACTTTTTCTTTTTGCTTCAATGTCTTCGCCGTATTTCAGCTTTATTTCTGCGGCTGAAAATTCGTTGGCTGCAAGGCCCATCTGCTGTTTGATAAAATCAATATTGGTGATGGCATAGCTGTTGTCAAATTCCTGCTGTATGGTAAATACGGCGGTGGCTTTTGCAAAACCCTCGCTGATGGAAGCAGTGGGATCGCTGCTGGTACTGTTCTTTTTGGGTAATACCAGCGTGACCTGGGTAGGGGCAAACGCTTCGTTCACCGTAATGGCGGCGGCATTTTGCAGGCCATAACCGATCACAAGGTCCGGGTCATCCGTAGTGCCCGTTTGAAATTTTCCTATGCTTACTTTGGCAGGCAGGCCGCTTACCAGTTGGTAATCTTTGTCCACGCCTTTCAGGTTTACCACGGTTTGGTTCTCGCCGTTTTGCAGCAATGCTTTTTCCTGTACGATCATGGAAACCGCCTGTACATAAGGTTGTTGCTTTATTTTGGCCAGCTCATCGGCAGAGAGTGTAAATGTTTTGCCCCTGGCAGGAATAATTTTAAGATCACTGTAAAAAGAGGAGTATAATGATTTTACGAGGTCTTCAAACCCGTTAAAAACACTCAGTACCAAAACCTGGCAGCAGGTAGCAAAAGCAATAACAGCCGTGGTTACCCATGCAATGATGTTGATGGCATTGGCAGATTTTTTTGCTTTAAAATACCTCCAGGCAAAATTTAAATACACGAAATGTTTATTGCTGATGAATGATTGCTTTGGATAGTTATTCTTCCGTTTTTCCTTTTATCTCCTCATCCTGCTTCTTTATTTCTTTGAACAGGTTCTCCATTTTGTCCACATAGTCCAGCGTATCGTCGATGTAAAATTTTATCTGTGGCATGCTCCTTAGCTGGTGCCTTACACGGGCAGTGAGTTCTTTTTTTATTTCCCAGCCCTTTTCCTCAATGGTTTTTAAAGTCTCTACAGGATCGGTCACTTTAAAAAAACTCAGGTAAACCCTGGCGTCAAAAAGATCGGGAGTGATCTTTACCGAGGCAATCGATACCATTCCGCCGTTGATCATGGAAAGGCCCAGCTTTTGAAAGATATCGTTCAACTCTTTTTCCAGCACGGCTGCCACCTGTTTCTGTCTTTTGCCTTCTAACATATGTTTACACTTTTAATCCTTGTAAAATTAGTTACTTTGTAGGTTTATCAGGCTTTATATTTTACGAATTATACATGAAGAGTTTAAAAACGATTTTCCGATATATTAAAAATTACCCTGGTCTTGTTGCGGCTTATTTCAGCTTTAATATATTGTCTGTTATCTTCAGCGTGGTGTCGCTCGGTTTGCTGGCACCTTTCTTAATGCTCATTTTCAAGCAGGGCGACGTGCTGCAGGCAGTGTCAGGGAAAAATGGCTTTAACCCCATCGATTATTTTAAAGAATACATTTCCAAAATGGTGGAAGAGCCGGGCGGCGGCGTGCGTGCGCTCATTCTTATCTGCGTCATCATCTTTATAGCCATCCTGCTCAAAAATATTTTTGCTTACCTGAGCATGTACTATCTCAACCCTATTCGCAACAGGATATTGAATGACATGCGTACAGCTATGTATAAAAAAATACTGAAGCTGCCCATCGGTTATTTCAGTGATAAAAGAAAAGGCGATATCATGAGCCGCTTCGCCAATGACCTGAACGATGTGGAAGTATCCACCATCAGCGTATTGGAAAGCCTGTTCAGGGAACCCATCACTATTTTATTTTATTTCACTTACCTCATTATACTAAGCCCGCAGCTTACCTTGTTCCTGGTAATTTTTTTACCGGTAGCAGGATTTATTTTAGGGAGGGTAGGACGCTCGCTCAAAAAGAAGAACCAGAAAGTATTGCAACAGTTCTCCAATATGTTCTCTACCATTGAAGAAACACTCGGAGGCATCCGGGTGATCAAAGCATTCAATGCAGAAAAAAAAGTACAGGACAAATTTGACCAGCAAACCGATACCATTTATCATTTAAAGAACAGGGCCAACAGGCGCAGGGACCTGGCTTCGCCTTTATCAGAAACGATGGGCGTTACCGCAGTACTGTGCATCCTGTTTTATGGCGGTCGCCTGATACTGGGGAATGACAGTGGCCTTGGTTTGCAGGCATCTGATTTCATCACCTATATTGCTTTCTTTTCGCAGTTGATACAACCGCTGAAAGCCCTGTCAACTGCTTCGTTCAACATACAGAAAGGCGCTGCCAGCATCGAACGCATAGAAACATTGATACAAACACCGGTAGAGATAGAGGATACACCCAATGCCAAAGTGTTGCAGTCATTCGAGCATTCCATCGAATTAAAAAATGTAAGTTTTTCTTATGATGATGTAACTGTACTGAAAAATATCAACCTCAGCATTCCCAAAGGAAAAACAGTAGCGCTGGTAGGCAGCAGCGGTGCCGGTAAAAGTACACTGGCCGACCTTATACCGAGGTTCATTGATGCATCGGAAGGAGAAGTGTTGATAGACGGCGTGAACATCAAAGACTATACCCTGCATTCTATCCGCAACCAGATGGGCATTGTAACCCAGGAAGCCATTTTGTTCAACGATACCATCGCCCATAACATTGCTTTGGGCGTTGAGAATGCTGCGATAGAAGACGTGGTGCAGGCGGCCAAAATTGCCAATGCACACCAGTTCATCATGCAAAAAGAAGAAAAATACGATACCAATGTAGGTGAGCGTGGCATGAAGCTGAGTGGTGGCGAAAGGCAGCGGATGACCATTGCCCGTGCGGTATTAAAAAATCCGCCCATATTGATACTGGACGAAGCCACTTCTTCCCTCGATACCGAAAGCGAACGCCTGGTGCAGGATGCCATCAATAACCTGATGAGCAACCGCACTTCCATTGTAATTGCCCACAGGCTCAGCACCATACGCCATGCGGATGAGATCATCGTATTACAAAAAGGCGAAATTGTAGAGCGTGGCACCCATGATTCACTGCTTAACCAGGGAGGTTTTTATAAAAGATTGGTGGATATGCAGGAAGTGAAATAAGACTATCCGATATTTGCAGCGCAATAGATGCTGGAAATTAAATTTACTACACTATTGTCAGGCTGAGCTTGTCGAAGTCGGGGTAAGAAATTCTAAAGCCACTTTAGACAAGCCAAGGCTGACAGCAGTTTGAGTATTTTCAGTTCGGGCGCTAATAAGTATATCACAATACCTGTAGCATGAAAAAATTCTCCTTCGGAATAATCGGCCTCGGTACCATGGGGGGCAACTTTATTCTTAATATCAACGATCATGGTTTCAGCGTAGCCGGTTATGATAAGGACAAAGTAAAGACCGATGCACTCAATGCAGAAAGGCCTACAGAATTGTTCCAGGCATTCAGCGATCTTCCTGAGTTTATGAATTCGCTGGAAACGCCCCGCAATATCATCTTGCTGGTGCCTGCAGGAAAAATAGTAGACATCGTTCTGGATGAGTTGAAACCCTACCTCGGGGACAACGATGCAGTGATCGACTGCGGCAACTCGCATTTTACCGATACACAAAGAAGGGTGCTGGAAATGGAAGGTTCGCATGTTCATTTTATGGGCATGGGTATCAGCGGCGGTGAAACAGGTGCCCGCTACGGCGCCAGCATTATGCCTGGCGGCGACAGGGAAGCACATGCACGCATTGCACCCATGCTGAATGCTGTGTGTGCTAAAATAAACGGGGAACCCTGCACCGCTTACATGGGCAATGGCGCAGCCGGCCACTATGTAAAGATGGTGCACAATGGTATTGAATATGCGATCATGCAAACCATCAGCGAATGTTATCATTTGATGAAAGTGTATGCGCAAATGAGCAATGCGGAAATTCAGCAAACATTTGAAGCATGGAATAAAGGAAGACTGCAATCTTTTTTAGTAGAAATAACCGCTGCCATTTTTAAACAACCGGATGATTTAGGTGATGGCGAACTGGTAGATAGAATTTTAGATACTGCTGCGCAAAAAGGAACGGGCGCCTGGACGAGCCAGGATGCAGCCAATGTAGCATCACCTATTCCTGTGATAGATTCGGCGGTATCACAAAGAATTATTTCTGCCATGAGAGCACAGCGGCAGATCGCAGCTAAAAGATTTCCTTCGGAAGCATCGGAAGTAGTAGTGACCAAAGAAATTTTCCTGCAACAGCTGGAAGCGGCTTTGTACAGCACTTTTATTGTTTGTTATGCGCAGGGGCTTCAAATGCTCGCTAATGCTTCGGAAGAATACAAATACAATACTGATCTGGCTTCTGTTGCTTCTATCTGGCGTGGTGGCTGTATCATAAGAGCAGCCATGCTGGTGAAAATAAAAGAAGCTTACGTGCAGGATGCAGGTTTAAAAAATATTATGCAGGATGATTTTTTTGCCAAAGAATTAAATGATGCAAAAGGATCTTTTAAAACAGTAGTATCACTCGCATTTGCTGCAGGTATACCGGTGCCGGCTTTGTCATCGGCGCTCAACTATTACCTGAGCTACCACAGCAGCTGGTTACCGGCGAATTTAATACAGGCACAAAGAGATTTTTTCGGTGCACACACTTACCAGCGCAACGACAGGGAAGGCACTTTTCATACCAACTGGAATCAAACCATTCATTAATTGAATCATGAAACTCAATAGCAACCAATATCCTACAGTGATGATCATCTTTGGCGGTACGGGCGACCTTGCCCACCGCAAACTGATACCGGCGCTGTATAATTTATTCCTGGAAAATCATCTCCACGAAAAAACGCTGATCCTTTGTCTCGGCACTTCTATCCCGACAAGAGAAGAACTGGTGAAGAATTTAAAAGCAGGCATTGATAAATTTTCCCGCAGGGGCAAAACAAAAAAAGCAGAATGGGATGCTTTCGCAAAAAAAATAGAGTACCTGCGGGGCGATCTCAATCAAAAAAAAATATATACACAGGTAAAAAAGACCATTGCTACTTTTTCGAAAGGAGAAAAAAAAGTAAGCAAAAATTTTTACCTGGCAGTGCCGCCGAGATTCATCGGCACTATTTCTGAAAACCTTGGAGAAGCAGGCTTTGCGGCTGACAGGGAAAATACAAGGATCATTATTGAAAAGCCTTTTGGCTCTGATCTGAAAACTGCACAGGACCTCAATCAAATGCTGGGGCGCATATTCACCGAGAACCAGATATACCGTATAGATCATTACCTCGGTAAAGAAACAGTGCAGAATATCCTGGCGTTCCGCTTTGCCAATGCTTTGTTTGAGCCGATATGGAACCGCAACTTTATCAACTCTGTCCAGATAACCGTGGCTGAAAAGATCGGCGTAGAAGAAAGAGGAAGTTATTACGAACAAAGCGGCGCATTGAGAGACATGATACAGAACCATGTGATGCAATTGCTTTGTTTGATCGCTATGGAGCCCCCTGTTAGCTTTGAAGCGGATGAAGTGCGTAACAAAAAGGCGGATGTACTGCGTGCCATTCGCCCCATAAAAAAAGACGATGTACATGAAGTGGCCGTAAGAGGCCAATACAGCGAAGGCTGGATCGACGGTAAAAAAGTAAAAGGTTACAGGCAG
>CAYOLS010000026.1:0-2349 GCA_964404845.1 uncultured Ferruginibacter sp. | reverse complement strand
CTACATACAACCGGATATGGGTATCCGTTTGCGCATGCAGGCCAAGAGGCCCGGTAGGCCAATACAGCGAAGGCTGGATCGACGGTAAAAAAGTAAAAGGTTACAGGCAGGAAAAAAATGTATCGCCTGAATCGGTTACAGAAACCTATGCTGCTGTAAAATTCAATATAGAAAACTGGCGCTGGAACGATGTGCCTTTTTATGTGCGCAGCGGTAAAAGAATGGGACAGGCTATTACTGTTATTACCATTGAATTTAAACCGGTGCCTCACCAGTCATTTCCTATTGAAGCGAACGAAAACTGGCGCACCAATTTGCTCATGATCTACATACAACCGGATATGGGTATCCGTTTGCGCATGCAGGCCAAGAGGCCCGGTCCCAAAATGCTGCTTACGCCGGTGGATATGATTTTTAACTACAAAGACAGCTACGAAGGCACTACGCCGGAAGCATATGAAACTTTATTGCAGGATGTGATCGAAGGCGACGCTACTTTGTTCATGCGTGCCGACCAGGTGGAGGCCGCATGGGAACTGGTAGAACCGATACTGGAATGCTGGCAGGCCAATCCTTCTGTTAACTTTCCTAATTACGAAGCGGGTACTTTTGGTCCTGAAGGGGCAGAATCACTGATCGCAACAGAAGGTAACAAATGGATCACTATGCCACTCAGTAAAAAAAGTCATGCGCATGATTAAGATATTTTCAACAGCAGAAGAACTCTGTGAGATCGCCATGGAAAAATTCATAGCGTTGTCTATTGAGAATATTGCAGCCAAAGGAAGCTTTGTAGTGGCATTGTCTGGCGGAAGAACACCCAATCAATTATACGATCTTTTAGCACAAAAAGAAAATGCCGGTAAAGTAGACTGGAAAAATGTTTTTGTGTTCTGGGGTGATGAACGATATGTAGACCACAATAACAAAGACAATAACAGCTTCCAGGCGAAACAACATTTGCTTGATCTTGTTCCGATACCGGAAGGAAATATTTTTCGCATCCCTGTGAACGGCGATCATGAAGCGGATGCAAAGATCTATGAACAAACCATCCGTTCTTTTTTCAAAGGCCAGCCACCTGTATTCGACCTGCTGTTTTTAGGCATGGGCGATGAAGGTCATACTGCATCTATCTTTCCTGGTTCTGCCTTGTTGCGTGAAAACAATGCATTGGTTAAAGATGTATACGTGGAAGTAAAACAAATGCAGCGCATCAGCTTTACGCCTGCGCTTATCAATGCTGCCAAAGAGGTTGTATTTATGATCACCGGAGAAGAAAAAGCATCTGCATTAAAAGAAGTGCTGGAAGGGGAGTACAACCCTGAGTTGTATCCTGCGCAAATAATAAAACCTGTTAATGGAAATATTTCCTGGTTGCTGGATGAGGGAGTGGCTTTCTTGCTAAAATGAATTTTGTCAACTAAAACAAACTTTGCCAAAGTTAAACAGGTACTAATTCTGTAATGTTGCTGTTGATCAATTCACATTCGAACACTACAGCAAAATTCCTGCATATAGCTGCTTTCACCTCTTCCATATCTATAGTATCGCCCAATTCTTTTTGCATAGAAGTAACCTGTTTATTTTGAATACCGCAGGGAACGATCATATCAAAATAACTGAGATCGGTATTTACATTTAGTGCAAAGCCGTGCATGGTAATCCAGCGGCTGCAACGAATGCCGATGGCACATATCTTTCTTGCTTTTCCCGGTATTTCAGCATCGATCCATACACCTGTTTCTCCTTTGCTACGACCAGCTTTGATGCCATATTCCGCAAGGGCTAAAATGATCACTTCTTCCAGGTTGCGGAGGTAAAGACCAAGATCAGTACTGAACTTTTCAAGGTCTAAAATGGGATAACCTACAATTTGTCCCGGCCCATGAAAAGTAATATCGCCGCCCCGGTTGATATGAAAATAAGCCACCTGTTTTTCCTGCCGCTGCTGTTTGTTTATCAGTAAGTGCTGTTCCTTGCCATTTTTGCCGAGTGTAAATACATTGGGATGTTCGCAGAGTAAAAAATAATGTTGCGTGCCGGCTTCAGCACCTGTTTTTGCCCGCAGGTTGTATTGCATAAGCGATTCCTGGAACTTCCAGGCAGCTTCGTATTCTACCTGCTGCAGATCTTTTACTATTATTCTTTCTGTACTCAACACAACATGTTTATAAAAGCAGCATAAATATTACAATTGGCCAGCCTGTTGCTGTTCCCGTTCCCACTGGTTCCTGCCCCAGCCCGGTATTACATGCTTTTCGCTGTGATAAGAGGAGCGAACGAGCGGGCCGCTTTCCACGTAATCAAATCCAAGCTGGTAACCGATCTCCCTGAATTCTTTGAATT
>CAYOLS010000025.1:0-25241 GCA_964404845.1 uncultured Ferruginibacter sp. | reverse complement strand
CTGGGTTATAATGTAATCGGCCAGCGCTTTGCTATTAAAACAGGACTTGCCATTCTTGGCCTCGCAGCCTGTGTAGCGTTTATCCCCTATCCTGAGATCACACACGATAAAGTACTGGTGTCAGTATTCGGCGGTTTCTTTTTGGGCGCAGGTATCGGGCTGGCAGTAAGAGGCAGTGCAGTAATTGATGGAACAGAAGTGCTGGCGATCTTTGTCAGCAAAAAATCAGGACTCACGATCGGCGATGTCATCATGATCGTCAACATCATTATATTTTCTGCCGCTGCGTGGCTGGTATCCATTGAAACAGCCTTGTATGCCATGCTCACTTATCTTTCTGCCTCCAAAACCGTTGACTTTATCATTGAAGGTATTGAAGAGTACATGGGTGTAACGATCATATCTACCAAAGCAGATAAGATCAGGTCGATGATCATAAACCGCATGGGCCGTGGCATTACCGTTTACAAGGGCGAAAGAGGCTACGGGAAAAGCGGCGAGAAATATTACGACATGAAGATCATCTACACCATTGTAACAAGATTGGAAGTAGGCAGGCTGAAATATGAAATTGAAAAGATCGACCCCAATGCATTCGTGGTAATGGTGAGTGTGAAAGACATGAAGGGCGGCATGATCAAAAAAAGAACGCTCAAATAGTTTATAATCCTGCAATGAAGCTTAGCAAAATATTCCATGATTTTTTTAACAGCGAAAAAACAGGCGGGCTGGTACTTATTTTTTGTACCGTTGCCTCGCTGGTATTAGCCAACAGTGGTTTTAAAGAAAATTATATTGCATTCTGGAACAACGATCTCAATGGGCACACTTACACACATTGGATCAATGATGGTCTCATGGCCATTTTTTTTCTATTGATTGGTCTTGAATTAGAAAGAGAGGTGTACATCGGAGAACTTAGCAGTTTAAAAAATGCTTTACTGCCTGCCATTGCTGCACTTGGCGGCGTACTGGTACCAGCGGGTATTTACATTTTTTTCAATTACGGTACGCCTTATCAAAGCGGGGCCGGCATTCCGATGGCGACCGACATTGCATTTGCCATCGGTGTATTATCCCTGCTGGGAAACAAAGTCCCTGCCAGCTTAAAGATATTCATCACAGCATTGGCAGTAATAGATGACCTGCTTGCCATCCTGGTGATCGCAATTTTTTATTCTTCCGGTATATCATGGGCATGGTTTGCCGGCGCAGCAGCCATCTTTACAGCAATGTTGATCATGAACAGGCTGAAAGTTCATATCCTGCTACCCTATTTAATCGGCGGGGTTGGGCTCTGGTATTGCATGTTGCATTCCGGCGTACATGCTACTATTGCCGGCGTGCTCACTGCTTTTGCCATTCCTTTTAGTGATGGAAGTGAGCGATCTGCTTCTTACCGGTTGCAGCATTTCCTGCACAAGCCCGTGGCTTTTATCATTGTACCCATATTTGCGCTTGCCAATACAGCGCTCTACATTGCTCCCGGCTGGATGCAGCAATTACAAAGTTCCGAAGGTCTTGGTATCATTGCCGGACTGGTGGCGGGTAAACCGATAGGTATTGTTCTGTTCAGTGCTGTTGCAATTGGCATAGGAATCTGTACGCTTCCCACAGGACTTAGCTGGAAGCATATAATTGGTAGCGGCATGCTGGCAGGCATTGGTTTTACGATGAGCATTTTTGTGGCACTGCTGGCATTTACAGATGAAGGGGCCATTGCCACGGCAAAGATCAGCATCATTGCAGCTTCTGTTATTGCTGCCTGCCTAGGGCTGTTATGCCTGAAAATTATTTTGAAAGACAAAATACCTGCACAGGATGAAGAACAATAGCACCCAAACAATTTTAGTAGCGGGGCTCACCGCAGCCGCACTGGATATCATTGGCGCAATCGTAGTGTATGCTTTTATACTCGATATTACCACTGTACAAAAAGTGCTGCAATCTGTAGCAGCAGGCGCTCTGGGTAAAGCGGCTTTTACCTGGGGCTGGACAACTGCACTCATCGGCCTCGCCTTCCACACTTTAATTGCATTGATCTTTGCTGCTTTCTTCTACATCATTTATCCTTACTGGAAAAAAGTATTCAGCAATAAATGGATAGCCGGTTTTGTGTATGGCTGCTGCGTATGGGCAGTTATGAATTTAATAGTGCTACGCATCACTTCAGGAAAACCTTTTGTTTTCAATCTAAAATTCTTTCTCTATGGTATCGGGCTTATTATTTTTATGGTAGGCATTCCGATAAGCCTCATCACGGAGAAAATGCGAAATGATCATTATTAATGATTATTTGAAGAATATTTCTGTGGCACCATAACCATACAAATGATGATATTGGTTTACAAAGGATTTTACTTCATCCTTGTATTTTAATATTTCGTGTATCTCTTCTCTCAGTTTTCCTTCGCCTACACCGTGGATTACGATCAGTTCTTTCTGGCGATGTGCTACTGCCAGCTCATAATACTTTTCAAATTCATTGAGCTGCATGGTGAGTATTTCAAAATTGGTAAGATTTTTCCAGCTATCCGTTAGCTTTTCAATGTGCAGGTCAATTACCGATCTTGCAGGCGGCAGATTTTTTCTTACCTGCTTTGCATCATACACTTTGTAGCCTGCGTTGCTCAGGCGGCTCAGGTCCACCCTTTCTTCCTCTACCCTGTCAGGATAGGTTTTGAACAACTCATAGCTGAAAGACGCTTCATTGTTCTGTTGCAGCTCTTCAATCTTTTTAAACAATTGCCTGCCCTTTGGCTTCAGACTTGTTTCAAAATAAGGCGCTTTCTTTTTATGTTCATTTTGTAATGAGAAGATCACATCAAAGCGGGGATTATCGCTCATATCATCAAAATCAATATCGTGCAGGTAAAAATCTGCGAGGCCATCAATGCTACTTTTCAGCTGGAAATTAGGCTCGCCTGAAAAATACAAATGGTATTCAAAATTATAAGGCTCCTCATTTTGATTGACCAGGTAGACTTTCAGCTTGTCCACCAGGTCATCATCAAACACATCTTTGTCAAACACCGGCACAAAGCTCAGGAAAACACCATCGGTTGTTTTTTTCTTAGGCGCTTTTTTTTCTTTTTTGATGTCGTCAATGAATATCTTCTTTTTAGGCACCAGCTTTTTCTCCGTGAACATTTTGAAATAAGGAAAATCTATCTGGTCCATATAGGCAGGGAATTTTACGCCACGCACTTCTATCATCACCATTTTATCATTGATGATGTCTATCACTTTGCCTTCCTCGTCGGAATGCAACACAATTATTTTATCTCCTATTTGATATTTCATAATAAAAAGCCTGCTATGTTTTAAATAGCAGGCAAAGTTACAAACGATTTTTTTATTGGCATTAAGCAGCAGCTCGGGGTAGTGTCTCAATTTGAAAATACGGTTAGTCCGGATAGCTATCGGGATTGCCGAAGCCGATCAATAACCCCACCTTCGACAAGCTCAGGCTGACATCTCCTTTAAATTAAAAATCAAACTGAAACACTATCTTCCTCCGGACCAGCCAGCTTGCTTTTTTTGTACCCATATAAGAAATAGATAATAGCACCCAGCACCAGCCAGCCGATGAACCATACCCAGTTGCTCTTGCTCATACCTGTGAGGAGGTACAGGCAGGTGATCACACCCATCAGCGGTATCAGCGAATATTTTTTAATGAATGCCATGATCGCCAGCACAATGGCCATGAACCAGAAGACAAGGAGTGAAATATTTGGAAGTGCCAGGTCCATGAAAGTTTTTTTACCGCTTACATAATCTGCATTGGTGCTGAAATCCATGTTGAACATATCGGTAAAATAGGTTTTCGACAAAGAATAAGCCAGTACAAAAGCGCCAGCTACGATCAGCGGGAATATGAATTGCCCGTTGATGTATGGCAACTGGAACCTGCCCGCCACTTTTTCTTTGCGTGGTATCAGCAACACACCTCCGCATACCAGCACAAATGCAAACAAGGTTGCAATACTCGTAAAGTCCAGTACAAATGTTTTGTCGGTGAACAGGATCGGCACACATACTACCAAACCGGTAACCATCGTAGCAAAAGAAGGCGTTTTGAATTTTGAATGTATCTTTTGAAATACAGGCGGCAGCAGGCCGTCACGGCTCATGCTCATCCAGATACGGGGCTGCCCCATCTGGAATACGAGCAATACGCTTGTCATGGCAACTACTGCACAAATAGCTACAAGAAATTGCATCCAGGAAATATTAAGATTGGCAGGTTCAAAAATGAATGCCAGCGGATCACCTACGCCTTCAAAATTGCGGTAATTGACAGCGCCTGTTAATACAAGCGTTAATAATATATAAACAATGGTACAGATCACCAGTGATAATATCATTCCTCTTGGCAGGTCTCTCTGCGGATTTTTACTTTCTTCCGCCAGTACACTCACTGCATCAAAACCGATATAGGCAAAGAATACACCGGCCACGGCCATCATCACTCCTTTAAAACCATTGGGCATAAAAGATTGTACACCCGCATCGTTTGCTGGTGTCCAGTTATGTGTTAATCCGTTTGAAAAAACCAGGTAGCCACCTACCAAAATGATCAGCACTACCACACCCATTTTCAGCCATACCATCAGGTTGCTGAAGTTGCGGCTTTCTTTAATGCCACGATACACCAGGCAGGTTATGAGGAATGCAATGACCAAAGCAGGCAGGTCAAAAATAATTTTCAAGCCCCCAATGGTGGGTGCCGTGCTCCATGCTTCCAGTATCTCAGCATTGGTAGTGCCGCCGGTAATGGCATGCTTCGCTTCCATATAGCTGGTAGTAAGGTACGCTGGTATATGAATGCCGATCTGTTTGCTGCTCAGCAACGAAGTAAAATAATCGCTCCAGCTGTAGGCCACATAAATATTACCGATGGAATATTCCATAATGAGCGCCCAGCCAATGATCCACGCAAACAATTCACCAAAGCTCGCATATGCATAAGTATATGCACTGCCCGCAACAGGTATGCGGCTGGCAAACTCTGAATAACAAAGCGCTGTAAAGCCACAGGCAATTGCTGTGATAATAAAAAGTACTACCACACCAGGCCCACCGTTGAACACTGCTCCGCCCAGGCTGCTGAAACTGCCCGCACCCAGGATGGCTGCAATACCAAAAAAAGTAAGGTCTTTCACACTCAGTACTCTCTTTAAACCCTCGCCCCCGTGTGAACCGTCACTTCCTTCAGCAATGATGGATGAAATATTTTTTTTCCTGAATAAAGAATTAGACATAACAGTTGTTTGATTTATAATGAGGGAAAATAGGGAAATATTCTAAATAAGTGAACTTTTTCCTTGTGAGCTCTTGGCTATGAACCTGCTCTTGTGTTACACGAATTGAAGACAAGGTATTAGCGGTAGTTCATCTCTCATCGTTCATATTTCATCACTCATATCTCAAATTCTTACCGCTCTCTTTGCAACAGGTACATAGCGAGTTGTTGCAGTTCCTGCTTACGGGTGGAGAGTACTGCCAGGTCTTCCAGGTTTTGCATTGCCAATTGGTAATACTTTTCTTTCAGCGACTCAGCCCATTCATCGGCTTTGCAATCTTTAAATATCTGCAACACTTTGGCTACTTTATCATCGTCATTATTTTGTGAAAGTGTCTCCAGCTCTTTTTTCTGTGCATCCGTTGCCACTTCCATCGCATGGATCATTAAAAAAGTTTTTTTATTTGCAAGAATATCACCGCCTGCCTGCTTACCGAATTTTTCGGGATCGCCAAAACAATCCAGGTAATCATCCTGTACCTGGAAAGCAATGCCGAGGTTCTTGCCGAACTCATACAAGTGTTGCTGGCTGTTGCCTCTTGCGCCACCAATAATGGCTCCCAGTTGCAGGCTTGCAGCCAGCAATACCGAAGTTTTTAATGTGATCATATCCAGGTATTCATCCAGGCTTACGGTGTTGCGCTTTTCAAAATCCATGTCCATTTGCTGGCCCTCGCACACTTGTTTGGCCGTATGACTGAAAAGATCAAGCACTACCGGCAGGTATTCACTTTTTATTTTAGCAAGGTATTCGTAAGCCGCTACCAGCATCACATCCCCTGAAAGCAATGCTACATTGTCGCCGTATTTTGTATGAACAGTTTCCAACCCACGGCGCAACGGCGCTTTGTCCATGATATCGTCATGTATCAAACTGAAATTATGGAACAGCTCTATGGCATTGGCCACATGGTAGGCATCCGGTGCAATATCACCGAACAGCTCATTGCCCATGAGCACGGCCACAGGCCTCACCCGCTTGCCGGGGATCTGTAAAATATATTGAGCCGCATCGTACAATGTTGCCGGTTGTTGAGGAAAATGGCGTTTGTTGAACTGCGCTTCAAATGCGGCAGAGAGGTCTTTAAACGATTGCATGTTAGTAGATAGTCTATAGACCATGGTCCATGGACGTGTATGAAAATTTTAGTTTATTTGATTAGTCCACGGCCGATAGATAATAGTCCATAGACGTTTACAAAGATTTTTAGTTTACTATTTTTACTTGCAAGTACCTGGTCAAAAAATACAAGACCCTCTTCTTGGCAAACAGCTTCAAGTCCAACGCTGGTGCATGGACCATGGTCTATGGACTATTGGCCATTAACTATTTTTTCTTTTTCTTAGCGGGCGCCTTCACAACTCCCTTCGCATTCTTCACCGTGCTCTTTGTATCAGCAACCCATTCATAGTCCAGCTGACGTTTGGTAAGATTGGCCGCTACTACTTTGATGCGCACTTTATCTCCCATGCGGAATTTCTTTTTGGTACGGCCGCCGATCAATGAATAATCTGCTTCGTCCAGCCTGAAATCATCATACTCACTCAGGTCACGCACACTTACCAGGCCTTCACATTTGTGTTCCACCGTTTCCGCCCAGAAACCGAAAGCTGATACACCGCTGATCACTGCATCAAATTCTTCGCCCAGGTATTCTTTCATAAATTCTACCTGTTTGTATTTGTTGCCGGCACGCTCGCATTCCATTGCAGAACGTTCCCTGTCGCTGCAATGCTTGCACTTTTCTTCCATCTTCTTATCCAGCTTCAGGTTCTTATCGATGATCTCCTGTAAGATGCGATGCACCATTACATCCGGATATCGGCGGATGGGCGATGTAAAGTGACAATAATTTTCAAAACCCAAACCATAGTGCCCGATATTTTCAGACGTGTAAATGGCCTTTGCCATAGTGCGGATACCCAACTGTTCCAGTACGTGCTGTTCAGGTTTTCCGTGCACTTCTTTCAACAGGTTGTTGAATGAATTGGCTACGGCCTTTTCATCTTTCATATCGAATTTATAACCGAATTTTTTAGCGAATGCTACAAAAGGCAATAACTTTTCTTCGTTCGGTTCGTCGTGAATGCGGTAAGGAAATGGAATGGCTTGCTTATTGACCTTGATCCTTGAAACATATTCGGCAACAGTACGGTTGGCCAGCAACATGAATTCTTCGATCAGCTGATGTGCTTCCAGGCTTTCTTTTACCACAACGCCGATCGGCTTACCTTCTTCATCCAGCTTAAACCTGACTTCGGTGGAAGAAAAATTAATGGCGCCATTTTTAAATCTTTCCCGGCGGAATTTCTGCGCAAGCTCATTCAGCAACAGGATGGCTTTAAAATGCAGCCCTTCTTTGTTTTCGATCGTTTGCTGCACTTCCTCGTATGTAAAGCGATGGTTGCTATGAATGATGGTACGGCCAATCCATTTGTGTTTCACTTCTCCCCTGTTCGTAATTTGAAATACCGCAGAGAAAGTGTATTTATCTTCGTTCGGCCTTAAAGAACAAAGCTCGTTGGATATTCTTTCCGGCAACATCGGGTTCACCCTGTCGGGTAAATACACGCTGGTAGCTCTTTCATAAGCGGCTTTATCAAGGATACTGTCGGGTGTTACAAAATGACTTACGTCTGCAATGTGAACGCCTATCTCGTAATTACCGTTATCGAGGTTGCGGATGGAAATAGCATCGTCAAAATCTTTTGCATCAACAGGGTCGATCGTAAAAGTGAGGATATCCCTGAAATCTTTTCTTTTTCTTTCTTCTTCTCTTGTTATTTTTTCGCTGAGCGCATTGGCCGCCTTCATCACTGCATCATCAAATGCCAGTGGGAAGCCTGCTTCCACCAGTATTTCCTTCATCGCCAGGTCGCCTTCATTTTTTGCTGTAAGCACTGAAATAATCTCACCCTGTGGCTTTTTATCATTCTTATCCCATTTCACAAAACGGGCCACTACCCGGCTGCCGTTTACGGCGCCGTTCAGCTTTTCTATCGGGATGTAAAAATCCGGTATCGGCTTTTCAGTAGCCGCAATGAAAAATGCAATTTTATTGTTGGTCTCAAGTGTGCCTGTAAACTCCGTTTGTTTTCTTTCGGCTACATCAACAATGATCCCTTCGGTTCTTTTACCCTTTCCTGCTAATTTTTCTACCTGCACACTCACTATATCCCCGTGAAATGCCTTACCAAAATTCTGCGGCTTAACCAGTATATCCGTTTCTTCCCCTTCTACGATCACAAAGCCCATCCCGCTCCTGCTGATATCCAGTCTTCCCTTTACTGTTTTTACCTGGGATGCCTTTTTCTTTGGGGTACTGTTTTTCTTTTTACTCATATTTAATAATTCTATAGTTCGTCTTAAAGGACTGTATTTCTTGCAATTTACGCAATCTATTGCTTTGAGGCGATGTGGTGGGAATTGTGTTGATAAACTGAGCAAACAGGAAGAGGCAAGTGGTGAGTGGGGGGTTGGAATATACAGACTGCACTATGGACTATCGCCATGAACTATCGGCCATAAACCATTAACTACTCACCATTCCCCACTAACCATTATCTTTATCAAAACATTCCTATGCATCAATACGATACTGTTGTAGCAGCGCTCAATGATCTTAAACAAAGGGGTTATACCCTCGATTTTAACATCGCATTCGACCAGCTGATCTGCAACGACAATGATACCTGCCTGAATCCTTCGCAGTTTGAAATAACAGAAGTACACCGTTTTGAAGGCGATACCAACCCGTCTGACGAAGAAGTGGTTTATGCTGTTGAATCAAAGGAGGGAAATATAAAAGGCGTGCTGCACAGCGCTTTTGGCACTTATGCAGATGATATTGCACCCGATATGCTTCGTAAACTTTCCATGCACACCAAATAATTTTACATGAACCGTAAGAATTTTTTACAGATGAGCTCGCTCGGATTGGGCTCGCTGGCTTTTACTTCTTTTTCTCCCCTGGCAAAAAAACCTGTTGTTATTTCTACCTGGGACAGTGGCATGAAAGTGAACCGGGAAGCCTGGAATATTTTGAGCAACAATGGTACGGCATTGGATGCCGTAGAGGCCGGTGCTAATTTCATAGAAACACAAAACGATTGTTGCGTGGGATTGAAAGGTTATCCCGACCGTGATGGCATTGTAACCCTCGATGCCTGCATCATGGATCACAACAGCAATTGCGGTGCCGTGGCCGGGATCGAAAGAATAAAGCATCCCATTTCCGTAGCGAGGAAAGTGATGGAAAAAACACCGCATGTATTATTGGTAGGTGCGGGTGCACAACAATTCGCACTGGAGAATGGTTTCCCGCTGGAAAGTGGCGAGCTGAGCGAAGATGCTAAAAAAGCATATGCCAACTGGCTTAAAACAAGTAAGTACGAGCCGGTGATCAATATTGAAAATAAAAAACAGAACGGCCCTTTCGCTCCTTCCTTTTTTGAAGACGGCAGTCCTAACCATGATACGATGGGATTGATCGCCCTGGACAGCCATAACAATTTATGCGGCGGCGTTACTACCAGCGGCATGGCGTTTAAAATGCATGGCCGTGTGGGAGACTCACCGGTTATTGGTGCAGGCTTGTTTGTAGATAACCAGGTGGGTGCTGCTACCAGCAGTGGACTCGGCGAAGAAGTGATCCGCATCTGCGGTACACACCTCGTGGTTGAATTCATGCGCCAGGGAAATAGTCCTGAAATGGCCTGCAAAAAAGCCGTGCAGCGCATTGTAGACCGTGACAGGGCAAAGGCTAAAAGCTTACAGGTAGGTTTTTTAGCCATCAATAAAAAAGGACAGGTTGGTGCTTATGCAGTACAGCAAGGCTTTGTGTATTCGATCAGGTCGGAAAGCCAGAACGAGGTGATCAAATCGAAGTTTCTTATTTAGTCCATGGACCGGCATTAAATATTGTAAAGTAAACATGCCAACAAGAATATAATAATCTAACAAACAGAACGCTCTTCTATGGACTATTGACCATGGTCTATCGACTAAAAAATTCGTGTACTAAGTATGTTCAAACTCGAACTCATCGCCTTTACCATCCAGTCCTGTATCGACGCACAGGAAGCCGGGGCACAGCGCATTGAATTGTGTGATAACCCGGGAGAAGGTGGTACTACGCCATCATATGGTTTTATAAAAGCCGCAAGAAATATTTTAAAGATCGACCTCTATCCTATCATTCGCCCAAGAGGCGGCGATTTTTTATACAGCAATGAGGAATTTGATATGATGAAAAGTGACATCAATGTATGTAAAGTATTCGGCTGCAATGGTGTGGTGATCGGTATTTTAAACGCAGATGGTACAGTTGATAAAAAAAGATGTAAAGAACTGGTTGACCTGGCAAAGCCAATGAAAGTTACGTTTCACCGGGCATTTGACAGGGCGAAGGACCTGAAGCAGGCTCTGGAAGATGTGATTGAAATTGGCTGTGAAAGGATATTGACATCCGGCGGCGTTCCCAATGCCGGGGATGGTGCTCCTGTAATTGCAGAACTTGTGAAACAGGCGGGTGACCGCATTATCATTATGCCGGGAAGCGGCGTAAGAGCAGACAATATTAAAATGATCGCTGAAACAACAGGTGCGAAGGAATTTCATACATCGGCGAGAAAGAATTTTGAAAGTAAGATGCAATATAAAAGTGAAGGTATGAATGAGAAGATGGTGGAAGTTGGGCTGGATATTCAGGAAGTTAGCAGGATCGTAAGTATGTTACAAAGCAACTAATATGGGATTAGACAGTGTTGAATTATTAGTGAAAATCGAAGACTTTTTCCAGATCGCCATTCCTGGCCCGGAAGCAGAAACAATCATTACAATTCAACAAATGGTAGATACTGTGGCAAAGCATCGGAATATAACATCTGAGGAGAAAATATTGCAGGCTTCCATTTTTCAGCAGATTAAAATGTGTTTGTCTGAAGAGGATCTCAATATGCAGGATAAAATATTTTCTTTTATTGGAACTGAAAAGCAGGATTATAATGTATTGGCGACATGCTTAAAAATGGAGGTTCCTTTTCCTGATTATGTAGTTGTAAATGATGGAAAAAGATTCATTGACAAAATAAAACGTTTCATTCCATGGCAACCATCTTACGATGCAAAGGAGTTAACTTTTGAAAATCTTACAGATGCAATATTATCCAATAATTATATAGATATTATCCAAGCATCCGCTCTCACAACTAAATATGAAATTTATGTTGCTGTAGCCGGTATGACCGTAAATCAAACCGGTGTTGACTACTATGAAATAGCGCCTGAAAAATCTTTTGTAACAGATTTGGGACTTGACTGATATCATAACCATTGTAGAATTCCCTCCCCTCTTCCACGGCTTGGTTTTTGTTCCTGTTGATATAACCCGGAATTTATCAACATGCCTTCTTCCGTCATATCATTTATCCACTATGATATTAAACACAAAACATTAAGAGTAGGTTATTTATCAGGCATGGTATATGATTACAAACAAGTGCCGGAGCATGTTTACCTCAATATGAAAGCAGCTTTTTCCAAAGGAACTTTTTTAAACCGGCATATAAAAAACAAGTATGAATCTGAAAAAATAGATAGCATGCAATCACTTACAGTAAATGAAGATACCATGACAGCCATCCATTATATAATAGGCAGCATTAACATTAATACAAATGCTGATAAGGTCTGGAAAGCATTAACCGACCCGGCCATGATCAAACAATACGTAGGCACTGATATTAACAGCAACTGGAAAAAAGGCAGCGACATTACCTGGCAGGGAGAACATGGCGGCATTCAATACAGGGATAAAGGAAAAGTGCTGGAGAGTGATCCGGAGAAAACTTTAAAATATACTTACTGGGGCAGCTTTTCAGGCACAGAGGATTCCACAGACAATTATTCTATCATTACCTGGTCGCTGGAAAATACACTGGATGGTTTAACAACACTCACCTACACAAGAGAGAATATTCCCACACTGGAAGAGCGGGCCATGTTTGAAGAACACCTGCCTTCTATGCTGGATGAAATAAAAAGACTCGCTGAAAAAGATTAAACGAATCTTGTTATTTTTACAATCGCCTCATTGTATGTACGGAGCAACAGTTGAAGGCAATGATAGCTACCTATGCATAAAAGAAAGATCATCCTCGACCTTGCTGTAACACTCGATGGATTCATTGAAGGCCCCAACGGCGAAATAGACTGGCTGATGGGCGACGAGCACACCGACTTCGGGGATATTATGAACGATATTCTCAAAGGCATTGATACCATTTTTTACGGGCGCATCAGTTATGACAAATGGGGCAATTATTCTCCCGAAGAAGGAGACGAAAAACTGATGAAGGCCTACGAAAATCTCCACAGCAAAACGAAATATGTTTTTTCCTCCACGCAACACAGCGATGGCAAAGCCATTTTTGTCAACTCAAACATTAAAGAGGAAGTAGAGAAAATATTGCAGCAGCCAGGAGAAAATATCTGGCTCTATGGTGGTGGCAAACTCATTACCACATTTATCAATTTAGGATTGATAGATGTTTACAGGCTGGCCCTGCACCCGGTGATACTGGGCGAAGGCAAACCGCTTTTTGAAGACATCCGTAACAGGGTCGATCTTAAGCTAACAGCAACAAAACCAGCACATGCAGGTGTAATATTATTAACCTACGAAACGCAACGGTAGTATGCTACAGGATACGCAGCGCTTAATGTTTACAGCAGTTTCTCTCGGCCAACTGGATGAAATTCATGGGCTGCATTCATTACCTGAAGTAGACAGGTTCAATACGCTCGGCATTCCCGGTTCGACAGCTGCAACAAGATCGCTTATTCATCAATGGATGGAAATGCAGGAAGCAGAGCCGCCAACGGCCTATACATTTTGTATCCATCATATTGAGACAAAAGAGTTTATTGGATTGATCGGCTTAAAGATCGGCAAGCCCAATTATCGCCTCGCCGAACTATGGTATAAACTTCATCCAACGCATTGGAACAAAGGCTATGCAACGGAAGCTGTTTCAGCCATACTTAAAATGTGTTTTACAGGATTGCATTTACACAGAATAGAAGCCGGTTGCGCCGTGGACAATACCGCCTCCATTAAAGTATTGGAAAAAGCAGGTATGATACGGGAAGGAAGAAAAAGAGCGCTCTTACCTGTAAGGGGCCAATGGCTTGATAATTACTTTTATGCCATTCTTGAAAACGACTACAATAATCTTACTCAACAACATGAATGAAATAATTATAAGAACGGTCAACCAGGACGACCTCCCGGTACTGTTACGTTTTGAACAGGGCATCATTGCCACGGAAAGGCCTTATGATCCTACGCTGAAGGATGATCCCATCAATTATTATGATCTCAAAGAGTTAATAGAATCCGAAGAAGCAACGGTGATCGTAGCAGAAGCCGGTGCTGAGCTCATTGGTTCAGGCTATGCGCTCATCAAACAATCCAAACCGTACGAGCGCCACGGAAAATATGCTTATCTCGGATTTATGTTCGTAGCAGAAGCGTTCAGGGGTAAGGGTGTCAATAAAATGATCGTCGCTGCACTGCAGCAATGGGCGCTAACAAAAGCCATCAGGGAAATAAGGCTGGAAGTATATTCTGAGAACAGCAATGCCATCAGGGCTTATGAAAAGGTAGGTTTCAGGCCGCACATGCTCGAAATGAGAATACAGCTGTAACCTTTTATCCGGTTTACATTTCCGGTAAAGATAATTTCCGGCGCAATGATTTATCTTACGCTCCGGCCATGAATATTTCACCCAGATACAGGAACATCCTGCTTTGTTTTTTACATTGCTGCTGCATGAGCTTCCTGTATTTGCCTGCCGTGCATGCTGAAGATTCTCTCGCAGTAAAAAAAATAGTTGTAAATAATATTTCTTTTCCCGGCCTGCAATACCCGGATAGTAGGGATTCCATGTCCTTCAGCATTCCTTTCAGCCGTATTGGCAATCTCATCGTCATTAAAGCAAAGGCAGATTCTACCGAAGGTAATTTTGTGCTGGATACCGGTTGTCCCGGGCTGGTGCTCAATAAAACCTATTTCCGCCACTACCCTGCCATTACGGAACATGACGTAGAAACGCAGGGCATCACAGGTGCTGCTTCTGCTGTTACAGAACATACCACGGTACGCAACTTTAGCTTCGGCAGTATACAGGAACACAATGTAAAAGCCAATATGGCCAATCTCGGTAGTATTGAGAACAGTAAGGGTGTAAAAGTATTGGGACTGATCGGTGTGCAGTTCCTGGACAACTGTGAGCTCATCATCGATTACGAGGAGAACCTGCTGTACTTTCATGTTATCGGCCGGAAAGAAATAAAAACATACCGCCATGTAATGCTGAGCGATACTGCATCTTACCATACGATACCATTTGAAATGACAGACAGCAGGATCATTATACGAACGACCATTGCAGGAAAAAAGCTGCGCTTTATCATTGATTGCGCTGCGGAAACAAATATCCTCGACAGTCGCCTGCCAGATAAAATATTTGATAACTTCAATGTAACGGGTAAAGTGAACCTGGTGGGTGTGGGTAATAAAAAAGTGGAAGCCGTGAAGGGCAACCTTGCGAGCTTTACCATCGGCAACAGGGTGATAACAGATATGCCGGTGCTCATCACCAACCTCGAAAAAACCTGCTTTTCGTATGGAGGTTGCGTGGATGGCATACTTGGGCTGGACAATCTCAGTGTACAAAAAATTGGGTTTAATTTTGCAACGAATAAAATGTATATATGGAAATGAGGGGATACATACAATTTAAAGGCATGATGAACAGGCTCACAGGCATTATGATCCTGCTGCTGTTGCCTGCCCTGCTCTCTGCTCAGCCGCCGCAAAAAAAATATACATTCAGCCATGGCAGCATGCAGATCACTTTAAGCAAAAATTTAAATGAAAAAGAACTGGATGAATTTATAGAACAATACAATGTAAACGACCTGGCATTGAAGCAGATGATAAAGACCGGCTTCAGGGATTCCATACATAATAAAGGCTGGAGAATAGATACCGATTCAAAAGACCTGCTGGTGATCAGCAAACCATTGCAGGCGGCAGAAAATATCAATGATCATTCCGGCAGGCTTACGATCAATATCAATCAACCGGGTGCTGATAAACCTATACCGCTTAACAACAGCAGGTATGGCATTAATATTTTTCGCAAGCAGCCTGCATTTGAAGTAAAAGATGGCATTGTAAATTTTATGCTCAGGAGCAGGACAGACGCCGGCAAAGTATTGCTGGCAGGAAATTTTACCAATTGGGAAACAGGCGCATTGCCTATGACCAAAACTGCTGGTGGCTGGGCATTGCCGGTAAAACTGGTACCAGGCAAATACATCTATAAATTTATTGTTGATGGCAACTGGATCACCGATCCTGCCAACAACACATTGGAAAATGATGGTGAAGGAAACAACAATTCTGTTTTTTATGTTACCAACAGCATTTTCAAACTGGATGGTTACAACAATGCCAAGAAAGTTTTTGTAGCCGGAAGCTTTGCCAATTGGGAAGATGGTAAACTGAGAATGATCAAAACTTCTACCGGATGGGAATTGCCCGTCTTTTTAGACACAGGTACTTATACATACAGGTTTATAGTGGACAAGGATTGGATTACAGACCCGGCCAATAACAATAAGCTGCCAAATGAATTCAATGAATACAATTCTGTCATCAGCATCGGCAAACCTGCATTGTTTGCACTCACAGGTTTATTGGATGCAAAAAATGTTTACCTCGCAGGTTCATTTAATGACTGGCGGCAGTTCGAATTGCCCATGACAAAAACCGCTACAGGCTGGGAAATTTCTTATGTGGTGGGTGAAGGCAATTACGAATACAAATTTTATGCAGATGGCCAGTGGATAGATGCGGAAGGCAACCAGGTAAGAAAAAATGAACCCGGCTCTGTATTTGTGATAGCGCCCAATTATACTTTCCGCCTGAAAAATTATCCGAATGCAAAAAATGTTTTCCTTGCAGGAGATTTCAATGGCTGGTCACCCAATGCCTATAGCATGAAAAAAGACGGGGATGATTGGGTGATGCCCATACATCTTTCTCCGGGCAAACATTTATACAAATTTGTAGTGGATGGCAACTGGATCATCGATCCAGGCAATGAGCTGTGGGAAGAAAATGAACATGGCACAGGCAATTCCATTCTGTGGATAAAATAGACAGCAATTATACCAACATAAAAAGATATTTACGATGAGTACAGTTTCTCCTATTGTACAGGCAAAAGAACTGGCAGCGCTTTATGGCAATGCCGGTCTTATTGTAATTGATACCAGCAACGGCCCCAATGCCAAAGCTACACATGAGGCCAAACACCTGCAAGGCGCTTTGTACATGGATCTTAATACACAAATGGCCGATATAAAAGAAAATGCAGCCGATGGTGGCAGGCACCCCCTGCCTTCTGCAGAGCAGTTTGCTGCAACATTGACCGGCCTTGGTATTTCCAACGATAGCCATGTAGTGATCTATGATGATAAAAATGGCTCTAATGCTGCGGCCCGCCTTTGGTGGATGCTGCGCTCCATCGGTCATGAAAAAGTGCAGGTATTGAGTGGCGGTATACAGGCAGCTGAAAAAGAAGGCTTGCCAATGAGCGCAGGTACTACCGAAATAAAAATTACAGCTCCTTATCAAACCAAAGGCTGGCAATGGCCGCAGGCTACCATTGCAGAAGTGGAGCAAAAAGCACAGGACAAAAACTTCACAGTGATCGATGTAAGAGATGCTTACCGCTACAAAGGGGAAAGCGAACCCATCGATCTGGTGGCAGGCCATATTCCCGGAGCCATCAATATCCCTTTCAGCGGCAACCTGGATGCAGAAGGATTGTTCTTATCGCCGCAGGCTTTAAAAGAAAAATACAATGAACTGTTGCAGGGCACACCGGCAAAGAATATCATTGTTCATTGCGGTTCTGGTGTTACAGCCTGCCATACCATTTTGGCGATGGCACATGCAGGCATGGAAATACCTTCTTTGTATGTTGGCTCCTGGAGCGAATGGTCAAGGAATGACAAGCCGATAGCAACAGGCGAATAATTTTAAAACACTGCTGACATAAGGTTGTCACAACACCGTTCTACTTTTGTTGAAACAATTATAGCATGACAAAAGAAACCAATAAAGGTGTAGCTGCATTTTATGCAAAGAACAGGGAGCAGTGGCGCAAATGGCTGGAGAAAAATGCAGCCGGCAAAGACGAAGTATACCTCATTCTTCACAATAAAAACAGCAAGACAGGCAGCGTAAGTTATCCGGAAGCAGTGGAAGAAGCCCTTTGTTTTGGCTGGATAGATTCCTTTAAAAACAAGCGGGATGCAGAAAGTGCCTACCAGCGCTTCTCTCCACGGAAGCCAAACAGCAATTGGAGTGAGCTGAACATAGCAAGGGCAAAAAAGTTGATAAAAGAAGGATTGATGTCTGAGTTGGGACAACAGGCCATTGATACCGCAAAAGAAAAAGGCAAATGGAAATAACAACTATTGGCGGATTTCCTGCGAAAAAAGTTTCAATTATTGCATTGGTTGTGCTTTTAATACACTCTGTATTAAATCTTTTGGGATACTACCAGGCCGGCTATCAATTGGCAAGTCCGTTAATTCCACAGGGGCTTATTGACAAGATAGCCACTCCTTATTTAAAAATACCTTCTTTGTATGTTGGCTCCTGGAGCGAATGGTCAAGGAATGACAAGCCGATAGCAACAGGCGAATAATTTTAAAACACTGCTGACATAAGGTTGTCACAACACCGTTCTACTTTTGTTGAAACAATTATAGCATGACAAAAGAAACCAATAAAGGTGTAGCTGCATTTTATGCAAAGAACAGGGAGCAGTGGCGCAAATGGCTGGAGAAAAATGCAGCCGGCAAAGACGAAGTATACCTCATTCTTCACAATAAAAACAGCAAGACAGGCAGCGTAAGTTATCCGGAAGCAGTGGAAGAAGCCCTTTGTTTTGGCTGGATAGATTCCTTTAAAAACAAGCGGGATGCAGAAAGTGCCTACCAGCGCTTCTCTCCACGGAAGCCAAACAGCAATTGGAGTGAGCTGAACATAGCAAGGGCAAAAAAGTTGATAAAAGAAGGATTGATGTCTGAGTTGGGACAACAGGCCATTGATACCGCAAAAGAAAAAGGCAAATGGAAATAACAACTATTGGCGGATTTCCTGCGAAAAAAGTTTCAATTATTGCATTGGTTGTGCTTTTAATACACTCTGTATTAAATCTTTTGGGATACTACCAGGCCGGCTATCAATTGGCAAGTCCGTTAATTCCACAGGGGCTTATTGACAAGATAGCCACTCCTTATTTAAAAATAACTATCATCAGTTCTTCCGTTTTGTTCATAGCATTTTTGTTGCATTGCTTTTCCCGGTACAGGTTAGCTTTTATCTTTTCTATCATCGGGATCTTAGTATCGGAAACTTATGTAGCCTTAACTACCCGGTAATTTTCCAAATTGTTTTATCAGATATTCATCCTGCTTAACTTTGATACCATGCGAAAAGCAACAGTATACATTCTTCTGCAAATAATTTTCTTTACTGCTCCTGCACAATACCTTGACCTCGATAATGGCTGGAAGTTTCGCCAGGCCGGAACCAAACAATGGTACAACGCAATTGTACCGGGAAGCGTTCATACCGACCTGTTCAGCAACAAACTCATCCCCGATCCATTTTACAGCAACAATGAAAAAGATCTTGAATGGATAGACAGAACAGATTGGGAATATAAAAATCAATTTAAAGTCAGCAATGATATGCTCCGGCCTGACATGATATACATAAGTTTTGAAGGCCTCGATACTTATGCAGATGTATTCATCAATAACAAATTGTTATTGCGTGCTGATAATATGTTCAGGGAATGGACCAAAGAGGTCAAAAAATACCTGAGGCCTGGCAAAAATGAATTGCGTATTTATTTTCATGCTGCCAGGAACCGGGTGGATAGCCTTGCAAAAACCAAACTTCCGCTGGTACTCCCGGATAACCCGAGAGTGTATACACGTAAGGCGCAGTACCAGTTTGGCTGGGATTGGGGACCAAAGTTTGTTGGTACCGGCATTTGGAAACCGGTGAGTACATGGTTCCGTTTTTCACGCAGCTCTACTAAAAGATCAACCGGACGGATTACAAGCAGGAATATTGATCTTGTACAAACAAAAGATAGCATCGGCACCAGTTTTTATTTTAAAAAAGATGGCCTTCCCATTTATATCAAAGGCGCTAACTGGATACCGGCCAATGCCTTTCCTTCGGCTACCAAAAGAAGCGATTACAGGCAATTGTTGTTAATGGTAAAAGATGCAGGCATGAATATGCTGCGGGTTTGGGGCGGTGGCATTTACGAATCAGATGATTTTTATGAACTCTGCGATTCACTGAACATCATGGTTTGGCAGGATTTTATGTTTGCCGGCGGCATGTATCCCGGTGATAAAAATTTTTTTGCAAATGTAAAAGCAGAAGTAAAGGACCAGATAACAAGATTATCTGTTTACAAATGCATTGTACTATGGTGCGGCAATAATGAAATTGATGAAGCATGGCATCACTGGGGCTGGCAAAACCAGTTCAATCTTCATGGTGCAGATTCTGCAAAGGTCTGGAAGGATTATACCAGCTTATTCAGGGATAGTTTAAAAGCATGGGTAACTGCATTTGACAAAAAAGGCAGACCTTATGTTTCCACGTCACCGCAATATGGATGGGGCAATCCTTTGAGCTATACAAACGGCGACAGTCATTACTGGGGGCTTTGGTGGGGATTGGAAGGCTGGGAAAAATTCAAAACACATACAGGCCGTTTTTTGAGCGAATGGGGCATGCAGGCCATGCCTGATTATTCCACCGTGGAAAAATATACGCCGGCAGACCAGCGTTACCTCTACGCTCCTGCTGTTAATGCACACCAGAAAGCAAGCGATGGATTCATGAAGCTTAACCATTATGTAAACAAATATTTTTTTGATACAACAAAGCTCCACAAGCTGTCGCTGGAAGAATATACTTACCTCACTCAATGTGTTCAATACTATATTTTAAAGAATAGCATTGCTACACAGATGAGCAAGCAGCCAGCAAATATGGGCACTTTGATCTGGCAGCTCAACGACTGCTGGCCTGTTACCAGCTGGAGCCTGGTTGATTATTATAAAAAACCAAAAGCAGGTTATTACGCAGCTAAAAAACAATTTTTGTCAGGCGATACTACAACGGATGCTGTTTATCCTAAAGACCTCCAGCTTAAGAAAGGAACGTTGCTTATTGATAAAGTAACCCGCAATTCTTTTACAATAACAAGCGATACAGATGCAAAATATATTGCCATCAGCCTGGGCGATGTGGATGGCTATTTATCAGATAATTATTTTGATCTTAAAGCCCGGGAAACAAGAACGATCACTTACAACGGCAGCCAGGATCTCCGCTCTATCGCCAGCAGAATAAAAGTATTTTCACTCGAAGACATATTGTCGAAATGAACCTGAGAGAAGCAATATTAAAAGAACATTCCAAAGAACAATGTGCTGCTATCGTAGCATGGGTCGGTTCTTCTAAAAAAAGATTCGATCAGCTCTTTGATATTTTTTTGAATGATGAACACCGGGTAGTACAAAGAGCTGCATGGCCGGTGAGCTATTGTGTAGAAGCACATCCCAGGCTGATCAATGAACATTTTGGATCGCTGGTAAAAAAATTGCAGGAACCCGGCATTCACGATGCGGTTAAACGCAACAGTACCCGTTTACTGCAGCATGTAAACATTCCTGAAGAATGGCAGGGCCCTATCATGAATATTTGTTTTGATTATGTGACCAGTCCCGGTGAAGCCGTGGCGATCAAGGCCTTTAGCCTTACAGTATTGGCCAATCTTGCAAAATACTATCCTGAAATAATTCCCGAAATAAAGCTGGTGATAGCAGACCAGTTAGAAGAACAAAGCCTTGCGTTCAAAGGCAGGGCTAAAAAAATATTAAAGGACCTGGAGAAAGGTCAGTAATTTTCTTCCATATCCATATTGAGTACATCAGCAGCAGTTACCATCTGGCCATTAAGGCAGATACGGAACTCATGTTCTGCCTCATGCACTTTTTTAAATTCCCTATCCATCTGTGTAAGATCTTTCAGAAAATTATTGACAGGATTTACAATGTGCTGGCTGATGCAATCACCCGTTTTATCAATAGCATCGCTGATGCCTTCCCTCAGGAAGGAAATGCCTGATTGAATATTATCCGTTAACCTGTTGTCGGTTAACGATTCATTTTGATTGAGCGTAAGATGGAAAAAAGCGTTCATAATGCAACCGTTTCATTTTATCCTGAAAATTAAATGCCATAATTGATGTAGCAATTTGAAATAATTGTTACCTGCCCTGTTTACTGGATAAAAGCCGGCCGATGTGGATAAATAAGCGACACAAACGCAGGGCAAGTTTACAAACGGGAAATGTTAAGAATAATATTCTGTGGTGTGTATTACACAAGTGACTGGTTAAATTGTTGAATTATTATATGGCCAAATTGTTAGAGAGCGTTGGCATTGAAGTAATCTTCAACAATATAACTCTTAAACGATTTAACCATTCTACCATGCAACAATTAAACAATCCAACCTATTTATGCTTCATGATCAACCTAAGGTTCTGATCCCTTGTAAAATAATTATACAACCAGTTCATGAAAACAAAGAAGCGGTTTTTTACGCCGAGTATCAGCATCAGGTGAAGGCTCATCCAGATGAACCATGCCAGCAATCCGCCAAAATGTAGTTTTGGTTTGGGTACATCTACCACGGCAAGATTACGGCCAACGGTAGCCATGGAGCCTTTGTCATAGTATTCAAATTCCTTCAGCGTTTTACTGCCTTTCATTTCTTCTTTAAAATTATTCACCAGCAGGTCGGCCATCTGCATGGCAACAGGTGCTACCTGCGGATGTCCTTTAGGATAAGCAGGCTCTTCCATGTACGCCACATCTCCTATCGCATATACATTTTCAAAACCTTCTACTTTGCAGTAGCGGTCTGTTTTGATCCTGTTGCCTCTTACCACCAGCGAAGGATCAACACCTTGCGGTACATTGCCTTTGATGCCTGCGGCCCAAATCACTGTACTCGTTTCAATAGTACTGCCATCTTTCATACGGGCCGTTTTACCATCGTAATCTTCAATCAGTGTATTGGTCTTAACTGTTACACCAAGCCGTTGCAGGTATTTAGCGGATTGCTCGCTGCTTTTTTCGCTCATTACACCCAGGGTCTTGGCACTGCCTTCCAGCAGGTAGATATTCATCTTGTCAAAGTCCAGCTCAGAATAATCTTTTGGCAACACAAACCTTTTCATATCTGCAATAGCACCGCTCAGCTCTACACCGGTAGGGCCACCACCCACCACTACAATGTTCATCAGGCGTTGTAATTCTATCGGGTCTGTCTCAGTCAGTGCCTTTTCAAAATTCTGGAGTATCCTGTTGCGCAGCTCAATTGCTTCTACCGTGCTTTTCATGGGGATGGCATATTTTTCCATGTTGGCATTTCCAAAGAAATTAGTTCCCGCACCGGTTGCGATCACCAGCTGATCGTATTCAAAGTCGCCGATATCGGTCTGTACTTTATTTTGCCATGGCAATACCTGTTGTACTGTAGCCATGCGGTATTTTACATTTTTACTGCCGTGAAAGACCTTTCTCAAAGGGAAAGAAATATCACTGCCATTTAGCCCTGCTGTAGCTACCTGGTAAAACAATGGCTGGAACTGGTGATAATTGAAACGGTCGATCAAAGTAATGTCATAACCTGCTTTGTTCCTGAGTTTTCTTGCCAGCCTTAAGCCCCCGAATCCTGCCCCTATTATTACGAGTTTCATGTGATGATTTTTTATACCACAAAGGTACAATATTTTCAATATTTTTTGAAAATATCGGAAATAAATTAAACTGGTTTAAGATTTTGCCGGCGTAATTTTAACAACCCAAATCATGCAATATGAAGTCCTTTTCAGCCTGTTTGCTTGCCAGCCTTGTCTTGTTGTGTGCCTGCAACAATAAAGCCACTTCTTTTTTAAAACCTTCTAATCTTGAGAGCAGCTTTATCAGCATTGATGCAGACAGTGCTTATACACTTAAAACCGGAAAGGGATCTATTATTAAAATTGCCGCAGGAACTTTTGAAGTAGCAGATGGACAAAAAGTAGATATTGAAATAAAGGAAGCATTTACCATGCAGGAGATTTTATTGGCAGGATTAACGACTGAAAGTAATGGCAGGCTTTTGCAAAGCGGCGGTATGATCTACTTTAATGCAACTAATAATGGCAAACAACTTGGTATGAACAAGCCAGTTAATATTTCAATTCCGTCGGAAACGTATGATCCCAATATGCAATTGTTCAAAGGAGAAATAAAAGAAGACAGCAGCATCAACTGGATCGACCCGCAACTTCTGGACACTACACCGAATACTGCAATGATATTAAGAGGGAAAGCATTATTCAAAGGAAGTTGTGCCAGTTGCCATAAAATGTATAACCTGTTTACCGGCCCACAATTGGCGGGAAGCCTGCAAAGAGCACCCAATAAACAATGGCTATATGATTTTATAGCCAGCCCTGCAAAAATGATAGCTAAAGGAGATCCTTATACTGTACAGTTAATGAATAAATGGAAGCCAACAGTTATGACAGCTTTTCCACAATTAGGAAAAGAAGGTGTGGATGCCATTTATGCTTATATAGAAAATGAGGTCAGATTAAATCCTGATAAGGTAGCAGCCGGTGCATCGAATGATAGCGCAATCGCCGGCAACACAACCTCACTACCCGGGATTGATTGTGGTTATGATACCATCTTTGTAAATCCTATGAATACTATCAACAATATTGAGATCATTGCAAATTCTGTAAATGATACTGTTCCAAACAGCGTTCCCGTCAATACCGATCCCGATAAAATAAGAAAGGCTTCTGAAACAGAAGGTTTAAGAGAAGGTTTTACAGATGGCGGACAAACATCCGGCATGTATGATTTTTCCATTGTTACAATGGGCTGGTACAATATTGATGCAGATGTAGAAGGCTATGAAGGAAGCGCAGAAGTAATGCTATCCGTTAAACTAAATGGCCTAGGCAAAGGCAGCGCAAATGTTTACCTGTTTTGCCCATCCAGGAAAATGCTGTCTGTAGGTATTGATCATGGAAGCAATAAGTTCGAATTTGAAAAGATCAATGGAAAGTTACCTTTGTTCCTTGAAGACGAAGCTGTAATCATTGCATTTGGCAGCAGCAATGAAAAAATGTTGTATGGTACTTATAAATTCAAAGTAGCAAAAAGCCAGCACATTATTATTGATCTGAAAGAAACCACCGGAGGCGAAATAAATGAATTTATTTCGAAAAACAGGATCGATGGTATAAAGATCGACAGCTACAAAAAAGAATATGAAGTGGTGAAACGGCCATGTGACAGTGATAGTTCTAATTACCCGGAAAAATCATACCGTAAGTAACGATCAATACAGCATCCTTACTTTGATCGTCTCCTTCACACTCTTCAACAGGTCCATTGCATTTTTGCTGAGGCTCTTGTCTACATCCAATACCACGTAACCAATGCTGTCATTGGTCTTCAGGTACTGCCCTACTATGTTGATATTATTCTTGCTCAGCAAGGTATTGATCTGGCTCAATACGCCGGGAACGTTCTTATGTATATGCAGGATGCGGTGTGCGCCTTCCTGCGCAGGTAATGCCAATGACGGAATGCTGTGAGAACCTGTGCTAATGCCTTTTTCCAGGTAGTTGAATAATTTTACACTTACATCCACGCCGATACTGTTCTGCGCTTCC
>CAYOLS010000024.1:0-25412 GCA_964404845.1 uncultured Ferruginibacter sp. | reverse complement strand
ATGACAATTGATAAAATTTTCCTGTAGCAAGCCAAGGGTCATATTGGCCAGCATGTAATTATCAAAAGAAGCGATTTGTTTAAAATTCATTTTCTAATATTTAGATCATACCATCAAAAAAACGCTTCCATTCAGCAGGAAGCGTTTCAATATAATATATTCTACCGGCGTAGCCCTGAGACATCCGGGGTGTGGGAAATAGTTATTAATTATTCAACATCAACGGCATTACCAGCATCAGCAGGTCTTCACCTTCACCATTTTCAGTTGGCTTAATAATACCGGCTTTGGTTGGTGTGCTTAATTCCATATTTACATCTTCTGTATCAGCGCCATTCAGCATTTCAATTAAGAATTTTGCATTGAAAGCGATCTGCAGGTCTTCACCATCGTACTGGCAGGCCATGCGTTCGTTACCTTCAAAGCTGAAGTCAACATCCTGTGACGCTAATTGTAATTCGCTTCCGCTGATGCTCAGTGCTACCTGGTTGGTGCTCTTGTTACTGAACACACTTACACGGCGCAGGGCATTCTGGAATGCATTGCGGCTAACGGTCATTTTATATGGATTGTCTGCAGGTATTACCACTTTGTAATCAGGGAAACGTGCATCTATCAGGCGACAAACCAGTTCTGTACCGCCATGTTTTACAAACAGGTGATTGCTGTTGTAAGAAACATTCAGTTCATCTTCGTTATCAGGCAACGCAGTTTTTAAAAGCTGCAATGGTTTTTTAGGAACGATAAAAGAATCTTTCTGCGGGCAGCTCACATCTGTTCTTGTATATTTTACAAGCCTGTGTGCATCGGTTGCTACAAAACTGATCCCTTTTTTATCGAGCTCAAAATAAACACCGGTCATCGCTGGGCGAAGGTCGTCGTTGCTCACCGCAAAAATGGCTTTATTGATAGCCGTTACCAATGCAGAAGACGTCATGGTAAAGCTGTTGGCATCATCCGCAGCCGGTTCTTTCGGGAAGTTGTCAGGATTTTCGCCCATTACTTTGTACTTACCATTGTCGCTGGTAATTTCTACGGCAAAGTTTTTATCTATGTTAAAAGTGAGCGGCTGCTCCGGGATATTTTTAAGAGAGTCCAGCAAAATTTTTGCAGGGATACAAACCTTGCCACTGTCTTTGGCCTCAATGTCCATATGCACTTTCATCACCGTTTCCAGGTCGGTAGCCACCACGGTGAGCTTGTTCTTTTCTATTTCAAATAAAAAATCTTCCAGGATCGGTAATACGGTATTGGCATTGATAACACCACTGATCTGTTGCAGTTGTTTCAGCAAGGCTGAAGAAGAAACAATAAACTTCATAAGTCGTAAAAATTGAATATCAAAGATAATCTTTGTTAAAGTGACAAGATAGTATTTTTTGATGTTGTGGTGAAACCTCCTTGAAAATATGTTGACAAACCCCGTTTTTAAGTCGGCGCCGCCGTAAATTGCCCCCATGCTCCGGAAAAATATCGGCACAGAAAAAGCCTGGCAAAAAATAAAGCACTATTGTGCTTACCAGGAGCGGAGCCATGCCGAAACCCGGGAAAAGCTGTACAACTTCGGCCTTTACAAGCACGAGGTAGAAACACTGCTGAGCCGCCTCATTGAAGAAAATTACCTGAACGAAGAGCGCTATGCCATTGCCTTCGCCGGCGGAAAATTCAGGATGAAACAATGGGGGCGGGTAAAAATAAAATATGAGCTGCAACAAAAGCGGGTGAGCGCCTACTGCATTAAAAAAGCTATGGCGGCCATTGACGAAGACGACTATCAAAATACCCTGCAAAAACTCGCAATGGCAAAGCTGGCTACCCTGAAAAGTGAAAAAAACATATTTGTAAAAAAGACCAAACTGAGGAATTACCTGATGCAAAAGGGTTTTGAACCGGCGATGATCATGGAGATTGTAAACAGGATTTAATTGACGAACTTTGCGCAGTATTGAGCTATGAGCTATGAGCTATGAGCTATGAGCTATGAGCTATGAGCTATGAGTGATGTAGAGCTAATGGCTAAAAGCTTACAGCTAATAATTAATTCGTGTAATTCGTTCCAATTCGTGTAATAAATTTTAAACCACTATGGCAGAAGACTTACAAATAATACAGGGCACTAAAGAGGAGCAATACCAAACCTTATTGCCGCAGATAAAAGGATTGCTGGAAGGCGAGCCCGACCTGGTAGCGAACCTGGCAAATATTTGTGCGGCTTTAAAAGAGCAGTTTGGGTGGCTGTGGATTGGATTTTACCTGGTAAAAAGTGAAGAGCTGGTACTGGGACCATTCCAGGGGCCGGTAGCCTGCACCCGTATAAAAAAAGGAAGAGGTGTTTGCGGAAGCAGTTGGGCGGAAGCCAAAACGCTGATCGTTCCTGATGTAGAGAAATTCCCCGGGCATATTGCCTGCAGCAGCTTATCAAGATCAGAAATTGTAATTCCGCTCATTCATAACAACGAAGTATGGGGCGTGCTTGATGTTGACAGCGCTGATCTTGACCAGTTTGATGAAACAGACCAGAAATATTTAGAAGAGATCGTGCTATTGGTAAAACCTGAAAATATTTAATAGGGAATATTTAATATTATTTTCTGGCTGTTAAAGCATTGGCTTTTCGAACCAATGATCAATCATTATTAATTAGTAGTTATTAATTATTCTGCCTCGTTAAACTATTCCATCTTCAATATTAAATCCCTACTCCCCGTCTTTCCATCCCCACAAGTACCTGCACGCATAGGTACGGTAGGGTTTCCATTTATCGGAGATGCTGATCATTTTCTGCTTCATGGCTTTTTTATCCGACATATCGATCTTGTATAGTTTGGCCATGGATTGCTGGATGCCGAGATCATCTACCGCAAATACATCTTCCCGGCCCATGCTGAACATGAGGATCATTTCTACTGTCCAGCGGCCTACACCTTTTATCTGTACTAAAAAATTGATGAGGTCTTCGCTTTCCATTTTATGCAATTGCGCATCGGTAATTTTATTGTCAATAAAAAAATTACAGACATTGATCACATAATTTGTTTTGGCATTGCTGAGACCGATGGCTCTTAATTCATCAAAAGGAATAGCAACAATATCTTTCGGTGATGGATTTTTCTTTTTGAACAACGCTAAAAACCTGGCATAGATAACAGCGGCAACTTTGGTACTCAGCTGCTGGCTCATAATGGAAGAGCAGATGTGCAGGTGAACCTGGTTTCTTTTTATCAGTTCGTATTTTTCCTGCCGGGCAATAACTTTTGCAAGTCTTTTATCTTTTGACAGGTGGGCGATATGCGGCATTGATGATTCTTTTACAGTTCTTCTTCTCCAAAATTATTATAAACCCGGTGAATTCCCTCTTTCATTAGGTTTACCTGGAAATTCAGGATCATTCCATGTTTCAGGTTTAATATACCAAGGTAAGTTCTTAATTGCTTGTAATAAACAAGGGGCATTATCGGAACCGATTTTAATTCCAGTATCAACTTGTTTTCTACCAGCAGGTCTAACTTATACGCATTCTCAATATTTAATGATTCGTATTGAATTGGCAGAAAAATCTGGCGGTGGCAACGAATTCCTGCTTTGTTTAGTTCGTAAAAAAGTATTTCTTCATACACTTTTTCAAAACAGCCGGGGCCAATTTTTGAATGAATTTTTATGCACAGGTTTACAATGAGGCTTGTGAGGTCATTTATTTCCATAAGGGCAAAGGTTTGGAGGAAAAATAGGTAATGGAAATGAGGAATGCAATAAAAGCAAAGAGGACAAGGAGAAAGGAGGATGAAAGAGCGAGCTATGGAAAAATCTTCTTTAAACTCCAACAAAAAAGGAGAACAGGGCATTTATCTCCTTGTTCTCCTTTCTCTTTTATCCTGTTTGATTCTTTGTTTTACTCCACGCTCCAGCTCATCTCCCCGCCCTTCTCATCTTTTATCAAAACACCCGCCGCTGCTAACTGGTTCCTTATTTTATCCGATGTAACAAAATCCTTTTTACCCTTTGCTTCCTTCCTTATCTCTATCAGCAGTTGCATTACTGCATTAAAGGTTGCATTGTTATTGGCAGATACTGCACGCAGTCCCATGATATCTTCCAGGTACACTTTAAACTGGTCTTTCATCAGCAATAAAGTAGATGCTGCAATGGCATCTGATTTTATCAAACCATCCTTCATTGAATTGATGATCGGCGCCATCTCAAACATATTTGCCAATATTTTTGGTGTGCTCATATCATCATCCATAAATTCCTTGAATTCATTTACCCAGTTTACAATTTTTGCATCCAGCTCTTTATCCATCACATCATCATTGCTGTCTGCAGGTGCCAGCTTTTGTAAAATTTCATAGGCTTCCCACAAACGTTTGAATGCTTTTTCACTTGCTACCAGCGCTTCGCTGCTAAAATCAAGCGTGCTGCGGTAGTGGCTTTGCAGGATAAAAAACCGAACTGTCATCGGGTGAAAAGCCTGGCTAAGCAACGGGTGATCGCCGCTGAATAATTCCGTCAGCTTTATCACATTGTTGTAACTCTTGCCCATCTTCTTACCGTTGATGGTGATCATATTATTATGCATCCAGTAGCGCACCGGGTTCTGGTGATTGCAGATAGTACTTTGCGCAATCTCACTTTCATGATGCGGAAATTGCAGGTCCATACCACCACCATGGATATCAAACTGCGTTCCTAAATATTTAGTAGCCATGGCCGAGCACTCAATATGCCATCCCGGGAAACCTTCTCCCCACGGGCTTTTCCAGCGCATGATATGCTCCGGTGCTGCATGCTTCCACAAAGCAAAATCTGCCCTGTCCCTTTTTTCTTCCTGGCCATCCAGCTCACGGGTAGTTTCCAAAAGATCGTCGATGATGCGACCGCTCAGCTTTCCATAATCATGATTGGCAGCATATTTCTTTACATCAAAATATACAGAGCCATTCACTTCATACGCATATCCTTCTGCAATGATCTTTTCTATCATGTTGATCTGCTCCACTATATGCCCTGTTGCAGTTGGCTCAATGCTTGGGTCAATATTGTTAAATTGCTGCATCGCCCAGTGATACAGGTTGGTGTACTTGGTCACCAGCTCCATCGGCTCCAGCTTTTCCAGCACGGCTTTCTTAGAGATCTTATCTTCCGCTTCACGACCTTCTTCCTCAAAATGCCCGGCATCGGTGATGTTGCGTACATACCGCACCTTATTACCGAGATGTGTAAGATACCTGTACAGCACATCGAATGTAATGTAAGGCCTTGCATGCCCCAGATGGCTCTCACCGCTTACCGTTGGTCCGCACACATACATGCCCACATGGCCGGGAGTAATGGATTCAAAAACTTCTTTTTGCCTGGTATATGAATTATAAACTTTTAAAGACATTTTTTTTATTTGTTTACCGGCATCATGCTCTATGCATCATTGTTGTGTCACTCACTTCAACGGCATACCATTCATGAGCCTGTTTTAAATTAAATCAATAGAATTTTGTGTCCCGTCGGGACAAAGATATTATGCATTGCCACAAAGGCAACAACAGGAGCGGAAATAATATGCGGGGTTCTTTAACTGCATGGCTGCAAGTTACGGTTTATTGTAATACATATCAGCTATTACAGGGTAGTGATCGCTTATTTTCCTGTTCACCCTTACGTATTGTTCTATTAAAAAGCGCTCATCGGTAAAAATATTGTCAATGCGAAGGGTGGGCGACATATGCGAATAGGTTCTGCCCATGCCGGTCCCTTTTTCTACAAAGGCATTTTTTAATCCCTTACCGATGGTTTTATAAGCATAGCTGTTGGGCACATCATTAAAATCGCCGCAAACGATCACCGGGTAAGGACTCTGGTTCATTTCTTTTTTAATGCGGTCGCTTTGCACCTGGCGTTTTAAAAAGCCCTGCTTCAGCTTTGATAGTATACTTTTCGATTCCTTAAAATTGGTCTCGTCATCTATTTCAGGGTTTTCCAGGTATTGCCTGTCCGTATCGGTAAACCTGAGCGATTGCAAATGCACATTAAAAAGCCGGAAAGTATCTCCGCCCTTCACTACATCTGCATACTGAAAAATAGAATTGTAATCATTCGGACTGTAGCTCACCGTCATTTTATTCACCAGCGGGAATTTGGACAGGATAATAATGCCGAAGCGGTGATCATTGTCGTAATCTATCTTGGAGTTATAGCTGTAATAATAGTAAGGCATCTTCAGCTCCCTCATAAAACCTTCAATGTTATTAATGGCATTGGGATTTTTATCGCTGGCCACCATTTCCTGGAAGCAGGCCACATCAGGGTTATAGTTGTTGATAAGACCCAGCATCTGCAACTTTTTTTCAGGATGTGTTTTGTATTCTGCAATTTTAAAATGCTCCACGTTCCAGCTCATCACCCTGAGTGTATTGTCTGCTTTTTTTAATTCAAAACTGTGCGACAGCCTTATTTTGAAAAGATGTTTTAAAGGAACCCATGCCATTAGCATGATCGCAATGCTGATAAGACTGTAAGCAGGCTTGGCAACGAGCCAGAAAAAAACAAAAAGCAGCAGCACCAGCAAAAAATAAAAATTGGCCAGGGTAAGCAGCCCCATGAACCAGAATTTTTGCGGATTGAACAGGTAGCCGTACGCCCCCAGCAAAAAAAGTATCCCTGCAATGATATTGCAGATAACGATAAATTTTTTGGTGAAACGTCGTACCTGGTTGGCCATGGTTTATAGATTTTGGTAGCTATCCAACACTAAGGGCTGTTTGAATCTATAAAGGCTGCTTTGAGAGCAGCCTTTATAGATATTTTTTTTATTAACTCTTTTTGAGCGGTGCACCAACTGCAATAGAGCAGTCATGCCCCGGTTGGCCATGCGGCGGATTTACTTTTGCATTAGGATCGGCAGGTGCTGAAGCCGGCGCTGCTACCGGCTGCGATTGCACAGTTTGTACCTGTGGCGCTGTAGTAGTGGTCGGCGGAGAGTTCAATGGTGCTCCTACTGCAATATCGCAGCGGTGGCCCGGCTGACCATGTGCAGGATTCAACCCGGCAGATGGCATTGCTTTGGAAGCCTGTGCCGCAGAAATGGTTTGTGCCTGTTGTTGCATTTGCGCATTGGGCACTGTTGTGGTTACTGCGGGCGAAGCCTGCAGGCTGGCAGGCTGTTGCTGTGTTGCTGCTGCCGCTTCGGTAGCAGTTGCCGGGGTTGTTGCCGCCGCTTTATTGCTATCTGCAGCAGGCATAATAGATTTATCTACTTCAGGAGTATCGTTGCCACCACATGCTGCAAACAGCATTGTCGTCAATAATACCACACCGGTTGCGATCTTGTTCATTTTATTTTTTTATTAATTGATGTACTTTATTCAGGGTTCCAAAAAATAACGAATTTGAAATGAATAGCCTTGAGCTTAAGCCCAAGGCTATTCAATATTCAATATGTTATAGTCCCTCATCTTCCGAAGCCTTCCTCAATATCTGCTTTTCTTCTTCCGTAAGCTGCTCATAACCCTTTTGGTTGATCTTGTCTAAGATCTCATCCACCCTTTGCTGGGTAATATGCGATGTTTTATTAAAGGGCTTGCGGCCACCGGTCTCATAAAAAACTTTTTCCCGGATATTTTGCTTAGCTGTTTTTTTACCGGGTTCAAACATGGTGGTAATGTACGTATATGATCTGTTCATCCACACGCTGCCATCCCTGCCCCTGCGCAGCAATACAATGAAAAGAAAACCTGCCAGCGCAGCACCGAGATGAGCAATGCCATACGCCGGGTTTGAGCCTATGCTTGCCAGGTCGATAAAAATATAAATGGCCGTGAGTACCCAGATGGGGATACCGCTTCCTATCTGCGTAAAGAACCTGAAGTTGGGCGATAAAGTGGTGGTAGCCATTGCAACCGCCATTACACCGGTATTAGCGCCCAGCAATGCTGCTGATCCACGAAGGGGTTGCAAAGAAGGAATGATATAATGAGCGCCCATAAAGAATAGTCCGCCCGCAATACCGCCATAAATGTAAATAGGTATCAGCCTGCTGTTGCCCTCCATTCGCTGCAGTAAAGAACCGAATGCCCATAGCCAGATCATATTACTGATCAAACGGATGAGCTCCGGCTTTACATCGCCGAACATGTAAATGAACAGTGTCCACGGTTTTTTTATAAAAGCGCTGAAGCTGCCGGGAACGGCAAACCAGCGCACAATTTCATTGTAGTAATCCGCTTCTTTTCTTTGAGAATAATTGTAGCCAACTTCTATAAGGAGCAGGAGCAAAAAGAAAATAACATTAATGGCAAACAGAGCCACCAATGCATTTCCATCATCGCCTAAGCGAAAACTGGTTTTGGGTCTTTTATAATCCTGGTACCTGTCTGCCTCACCCATGGGTAAATATTTTTATAAATTAAATGCTGTTCTGCCAGCTTTAATAGAAAGTACGTTTGTTGGTCTTGTTCCAGATGATAACCAGGACCAGGCCCATTACAAGTCCACCGAGGTGGGCAAAGTGTGCAATATTGCTGCCGGTTGGATAAACACCGCCGAAGAGGTCAATTGCCGCAATAGCGATAATGGCCCATTTTGCTTTGACCGGAACAGGAAAAGGAAAAATGATGAGCTGCGTATTGGGAAACAAATAAGCAAATGCCGCCAGCAAACCCATAATAGCACCGGATGCTCCTACTGCAGGCGCATCAGACAAAAATAATTGTGCTCCACCGGCCGCTAATCCGCAGGCCAGGTAAAAAATAAGAAAACGTTTTGGCCCCCAAACCCTTTCCAGCATTGAACCAAAGCTCCATAAAGCGAACATATTGAATAAAATATGCCCGATACTTCCATGAGTGAACATATGTGTTACCAATTGGTAAGGTTCAAACATTCCTATACCAAGCGGCCATAGAGCAAGTGCGTTTGTAATTTTTCCTGCAGGGTTAATTCCTCCATTAACCATTCCGTCAAGAAGAGCCTGGGCAATAAAAACAAGAACATTTATAATGATCAGGTTTAACACTACCGGCGTTGTTCTCTGAAAACTATTTCCGTAATTAGCCATCCTACAAATTTAAGGTTTATACTTCCTGTTTTAATGGGTGCAAATGGACCAGCGGCTTATTTAACCTGGTTTTTTAAAGTAAGCAGCGCCACGCTTTCAATATGGTGCGTATGCGGGAACATATCAACCGGCTGTACTTTTTCAATTGTATATTTTTCCTGCAATAGTAAAAGGTCCCGGGCCTGCGTAGCCGTATTGCAACTCACGTATACAATTTTGGGCGCTTCCATTTCCAGCAGCTTCAACACCAGTTTTTCGTGCATGCCTGCACGGGGCGGATCGGTGATCACCACATCCGGCCTGCCATGGGTGGTGAAAAATTCATCGTTGCAAATTTTAATTACATCACCTGCAAAAAATTCTGCATGGGTAATATTGTTCAGTGCAGCATTCTTTTTAGCATCTTCAATCGCTTCTTCTATTACTTCCACGCCAATGATCTTTTTGGCATGTTTGCTTACAAAAATGCCGATGCTGCCGGTACCGCAATACAGGTCGTACACTACTTCGTTACCGGTAAGCCCTGCAAAGTCACGGGTAATGCCGTACAGTTTTTCCGCCTGCTTAGTGTTGGTCTGGAAAAATGATTTGGGGCTGATGATGAACTCATAGACTTCATCTTCTGCCGCCTTTAATTTTTCGATGGCATAACCTTTTCCAAAGTATACCTGCGGTTGCAGGTCGTAGATGCTGTCGTTCCATTTTGGATTGATGGTATACAGCAGCGTAGTGATGGAAGGGACTTCTTTCAGCAAATGATCGAATAACAATTTCCTGTCGGCTTCTGCCTCATGGTTAATGCAGATGTTCACCATCAGCTCACCTGTGCTGCAATAGCGGATGATAATATTGCGCAGCCAGCCTGTATGCTGGCGGATATCGTAAAAAGAAAAATTATTGGCTTTTGCAAATTCCCTTACCGTGTTGCGGATGTGGTTGTTCACATCATCCATCAGGTAGCACTCGTGGATATCGATCACTTTATCGAAAATGCGGGGCACGTGAAAGCCGAGGGCGCCGTTGCCCGGGCCCAGTACCGCAGCGCTTTCTACATTTTCCTCCCGTGAAGTTTGGGGAAGCAGTTCTATTTCTTCGGGCAACAGGTAGCGTTTGTTACTGAACGTAAACTCCAGCTTATTGCGGTAATGCCTGGTAGCATCTGCACCGGCAATGGGCAAAAATTCAGCGTCCGTTACTTTGCCGATACGTCTTAAATTCTGCTCTGCCTCCTGCTGCTTGTATAACAATTGTTTTTCATACGGCAGCATCTGCCATTTACAGCCGCCACAAACACCAAAATGCCGGCAAAAGGGCTCTACTCTTTCCTTTGAGTAACCGGTAATATTGGTCACCCTCGCTTCCGCCCAATCCTTTTTGTTTTTGGTCAGCAGCAGGTCAACTGTATCGCCGGGTACCGCCCCGGAAATAAAGATCACCTTACCGTCCAGCTTTGCCAGGGCCTTTCCTTCGGCCGCATAGTCGGTTACCGCTACGTTCTGCAGTTCTATTCTTTTGTTTTTTCTTGCCACGGCGCAAAATTAAGAAAGGATTACACGAATTGATCAAATTCCACGAATTGCACCAATTAGCCCAACCTTCAACTTTTGAACCCCTTAAACTTTTTGAACCTTTAAACCTCTCATTCCTTATAGCTTTGTTAAGTGTGGCGGGTTAAGCCATATTTTAAATACATTTGTTATCCCTTTACAGATATGAAAAGAATTTTATCTATCCTCGTTATCGCAGGAATATGTGGCCAATCACAGGCGCAGTCATTCCAGGTTAATTTACAATCCAATCTGCAGTCGGGCATTGCCTATCTCACTTACCACATGGGCGGCACGCTGAATGTAGAAGATTCCGCAGCAGTAAGCAAAACCGGGCAGGCCATTTTCAAAGGCAACAAAACATTGCCGCCGGGTATTTATGCCATTGTTTTCCCGGGCAAGAGGCTGAGCGCCGACTTTTTGATCGGCAAGGAAAAAGTGCAGAACATTACCATTAAGGCAGATACCAATAATCTTTTGAACATGCAGGTGAGCGGCTCTGCAGAAGATGTGCTGTTTCGCCAGTACCAGCAGTATGTGGCCAAACAGGGAAAGCTGCTGAACCAGGAGCGCCAGGCCTTTTTGAGATCTACCACAAAAGAAGATTCAACCCTGCACGAAAAAAAATACAAGGAGTACAACGACGAGCTGAACGGCTACAGGATGAGCATTGTAACACAGAAGCCCAATTCCATGATGGCGATCCTGCTGAATGCGATGAAGGAGCCACCTTACCCGCCGACCAAACCTGTCACCAGGCAGGACTCTATCAACAACTACCAGTTTTACAAGGCGCATTACTGGGATGGTATCAGCTTTATGGACGATTGCGTGGTTCGCACACCTTTCTTTAAAACAAAGCTGGAAAATTATTACAGGGAGATCATGCCGCAGTCTTCCGACAGCATCATCAAAGATATTGACTACAAATTGCTGCTGGCACGCAATGCGCCGGAAGTGTACAAGTACATGCTGAACTGGCTGACGGACGAATACATCAATCCAAAATACATGGGGCAGGATGCAGTGTTTGTGCACCTGTTCAACAAATATCACAGCAAAGGGGTTTCCACCTGGCTCAATGAAAAACAGATGGAAGCCATTACCCGCAGGGCTTACATGCTGATGGCCAACCTGGTGGGAGAAAAAGCGGCGAACCTCGACCTGATCGATATCAACGGCAAAACACATTCGCTGTATGATGTAAACGCAGACTTTATCGTTGTATCTTTCTGGGACCCCAACTGCGGGCACTGCAAGGAAGAAATGCCGAGGATAGATTCATTGTACAAAGCCAACTGGAAGGATAAGAACGTGAAGATATATGCAGTAATGACGGAAGGAGATACCACTGCCTGGAAAAAATACATTGCCGACCACCAGCTGGATTACTGGACCAATGTGTACCAGTCGCTGGAAATGATGATGGAAGAAAAGAAAATGCAGATGGCTTCCTACAAACAATTATACGATATAACTCAAACGCCTACTTTATATTTACTGGATAAAGAGAAAAGGATCATTGCCAAAAAACTGACTCCCCTGCAGCTGAATGAAATGCTGGAGACCAAGTGGAAAGCAGGCAGGCAATGATGAGGCTCCCTGTAATGCTTAATAAACCAACCGGTATACGAATGAAAAAAATTTACTGGCTCATCGCTTTGGGATTTTGCAGCGGTGGCGCTTACGCACAAACACTGATACACTACGGTAACAATACCATTTCCAAAGATGATTTCCTGAAAGCCTACAATAAGAACAAGACTTCAGCAGAGGACAAGGAAAAATCCATGAGAGAATACGTGGAGCTTTATACCAATTTTAAGCTGAAGGTAAAAGCAGCAGAAGAAGCAAAGCTGGATACGCTGCCGCAGATACAGTTTGACGTAAATAATTTCCGCCAGCAGATCATAGAAAATTACCTGAGCAATGAAAAGGGCATTGACAGGCTGGTAGATGAAGCATTTACCCGCCTGCAGAAAGACAAGCACGTGCTTCATTTTTCTGCACCTGTTGCAGCAGGCGCTAAGGCAGAAGATACAGTAAAAGCCTACAAAGCAATACAGGAACTGTATACCGCTTTAAAGAACGATACCGACCAGGAAAAAGCCCTGCAGGCCGCTAAAGCTACGGGTGCCAATATCCGCAACAGCGACCTAGGCTATATTACTGCGTTCACCATTCCTTACGAATATGAAAATATTGTGTATGGTTTAAAGAACGGCGAAGTAAGCAAACCTTACCGGAGCAAAAATGCCTGGCATATTTTTAAAGTAACGGAAGATCGCCCCAGCATCGGTCGCTGGAGAATAGCACAGATACTGATCGCAGCGCCGGCCGGTTCCGGCGAAGATGTAAAAGCAGCTGCTGCAAAGCAGGCCGAAAAAATATATTCGCAGCTCATCAACGGCGACAACTTCGGCAACCTGGCCAAAGAATTCAGCAACGACCGCATCAGCAATTACAATGGCGGTGAATTACCCGAGTTCAGCACAGGCACCTACAACAGCGATTTTGAAAAGCAGGTATTTGCATTAAAGAAGGATGGTGATATGAGCGCACCTTTTCAAACCGAATTTGGTTACCATATCATCAAGCGCATGGGCTTCAGGCCTACGCCTGCAGACAGGTCAGACGAAGTATTCATCAGCGACCTGAGGCAAAAAATACTGAAAGACCCAAGGGTGAATACAGAGAAAGAAATTTTTACAAGGGAGATCATTGCCAAAACAGGCATGAAGAAAACAAAGGATGCCAATGAAAAAGAACTTTTCAGCAATGCAGACAGCCTGATGAATTACCCTACGGAGGCCCGCACAAAATCATTGCCCATCAGCAACAAGACCATTCTTAGTTTTAAAGATGGCGCTGCAAAAGGAAGCGAATGGCTGGCATATGTAAGAGAGGCCAGGAGCGGCACAGAAAATACTGCGGCTGCCAGCAATAAAGAGCTGTGGGAAAAATTCATGGCGAACGCAGCTGTAAATTATTATAAGAGCAAGCTGGAAGAATACAATCCTGATTTCAGGTTCCAGATGCAGGAGTTCAGGGAAGGCAACCTGCTGTTTGAGATCATGGAACGCAATGTATGGAGCAAAGCCAGCAACGATACAGCCGGTTTGATAAAATATTACAATACGCATCCTGAAAATTATAAATGGGCTTCCAGCGCCGATGTGCTCATCTTTAACTGCAGTACTTCCAAAGCAGCGGAGGAAGCCATGACCGCATTGAAAAAAGGCAGGAACTGGAGAAGCATTGCCAATGAATCTTCCGGCACCCTGCAGGCAGACAGCGGGCGCTATGAAATATCGCAGATCACGGGCGCCAACCAGGCCAATACACCGGTAAAAGATACCTATACTGCCATTGTTACCAATATTGACGGCACGGCCACTTTTGTAAAATATGTTACAGTATATCCTGCCAACCAACAACGCAGCTTTGAAGATTCAAGAGGATTGGTGATCAACGACTACCAGCAGCTGCTGGAGCAGCAATGGATCGCTGAATTGAGGAAAAAATACCCTGTACGGGTAAATGAAAGCCTGCTGAAGGAATTAGTAAAATAACTGTCATTAATACTATTTAAAAAAGCTTGCCCGTCCGTTGGCAAGCTTTTTGTTTTTAGGGTAATACCAATTCCTTTAGTAAAGACCTGACAGAAAAAAATTGTAAACCAAACACAGGAAAATGAAACGACTACTAATTGTATTACTCGTAAGCGGAATGGTATCATCAGCAAAGGCACAGCTCTTTTATGCACAGGGTGGCGTAAACCTTGCCAACATAACCAAAAATGGCGATGGTGACACAGAAGACAACAATATGCTCACCAGCTTCAACGTAGGTTTTATGGGGAGGTTCGGCCTTTCAAAAACCATCGACCTTGAATCGGGCCTGCTGCTCACCGGCCGTGGCTCAAAAGCAGAAACTTATTTTAACGGCGGATCAGATTATGTAAAAGCAAAATTCAACCCGCTGTACGTGGAATTACCGGTAAATCTCGTGGTGAATATCCCGCTGGAATCTTCTGTAAAATTATTTTTTAATGCAGGTCCTTATGCGGCCATTGGTGTAGGTGGTAAATCGAAATTACAGACAAAGATCGGCCCGGTGGAATCTTCTTCCAGCAGTAATATCGAATTCAGCAACGATGATCCTTTTACATCAGAACAGGATGACGCTGCTTACGACAAATTAAAGCGTTTTGATTTTGGACTGAATGCAGGTGTTGGCCTCGATCTTAAGAGCATTATCATTAAAGCCAATTATGGATTGGGCCTCACCAAGATCAATTCAACAGAAAGTAATAACAGTGCAGATGATAAAAATAAATATCGCACACTGAGCCTGTCCGTTGGTATACCATTGAGCAGGTAAAACGATGTCCTTGAGCAAAAATGAAAAGCGGCTTCCTTTGTGGAGGCCGTTTTACTTTATGGTTTGGACTTTGCGTTCAGGCGGGTTTTGAGCACAAAGCTCCAGGTTTTCACGTCAGCCCGCTGATGTAAAACCCGTGTTATAGCTAGTTGTTATTCTTCGTAATCCCTTATCCATTCGTTAAAGTCTGCTCTGGTTACTTTCAAAAAGTCAGACAAAGTTTTGTTTTTCCAATTTTCAGGATTGTCGGAAAAGTCCTTAGGTAATAAGTCAAGAAACTGAATGAAAGTTCGTCTGTCCGTTACTTTAAAGTGGTTAACTGTGTCTCTCATAACATTGGCTATAACGTCCAGGGCTTGCTACTGTGCTGGCATTTGAAACTTGTCTACCTAACCCTGAAGCCTAATAGAAGTTTTATTTATAAATATACCGGGAAAAATTATTAAAAGAAAGTCTGCCAAGGCCACGGCAGTTAGTGCCAACTGAGCCAAGAGAAACACGGCTTCCGTCAGCCATCATTTTATCAACCCGGTGTTGCAAGCAGGCCTTTTAGTTGCAATTAAAAAGATTATCGGCTTTCCTGAATTTTTCACAATATAAATCGTACTCTTCTTTTGTCAATGAATTCTTATTCCTTTCATTTTGATTTGGTTTAAGTCGTCTGAGCATGAACCAATTAATTCTGTCTAATAGTCCTGTACAACCTCCAGCAGTCCAGAAAAAGGTTGTGTCATTTTGATGATACAGGAAAATATTTTTAAGGCCTGAGTTCTGTCGTTGCCATAGGATGTCAAAAGAATAAACAATAATGCATTCTGAAGTGTCTTTGGTTAGTTCTATCAATTCGTTATCCGTCGCTTTGTATTTTAATTTTAAGTACAACTTATAATATTTGTTGTTTGTTTCGGGTCTCCCTGCAACACCTACCGGATAACCAAAGTGGACTTCTTTTTCCTTTCTTAGCTTATTTACGATGTTTGAAATGCCTGGTCGCAACTCAATAGTTTGAGCCGAAAGTGTCGCTGCAAAACAAACTAACAATAAAAATGCCGTTATATGTCTACCAAATGAAAGCATAAAGAAATGAATAAATTTTTTTTCTTGCCCGCTTGAAATTTTAGGGTGTGTCATTTAAGCTTGCTTGCAACGCAGCCCCTACTTGCGGCAAACCGTTTATTATACGCAGGCGGGGTTACTCTATTTTCAAAAATGAGCACTTACCACATCATGCAACTCAATACGAGCGGAATCGGGAAATGTAATTTTGATCTCCTTATTATTCACTAATAATAATATGTCGGAAATAGTTTCATTCCTGATAAAGGAAATTTCATTTGGTTCCAGGGAAAAACTACTAAACCATTCTTTTCCAGCTCCCATTTCACGACCATTTACAAACTTCTTAGGTTTGGAAAGAGTTAAATGCTTTCCCGACAAAGTGTTTAATATTAAACTATCCACTCTTATATTATCATTCAATTTTCTAAATTTTGTAACTGAAAATTGAAGTAATTTTTCTCCCTCGGGTGACTTTCCTGGCATTAAAAATACATGTAAGCCTTTATATGATTTTGGATCTGTGAGTCTGATTGTTTGCGAATAAAGATTCGTGGATAAAATAATTAAGACTATAACAAAAGAAACTTTAAGATACTTCATATAGATTTCGGTTAGAATGATGATGCCAATATAGGCTTGCGTATAACGTTAAAGCTTTGGCGATGTGACGGTATTCTGTGTTCGCCCGCCCGGGACCGCTGCCTGATTTTTACTAAAGTTAAATATTAAGAACTAAAGCTCAAAGTTGTTTTTCCAGCCCAAACCATAGCTTGGATTTGTAAATAGTTGATGTTTGCTGGTCAGGCCCAACTTGCATAAAACCTAATGTTGTTGTAGGCTTATGCTTCTGTGTCCACCTAAAGCAACTCTAAAATTTTCTTAGCGGTGTCAGCTACCGATTTAAAAAAATCTGCGTCAGCATTAATTTCTGAAAAGTGCTTGCCAACTATTTCTCTTTTGTTCACTCTATCTGTCAACTGCGATGCTGAAATAATTGTTTTAATTCTTTCTTTTTCTGTTGCGTCAAGCTTTGAAATATCAATTGTCGTTAGCTTGTTAATTAGCTTTTGTCTATACTCTTTTTTGTCAGACTGCTCTTCAAAATTTAGTCGAGTTGCAGCCGCAGAAATCTCGTCAACATACTTTGTGTTGAATGCAATTTCAATTAATTGGTCAGTTGTCGGTGGCGGAGAAATAAAAATTAAGTTTACGAAAAATCCTCTGTCGTCAACCACATATTTTAACCACTGATGTCCTGTTGAATTGTCAATGTATTTTGTAGTCCAACCTCCATCAATAGTTTCAGCTTGTATCAAGTTTTTAGTAAACTCGTTTACCAGAGTATTTGTTCCAAATAGTTTTCTGTCTGTCACTGTTTGAAGTTGAGCAAGATTTTGTTTAGCATAGCCTGCAATGTCCAAGGCTTGATGCTGTGCAGCATTAACATGCGTCTCCCCGACTGCTGAAGCCCGTTAGAATTTTATTTATAAATATACAGAGAAATATTATTAAAAGAAAGTCTGCTAAAGCCGCTGCTTAGTAGTATATAAACTAAGTAATGGTTGTGGAAATGTAATAGATTACAGCCGAAAGAAATGGTTGGTGGAAACAAAACGGAAGAGAGGACAACTTGTTAGCACATTATTCGTGGCTTGTCGAAGCCAAGGCCACGAACCATGTCGCTGCACTTAGTTGTTTTGTTCCTATTGAAAGCATTATTTCCAATGTGTAGTTTTCCTCAGTCCGGTTTTTTATTATCCGTCCAAGTGGTTGTCCAACTTGAATAAACTCTCCTTGTATCAAATTTGGCTTGCTTAGTCTGCTATAGGCAATGAAGTAATTACCGAATTTAGTAAGCACTGTATATTCACCCTCCACTTCAATTATTGCAGTCACTGTCCCATCGTGTACTGCTTTTACCTGATATGAACTGTCGGTAATGATTCTGAGAGTGGAGTCAAATTGGTTAGCAGCAAAATACTTTAAGTTTTCATTGTCGTAAATCTTCAAATATTTAGGAATTGGTAATGGCCATTTACCTTTAGACCTTTCAAATATTATAGTCGAATCAATTTGTGCAAAGGACAATTGACTTACTAATATTAAAATGTATGTAATTAGTAAACGGTTCATAGCGGCGTACAATGTTTGAGTATTTGCGAAAGCAGGAAATTCAGTGATTGTCCAGCCCGGTGCAAATGCCCTGTTTTTTATCGTTTGTAGAATAGGGAGTTTTGAATATTACGAGCAGTATTCAACCATCCTTCATCCTCTAAAATCATTATATCAATAGGCATTCCAACGTCAACTCCAGGTAAACTATTATTTAAAGCGTTGTGTAATGCCGCTCTTGAATTGTCCGAAACAACTGACATTTTAATTCCTAAAACTAAGCTTGTCTCGTCGTTCATATTCTGTGCGAACTGATATCCTTCTTCAATAGTGTCAACCTTTGAAAAGTTTTTTACAAGCAGGTCAACCACTGATTTTGGTAGCGGATTTGTTGGTGTACCAACTAAGACCTTAGTTTCTTTTTGAATTACCCTTGATTTAATATTCTCTCTATTGCGTTCAAGTACAAACATATTTTTCTGATCGCTGTTGATAACAATCCTGTCGATATTGTTTTGCTTACAAAAATCAATGAGGTCTTGTGTCTTGATGGCTGTATATTGAGTTTCACGTTTAGTCCATTTAACCAATGCAGTTTCATCGCTAAATGCTCCTAACACCTTTAATCCGTCTAAGTTAAAAACTGAAGCAAGATTTAATATTGTTCCAACTTCTGCTGTCTTCCAACCAATCGTATTATCGTTGTCATTGGCGGAAGGTAAAAGCAAGAAAGAATTTCCATTAGTAATTTCTTCTAACACTGCTCTATAGTTGTCGTTCGATGGATGTTGTCCGTAAATGTCAAGCAGATATGTTAGGCGGGTGTTGTCAGGGTTTTTATTTTCTTGAATCCTGGTCTTTTTGTTGTCCGAGCTGCCAAACAGCTTTTTTAAAAAACTCATTTCGATTTGTTAATAAGGTTTGTTCTGTAAAAATGGCTCACCAATGAGCAGAGCTTTATGCAGCTTTATCTATTTTGCTGTTACATATTTTCCTTTTATAACTCCATCAACGAATAAATCCAAATTACTTTGCATCATCGAATTTGTCAAAACCATTGTCAAGCTACTTTTGGCGTTCTTATTTAATAAAGTCAATGTGTCAAGCAATGATTTTAGTTGGTCAATTGAATAAAAAGCATATGAGTTATAAATTGTCGAATTGTAATACTTAAACTTAATACTTTCTAAAATCTGATTAGTCTTTTCTGGTGTCCAATTGTTTTCTATCGAATAATTCTTTACTTTTTTCGTGCAATAATCTACAAAGTATTTTTCGTGTTTTGTCACTTCAATTATTTTGTCCACTAGAATAACGCTACTGTCTGCAGGCATTGCTATTGGTGGTGGACTTGTTTGTCCGAATACGGTAGTGGCAAAAAGGAAAAACGGAATTAAAAAATGAGGTGTCTTTTTTGTTATCATTATGCGCTGTTATTTATGTCTGTTCAGGTAATTTATTGTCAACCATTTTGTTTGTAGAATTTCATCGCCGAATTGCCTACAACGAGCAGGTATTGCAGATTGTGATAAATTTTATATTCGTCCGCCGGAACTGCAGCCTGGCTTTTTGATAAAGTTAAATATTAAGAACCAAAGCCGGGCTTTATTCGTCAAGCCCCGAACCGCAGTACAGTAGAATTACCGCTGCTGATTGTTTCAATGTCAAGCCCCACTATTGGCAATAGCAATGTCGTGCACAGTAATTAGTCGTACTTGAATTCGTAATAACTATATTGGCTCTTTCCGAACTCTTTTGCTAATTTGTTAAAGTGAATATTTTTCTTGTCGCTACCAAATCGGCAAAAGACATTATTTACACTCGGGTTTCTTAAAACTGGCAATAGATTTTCTGGCACTTGGTTATCTGCAAGAACATAAATGAAGTCTTGCAAATTGGGGATAAACTCCAAAGATGTTAAGTCTGTCAAATTTTTTAAGTTCTCCAAACTTATACGCTTTAGATTTTGCAATCTGTCCAACTGCGGAATGCTTGTTACTTGTTTCAATGACTGAATGAAAAGGTTTTGTAAAGATTGTATGTCAGAAATAAAGTGCAAGTCGCTTAAACCCCTTATTTGCCAAAGCTCCAAATACTTTAAGTTATGAATCTTTGTCAATGTGTCAAACTGTTTGATACTACCCAACTTGATGTCGACCGACCAAAGTTTATCAAGTCCTATTAAATAGCTAACATCTTTTGTCGCTATTGAACGTAAGACTATTTTTTCAAGATTTTTAAGTTCGCTAATTACGTCAATTCCCTTTTGTTGTCCTTCCAGATACAGATAGCGTAGGTTAGTAAATCTCTTTATAACTTCTATGGAAGGCTTTTTTGAGGATGTTTGCTCTATTGAAAGTTCCGTAATATTTGGTGATATGTCGTTGAGAAAATCAAAGTTGTCAAGATTGTAAATGCCAATTGCAAGTTTGTCAAGGGTAGAAAATTTTGTCAAGACCTCAATGCCTGTGGCATTTTGTAAACAGTCAACAAAAATGTTCTTAGCAGATGGAATATTTTGTAGAAAAGTCAAATCACAAGAATGCCCATAGTGTCCAAATACCCGAAGTGTTATGTCAGGGCGGTTGGAAAAAACGATAGAGTGCAAAAGTTCAATTTCTTTGTCGCTTAAAGGCTCTGCAAATTGTAATGTTTTAGCCTTTGGGTCTTTTGCTACTTTGGTCAATTCGTCTTTTGTAACTCCTCTAAATATTTGGCATCTCTCTGGACTTACTATTTGTAGAGGCATCTGTCAATATTATTGTGCACAACGGCAAATCTTTATGCAGGTTGGTAATTAGTATTCCGTCCGCCCACAACCGCTGCTTATTGAAAATATAAAATTGAATTTAAGAACTAAAATTGAAAGTAGTTTGTCCAGCCTGAGCCACAGCCTGGGTTTGCAATTAGTTGATGTTTGCTGGTCATGCCCAACCTGCATAAAACCCAATATAAGCTGCCGTTTTTGTCACGGAACCACTTTGAAGTTAACTTTTGTTCCGTCCGGTAAATCTTTAATTTGTTCAGCAATATTTCCTGTCAAACCAAAGTGAACTGAAATGTCTATTACTTCTAAATTGTCAACCGAATACTCGCCACCCAATGCAGGCAGTTTTTTAAAACTATAAACTTCATTTTCTTTTAGTGTCTTGCCACTGTTAATAAGTTGCTCAACCAAAGTCGCCAAAAACCAATTATCAACATTTGCGTCATCATTTAAAAGTTGTTCAAATTCTTCCAAGTTGTCTGCTACTTTTACAATTTGTCCAATACTTGTATCCAGCCAATTTATTGAATTGTCTTTGCCCACTAAAAACATGTCGCCAACACACGACACAAAGACTATAGATTTTTGTTCTGTCAAACACCATTGCCATGAAGAACAAATGTCTTCAAGATCAATTTTATTTGTGTCTTTAATTAATTGTTGAAATTCTATTGGCATGTTCAAAAATCTTTACGCAAATTGTCTGTTGCCACATTTTGTTAAACGAGAAGTTTGCTTTAAAATGGCAGCTTACTCATAAATAAACGCAATTCGTGAGTTTCTACAAACCTTTAAAACCAACTTTAATACTACTTCCTTTCCATCAACTTTTCCAACAACTTAATCTTATCATCCTTCTCCTGGATAAGTGCCGCATTCAAACGCTTAATTTCTTCTAATGCTTCTATCCATTTTTCAACAGGATTAACATTGAATGTAGGATAGTAATTATATCCGTTTGACTGGTCGTTAAATGTGTTCGTTATGAAGTTCACTGCCTGTTCCTCATCAAAATTCTGAAATGCTTCCACCGGCAGCTTCAGCACGGCGGCTACCTGCTGCAGTATGGCCGCTTCTACGGTATCCTTCTGTTCCAGCAGCGATACCTTTCTTTGGTTCCAGTCATCGCCCAGCTCGGCGGCAAGGGCTTCCTGCTTAATGCCCAGCATTTCTCTGAAGCGCTTAATATTCCGGCCCTGGTGTATTGTTTTTTCCATAAGGGTTTATTTTTGGTTGAAACAAATATACAAAAGGGGGTTGCTAAAATAACAAGTATTTTATTGCTTAAAAACGCTGAAATACCGGCACCCGAAAGCTGCAAAAGTCCATAAGCAAAAATGCAAAACGGCTTCCAATGGTGGAAGCCGTTTTGCTTTAATACTTTAAAAGTGTTGTCAGGTTGAGCTTGTCGAAACCGGGCTTGTTATTGAATTCTACGCCTTCGACAAGCTCCCACGCTTTGCGGGGTTTGCAACAGGCTGACATTACGTTACATGATCTCTTTTACCACATCCGCTACAATATTGGGCCTGCCCAGCGTGTAGTAATGCAGTACCGGCACACCGGCTTTGTACAGCTCTTTCGATTGCATGAGCAGCCATTCTGTTCCTACCTTTTCTACATCCGTATCGTCTTTGCATTTTATGATCTCGTTGCTCAGGTCGGTAGGCAGGTCGATGCTGAATACTTTCGGCAATACGGTCAGCTGCTTTTTGGTATAGATCGGTTTCAGTCCCGGTATGATGGGCACTTCAATGCCGATAGAACGGCAGGCATTTACAAAAGCAAAATATTTGCTGTTGTCAAAAAACATTTGCGTTACTATATAATCAGCGCCTGCATCTACTTTTTGTTTTAAGTATTGAAGATCGGTTTCCATATTCGGTGCTTCAAAATGTTTTTCCGGGTAACCGGCCACACCAATGCAGAATTTTGTTTTGGTGGTATTCTTCAATTCTTCTTCCAGGTAAACGCCGGAATTTAAATTGGTCACCTGCCTTAAAAGGTCGATTGCATATTTATGGCCGCCCGGCTCCGGTTCAAAGCTGGCTTCATTTTTAGCGGCATCGCCCCGCAGCACCAGCACATTGTCAATGCCAAGATAGTTGAGGTTGATCAGCGCATCTTCTGTTTCGTTGATGCCGAAACCGCCGCATATCAGGTGCGGAACAGTATCTACATTGTATTTGTTCATGATGGCGGCACAGATAGATTCTGTTCCCGGCCTTTTGCGCACTACTACTTTTTCAAAAGTGCCGTCTGCCTTTTTCTTGAACACATGCTCACTCCTGTGATAGGTTACATTGATGAAGGAAGGTTTAAATTCCATCAAAGGGTCCAGGTGGTTGTACAGGGACTGAATGCCCTTGCCTTTCAGTGGCGGAAGTATCTCAAAGCTTACCAGCGGTTTAGTTGCCTGGTTAATGTGGTCTATTACTTTCATTATCCTTTAAAAATATTTGCAAACATAGTTAAACATGAACAAAGATGCTGCTTATTGGTAATGTGTTGGTTTAAAAACGGAACCCGATACAAAGCCCGGCCCGTATTCCTGCCCAGGGTCCTTTAAAGTCGATGGTAGCACCATTGCCATCTACTTCATAGGTAAATTTTGTCAGCGGTATATCCAGGTCATCCAGCTCTTCCCTTAAAGATTGCTGCTCCGACGAGGAGAGTGTTTTCCTGCCAATGAGGTCGCCCCTGGAAATTCCGTAATTGGGTCCCAATATCCACCAATCCAGGCTGATGGCATTGCTTAGTTTCCATTGGGCGCCTATCATAAAGCCACCGGTAAAAGTATTCATGTCGCCGCTCAGGGGAATGGTCTTGGTAGTTAGCAGGTCGTCGTATTCGTACAGCAGGCTGGCATTGTAGTGGCTGAAGTTGAGAAAAGGGCCAATATAAAAGCCGTTGAGCACGCCTTTCTTTCCCAGGTAATACCGCATTTCGGGCATTACCGAAAAATTGCCTACTTCGGTATTGGCCAGCTGCCTGTCAAGTTCCGCATCATCTGCAAGATCGCTGATCGTATTCCTGAAAGGCAGCTTTCCTTTGGGCATAAAACGCACTGTTCCCGCCAGGGAGATCCTTTCCCCTACGGCCCTTTCGTATTGAACACTGATATTTTTAAATACCAGCGCCGGCAGGTTTAGCTTGATGATGTTTTTACCCTCTTCCTGCGATCCTTCCTGTGCTGCAGCTGCTGTTCCTGCTAATAAAAAGACCAGCATGGCTTTAATGGTTTTCATATCTGTATGATTTGAGTGATGTATTAACGTATAAAAAAATATTTATTGCCAATTAAATACCAATAAATGCCGGCGGGCTTGTTTTTTAAATATTTGGTAATGTAGATACATTTTAAATATTGTTATACCGCTTCACCTATTTTTGTAAAAATTTATGAGCTTAACGATACATACAAAAGACCTGGTAAAAATTTATGGCAGCCGCACCGTGGTGAACCATGTATCTTTTAATGTAAGCCAGGGAGAAATTGTAGGCCTGCTCGGCCCGAACGGCGCCGGTAAAACCACTTCCTTTTACCAGGTGGTAGGTTTGGTAAAGCCTGATGAAGGCGAAGTATTCTTAAACGACATCAACATCACCAAGCTGCCCATGTACAAGCGGGCACAGATGGGCATTGGCTATTTACCACAGGAAGCAAGTGTGTTCCGCAAGCTGAGCGTGGAAGACAATATCAGTGCTGTACTGGAAATGACGAAACTGAAAAAAGCCCAGCAAAAAGAAAAGCTGGAAAGCCTGCTCAATGAATTTCGTTTGCAGCATGTACGCAAAAACAACGGTGATACCCTGAGCGGTGGTGAAAGAAGGAGAACTGAAATTGCCCGGGCACTGGCCGTTGACCCTAAATTTATTTTGCTTGATGAGCCGTTTGCAGGCGTGGATCCTATTGCGGTAGAAGATATCCAGGCCATTGTTGCAAAGCTGAAATACAAGAACATTGGCATTCTTATTACAGATCACAACGTAAACGAAACCCTCTCTATCTGCGACAGGGCATACCTGTTGATCGACGGTAAAATATTCAAACACGGCACAGCCGAAGAGCTGGCCGGTGATGAACAGGTAAGAAGATTATACCTCGGCCGTAACTTTGAACTGAAACGAAAGGATTACCTGCACGAAGAAGCGGCGAATAATAATGTTGCGGGTTAGGTTGTTACGGGTTACGGGTTGGGAGCACTGAACACGCAACTAACAACCCGCAACACGTAACAGTTTTTACTTTTTCGCTAACTTATACAACCTTCCCTCATCCGTTACTGCATATAAAATTCCATCGCTGCTTTGCGCAACATCACGGAAACGCTGGTCTTCATTCGCCAGCAATCTTTCTTCTGCTGTTACTTTATTATTTACGATCACCAGCCGGGCAATATGCTTGCTGCTCAACCCGCCGATGAATAAATTATTTTTCCATTCCGGCATATTATCTCCGCTGTAAAAGGTCATACCGCTGGGAGACAGTACAGGA
>CAYOLS010000023.1:0-25576 GCA_964404845.1 uncultured Ferruginibacter sp. | reverse complement strand
TGAAGAAGTGACGCTGGGAAAATTTTCTTTTCCCAATTATCCGTCATCAGCCCGGGATATAAAGCTACGCAAGCCGGAACTGGATGCTTATTCGGCCAGCGTGCAGACAGAAGCCATGTTCTGGCTCAACCTGGTGAATACCACCAACATGAATGCCAGCAAACAAAAAGGTGATATTTACTCCGGTATTTATTCCGAACTGGCAAAAGCAATGATGGAAGAATTACACAAAGAGTTTACACCGCAATACCTATACAATTACACCGATGCCGATGCAAGGTGGATAAAAGAAACAATGGAAACCGGGGCACTTGCCATCAATAAAGTAAAATGTCCTGAGCCGCCCGCAGGCATGGGCGTAGAAGCACAGCATGCCATGGCAGTAAAATGCTGTGAAGAGAGCAGGAGGCCATTGGCGGATGCAACGGTTGCTGCAGTGGGTGCTTACCTGCAACCGATCATTTCAGTGGGGCAACAGAGATGGAAGTCATACATCAACCAACTGGTAGCGATCGCAGAATTAGATCCGGATGCATCCAACCAGGCAACGGTATATGGTGCAGTGCACGGTTACTTTAATTACCTGAGCTGGGGTTCCTTGTTTTTCACAACGGGGGATATCAATAATTTACTGGTGGATTGCAAGGACAACTACCGGGAGCAGGAGATGGATAGCCTTATTGTATCTGACCAGCTATGGCGTGTAAGCTGCCCGGCCTGGCTGAATATAGAAGTAGATCTTGGCGGTGCCGCCATCAAAGCAGATTGCAGTAAATATGTGATAGAAGCAGGGCAGGGTATTGTAGGTGCTTTTGAGCATGAATTTAAAAGCGGTAAATCAACTTTATTATTAGGTCCCGGTGTTAAGGGCGAATTTTTAAAAGGCATTGTAAAAGTAGAAGCCAAAACACAGCTGTTCGTCACATTCGACAACAATAAGGAATTCGCAGACTTCGGTTTAAGAAATACTTTCGAAGCCGGTGTTTCGGGAACGCCAATTAGTATGGGGCCTGTAAAAGCAGGTGGTAATCTTGCGGGTATTGAAATAAGCAATTCCTTTGGTATTAACAGCGGTTACCAGGAAGGCGTGGAGAAGAAGGGGATCATTGCAGAGTTGTTTAAGTAGTTTAAGTGTTACGGGTTGGAGGTTGCGGGTGCGGGTGTGTGGCCTCCAATTTGTTTATAAAATAAGGAATAAGAAATGATAAATAAGGAAGTAAGTACCATAGGATTGCCATATGCTGGCAACTAATAGATTAAAAAAATCGTGTAATTCGTCCTAATTCGTGTAATAAAAAAATAAGGAATAAGAAAGTCTGGCTAACTGCTCATATCTCATATCTCATCACTCATCACTCCTTCATCAGTCTTTCCCTACGATTCATCCACCCTATACTACAGTTCACTCACTAATGCTTTTACACTACCATTGTTATGAACGAAATTTGCAGCGTCAAATTAAAAAAATAACAAATAAAGTAAAGCAACATGAAAGGCAAATACATTACAACACAAGTATTATTGGCATGTTTGTCAAAGCCCGTTTTGAAACCCGTCGTCAAAATCAGTTATCCCACAACAAGGATCATTGAAAGAAAGAAAACAGCAGCGCCTGTGGAAAGGAGAATGCTGGTTGAAGCATAAGGCAGAAATTTTACATTTCTCCCCGGCTTCAGCCCGGCAAAAGTGTCTTCCGGTATGAATTGAGTAAAATGCTGTATGAATTGTATCATGCACTGCATACATTGGTTCATATTACGGCAATGGTTCGGTAAATTTGATAAACCAAAATAGCAGCATTGCGGCGTCTTATTTCAACCATGCTTATCTTTTTGTATTCCTGTGTAGGCCCTAAGGCCCATGCACAGGAATATTTGTTTTCTTACATCGGTGAAAAAGATGGCCTTAACGAACAAAATATTAATTCCATCCAGCAGGACAGGAAAGGTTATATCTGGATAGCTACTCACAATGCGCTGCAGCGTTACGACGGGCAACGCTTTCTCACCTTCCACTCTAAACGAAACCAGCCCGGCGCTATTCCCCGTTCCGGCATAAGAAGCCTGCTCATCGATAAAAAGAATCGTCTCTGGATGATCACGGGCAATACCATGGTTGGTTATTTTGATGTGGACCGTTTTATTTTTCATGAGGTACCCATACAATATTCAAAAGATGTGCTGGAAAAAAGCGGGGCATGTCTTTACTCCGATATCGACGGCAATCTTATGATGGTGCTCCAGGGCAAAGCCATCCTTACCTACAATGAGGCCACCAATGAAATGGCAGAAAAATACAACAGGACCAGCTTGCCGGCAGGTTGGAAAATAAATCATATCTGGCAACAGCCCTCTTCCCGTGTTTACTGGATGGGCTGTGATTCCGGCCTGGCGAAATTCAATCCCATTACCCGGCAGCTTTCTTACCGGGGGCATAATGCCGAACAAGACCCCTATATCAGTCAATTTGAAAAAGCCAATTCGATCGTAAATGTTTACATAGACCACAGCCGGCGTTTGTGGATCACTTATTGGCCCTCCACGGGTATGTTCATCAAAAGCTTTCGCCCCGGCGAAAAAGAGTCGCACAACTGGCGGGATGAGATCGATCATGCCCTGAACGGCCGCTATTTTGAAATGCAGGGCGTTACCGAATTAAAAGACGGAACATTGTGGATGTCCGGTGCTAACCTCCTGGCAAAGCTGAATGAAAGATCAGGCAGGATAGAGATCATCAGGAGCAATGCCTCAGGAGAATACAGCATCCGCTACGATCGCATCAACCCGATAATGCAGGACCGTGAAAAAAATATCTGGATCGGAACGGATAAAGGACTCTTTCGTTTTAATCCTTCTGCACAAATATTCAAATCTTTCAACAACAGGCAGCCCGGCAAAGATTCTATATTCACGGCTGATGTAACAGATATTTTACAGACATCGGCCGGGGAGATACTGGTAAGTACATGGGGTACAGGGGTATTTGCCTATGATAAATATTTTAACCCGCTAAGCTCCCGGATCGTTACAAGGAATTTTTCAAAAGAAGAAGCCATGATATGGTGCATGCTGCAAACAAAAAACGGCGATATCTGGAGAGGCAGCCAGGGTGGTTACCTGTATATCTACCACGCATCAACCGGGCAGACAGAAAAGCTTCAGCCGGCAGAGTTTGAGAACAGCACCATCAGGCAACTGGAAGAAGATAAAAAAGGAAACATGTGGTTCGGTACACAAAGAGGCTTTTTGATCAAGCAGGATGCGCATTCAAAAAAGTTCAGCGTAATACAGAAATTCAAAAGCATTATATCAAGGATACGTGTGGACACAAGAGGGAACCTGTGGGTTTGTACAGCTACAGCCGGTCTCTATCAACTGGATGATGATGGAAAAATAATTAATACCTATACCACCGATGGTGGAAAAACGGCGTTGCTGTCAAATGGCTGTGCAGACGTTATTCAATACAACGACAGTCTTTATTGTATCGCCAATGACGGGCTTAGTATTCTGAATATCCATAATAAAACCATGCGGCATCTTACCATGGAAGAAGGATTGCCGTCAACCAATATTACCAATATTGTAAAAGATGGCGAAGGATTTATCTGGATGACCTCGGCATCGGGCATCATCAGCTTCAATCCGCTGAATGGTAAGCTCAGCGCCTGGAATTCAACCGATGGGATCCATACAAATGCTTTTTCACTTGCCGGCAGCGGCCGGTTGAATGATGGCCGTATTGTTTTTGGTACCAATCATGACCTGCTTGTATTCGATCCACGTGCAGCAGGTACCACCATCACCGAAATAGCTAAGGTTGAGATCACCGGCATCAGTGTTCAGAATACAGCGCTCAATGCCGACTCGGTGAGCAGGCTGCCTGAACTGAAATTATCGTACCGGCAAAATTCATTGCTGTTCCAGTTGTCAACACTCAGCTACCAGAATATTTTTACCGTGTATTACAAAATGGAAAATATTGACAAGGAATGGAAAGTGGCAGATAAATCTAAAACGGCCGTGTACAATTATCTTCCACCCGGCGAATATACCTTGCAGGTAGCCTGCAAAAAGGCAGACGGTACTTTCGGCCCGATGAATACCTTGAAAATAAAAATAGCAGCGCCCTTCTGGAAAACCTGGTGGTTCTATGGAACTTTGGCATTGCTGGCATTGCTGATCATTTACTGGCTGGATAAACAAAGGATCAGCAGGATGAGAAGGGAGCAGGAGATACGTAGCTCCATTGCCGGCAATCTGCACCAGGAGGTAAATACTACTTTGCAAAACATCAATGTGCTTAGTGAGATAGCGGGAATGAAAGCAGATAAGCATCCCGAGCAATCCAAAGATTATATCCACGAGATAAAACAAAAAAGCCGCAACATGGTCACAGCGCTGAATGATGTATTGTGGAGCATTGATCCTGCCAACGACAGCATGGAAAAAAATATTGACCGCATGCGGGAGCTGGCTGAATCACTGAGCAATACTTACAATGCTGATATGGAACTGCAGGTAGATGACAATGTGAAGCGATTGAACCTTGACATGAAAAAGCGGCATGAATTCATCAGCATTTATAAGCTGGGCATTACCACGCTGATAGAACAATTGGGAGCAACGCATACCAGCATTCACCTGGATTACATGAAAGGCTTTTTGAATCTTACAATTTATTCAAGGAGCAGCAACATATATAAAGGAAGCAATGCAGTGGTCAGGAATATTAATGAAATGCGGGAAAGGGCAGCTTCTGTAGGTGCCAGCCTTGATATACAAAGTGATGACAGGAACACCAGCATAATACTGGGCATAAAAGTTTGACAGTAATTGCCGGTCGATCTATTATAAAAATACCCGAAGCAATTCATTAGGTATTTACAACAATAGGAGCATGCGAAATAACAGGCAATACAATCGCCCTGCAACAGTAAACGGAATAAGATTAATTTAGGTAAATGGCAGTTAATTCATATAACAGCAAAGAGAAGATCATTCTTTTATGGTTCATGGTGCCGTATACCCTCATTGTTAACCTGCTGATATTCGGGAAAGCTGCTTTTGCCGGCATACCTGTTTTCCTGCAAACGTTTTTTGTGACCTTGCCCTACTTTGTAGTGGTATACCTGTTATTCGGTAAAGTAGCAAGAATCATACAAATACGGTACCCCGATCACTCCGTACTTTTCAAGCAGATTGCTATTATGTTGCTTGTTTTTTACGGGCTTAATATATTGTCCCAGCAAGGGCTGTACCTGCTGTTCGAATCATTGAATATCAAAGATTGTTCACCCCGCAGAAGCATGGAATGGTGGGCGACTGCTTTTAGCTGTTGTATAAGTACGATCATCACTTTTATCAATGAAGCAGCTGTTGGCTGGGAGAACTGGAAAAATGCAGTGATAGAAACCGAACAGGTTAAAAAAGCCTATCAGAAAACAAAGTTGCTTGGGCTGAAAGGACAAGTAAACCCGCATTTCCTGTTCAACTGTTTTAATTCCCTGTCAAGTCTTATCAGCGAAGATGCGGCAAAGGCTGAAAAATTTTTAGATGAAATGACCAAAGTACATCGTTACATGTTACGGAGCGATGATGAGCACCTCACCAGCCTGCAGGCCGAACTTTCTTTTACAAGATCTTACCTGTACCTTATCAGGGAACGCTTTGGAGATGCTATTGAAGTGTCAATTGATATTGAGCCTGGCGACTTACAATTGCTGCTGCCTCCTTTGAGCATGCAGACCATTCTGGAAAACATCATTTACAACAACACAGCCAGCAAAGCAGTGCCACTGCTGATCAGGATAAGATCTGAAAAACATTTTTTAGCAGTGGAACATTCCCTTCATTTAAAAACAAAGGGCAATAATAATACGGAAGAAGAGGAAGGGCTGGACAACCTTATTAAAAAATATGAATTATTCAACGGCGAAAAGGTCAGCATAAAGGAAACGGAAAAAAGAAGATGGATCATCCTGCCGCTGATCTCATCAAAAAAAGAACTGGCTATATGAAATTTTACAAGCCGCCAACATACCAGTTTTTAGGATTTGTGATCGGTATGCCTTTCATTGGGTGGGCCATCAATTCTATTATGTATGATAACAGGGTATACAAGGATCACAGGGTTTGGACGATCGCATTTCCATTGCTTTGCATGGGAGGCTTAATTTCCTGGTATTTGCATTACCAATACACAGAACGGATCAGGCGAAGATTTCCGTTGCTCAATCAAACACGGAAAAGAATATTTTTTATAGTACTCACTTTTGTATTGGTGATGTCGCCATCCGTGCTGCTCATCTTCCTTGCTTTCGATCATTTTGCCATACTCGGCTACCAGCTTACTTACGATGATCTTAAAATGGGCCTGCTGGTTGGCTTTATCGTAGACATTGTGTTTGAAACATTATGGGAAGTAGTGCACATCATCAATAAATACAAAGAGAACCTGGCAGAAAATGCTATGCTGGAGCAAATGAGTATCAGCCTGGAATTTGAAAACCTGAAAGGGCAGGTAAACCCGCATTTTTTATTCAATTGTTTTAATACTTTATCGTCGCTCATTAGTGAAGACAAAAATGAAGCGGAAAGATTTCTCAATGAACTGAGCAAAGTATACCGTTACCTGCTTAAAAATAATGAAGAAGGCGTTGCTACCCTGGAAAGTGAGCTCGGGTTTATCCAAAGCTATTACCGCCTGCTTAAAACAAGGCATGGCGAGGCATTGCAGCTGCAAACAGAGATCGATAAAAAATACCATCATTACCTGTTGCCTTCACTCAGCCTGCAATTGCTCGTAGAAAATGCAGTAAAGCACAACGTAGTGAGCCGCCAGCAACCTTTGATGATCGAAATATTTACTACTACGGCCAATCAACTGGTAGTGAATAATAACCTGCAATGCAAGCTCAATAAAGAATCTTCCACGCATATCGGCTTAAACAATATTGCCATGAAATACAAGCTGCTTCAGCAAGCCGGTTTCCAGGTAGTGGAGGGCGATAAAAACTATATGGTCGTTCTCCCGCTGATATGGAACAATGCGGCAGCAAATCAATACAAACAATAATTTAACAGGCTATGAATATATTAATAGTAGAAGACGAAGAGCTGGCAGTAAAGAAACTGCAAAAAACATTGCTGGCAGTTGATCCTTCCGCATCCGTTGCGGGTGTTACAGACAGTATACAAAGCACCGTGGAATGGCTCAACGGCAATGCCCAGCCCGATCTTATATTAATGGATATAGAGCTGGCGGATGGCCAGAGCTTCGAGATATTTAACCAGGTAGAAGTGAAATGCCCGGTAGTATTTACCACATCTTACGATGAATATGCACTAAAAGCATTCAAAGTAAATACGATCGATTATTTACTAAAGCCTGTTCAGAAAGAAGAGCTGGATGCAGCGCTGAACAAGTACCGGAAATTCCATAGCAATACTGCCGCTGATGTTATCAATATCGACAGCCTTGTAAAAGAATTACAACAGAAATTAAAGCCTAAGGAATACCGCAAGCGCTTTTTGGTGAAGCTCGGGCAAAAGCTCGTGAGCATTGAAGTGGATGATATCGGCTATTTCTACAGTGATGGCAGGCTTAACTTTTTTAAGACGAAGGATAATAAAAAATTCGTGGTAGATTATACCATGGATGAGCTGGAAGAAATGCTGGACCCCTTGCAATACTTCCGCATCAGCCGTTCTTTTTTTGTAAGCGTGAACAGCGTTGAAAAAATTGATGATTATTTTGGCAACCGCATCATTCTAAGCTTACAACCTGCTACAGACAAGGAAGCCATTGTAAGCCGTGAAAAAGTGACAGACTTTAAAAAATGGATGGGAAGATAGATGCGCTTATTTGGGGTTATTGGAATAATTTTGCTCCGCCGGTTCAATGACTGGTTGTAATGAATGAAAAAAGCGCTGGTAAATTGTACGGTCTATTCCGCAACGGAGATAAAACAGGGGCAGGTAATAGTTTGTGAAGATGGTATGATCACTGCCGTGCAACAGGATGTTCCATCCGACATTGAAACGATCGATATGCAGGGCGCTAATATTGCCCCGGGCATGATCGATATACAGATAAACGGGGGAGAAGAGCTTTATTTTTCTGACAATCCCAACAAAGAAGCCCTGAAGGATATCTGCGACAGCAGTTTGAAATATGGTGTTACGCATGTGTTGCCCTGCCTTATATCGTCGCCCCGTGAAAAAATATTGCAGGCGATAGAAGCCATTAAAAATTTTAAGACAGAAAATAAAATGCTGATCGGCATGCACCTCGAAGGGCCTTTTATGAACCCGGAAAAAAGAGGAGCGCATAATGCCGCCATTATCCGTAAGCCGACGAATGCAGAGTTAGAAGAGATCATCCGTTATGGAAAAGATGCGATCAAAATGATCACCATTGCCCCCGAAATGTTCAGCGAAGACCAACTGGATATGCTGCTGGAAAGTGGTATCGTTGTTTCCGCCGGTCATTCCAACATGAATTATGAGCAGGCACAGTTTTATTTCAATAAAGGGATTCGCCTGGTTACACATTTGTTCAATGCCATGACACAAATGGGGCACAGGGAACCAGGTATAGTTGGCGCCGTGCTGAACAATGATGAAGTATATGCGCCTATCATTCTCGATGGCGCCCACTGCCATTACGGAGCCGCCCAAGTTGCTTACAAACTCAAAAAAGATAAATTATTCCTGCTCAGTGATGCTGCGTTCCTCGGAAGGAAAAAACAATCCTTCGATTCGCCTTTACTGGATGCGACATTGACAGATGGATTCTACAGGAACAAAGACGGCAATCTTGCAGGTGCCGCCATTTCCATGATAGAAGCGGTGCAAAACGCTATCCGCCATGTAAATATACCTTTGGCCGAAGCTGTGCAAATGGCCACGCTGAATGTTGCTAAAGCCATTGGAATGGATGATCGTTTGGGAAAAGTAGCAGCCGGTTATCCCGCTGCATTCATTTGCTTCAACAATGATTTTTCAGATTGCAAAACCCTTGTGCTTTAATGAAAGGCCGTTGGATCACATTAGGGTTCAGCTTTGCTGTATTGTGGGCCTCAGCTTCTGCGGCTACTAAAATTGCATTGATAGATGCGCAGCCCTTTGTGATTGCAGTCTCCCGTTTCTTTATTGCAGGTATTATCATGTTGTGGTTTGCGCATGGTTACAGAAAATACAGGTTGCCGCAAAAGAACGAGTGGAAGCAGCTTATGTTTTACGGTTTGCTCAACATCAGCATTTATCTCGGCCTCTATATTATTGCTATGCAAAAAATATCTGCAGGGCTTGGTACATTGGCTGTAGCATTGAATCCTGTACTGATCAGTTTAATGTCTGCATTCATTTTTAAAAGACCTGTCGGTACTAAAAATATAGTGAGCCTGTTTATTTGCCTGGCCGGCGTATTTGTAGCGGCTTATCCTTTGCTGCAAACCAGCTATGCCAGCGTGGATGGAATTATTATCATATTGGTGAGCATGCTGGCTTATTCAGCCGGTGCTATCTATTTTTCAAAAGCTCCCTGGAATGGGTTGGATATAATCAGTATCAATGGCTGGCAGACAATTTTCGGCGGCATCTTTTTATTGCCGTTTTTATTTTTTACTTATAAAACAGAATTGAATCATTTCGACTTTCATTTTTGGTCAGGCACTTTATGGCTGGCCATTCCTGTTTCAATTGGTGCCGTGCAGTGTTGGTTATTTTTATCAAGAGAAGATGCGGCCCGTGCTTCTTACTGGCTGTTCCTTTGCCCGGTGTTTGGCTTTATTATCTCGGCTATTTTATTGAAAGAACCATTGAGCTGGTATACGGCTGCCGGCGTTGTGCTTGTATTGATGGGTTTGTACAATCGCAGCACAACAAAAGAAATACCCGTAACTAATTTGAATGAATAAGGCCGTTTGAATTTTGGATTGTATTTTTGACCCCGGTTTCTAACAGATCAAACTTGTCAAACTGTATATGCAAAAAGAAAAAATCCTTGTTATAGGAGCCTCCGGGCAAATAGGAGTGGAGCTTACGCTGGCACTCCGTAAAATTTATGGCAACAGCAATGTGATCGCTTCTGATCTGCGGGAAGAAAATCCGTTGTTGAGCGGCACAGGTCCTTATGTTTCCATGGATGTGATGAACAAAGAAATGCTGCATGTACAGGTGATCCGCCAGGGCATTACGCAGATCTATCTACTGGCGGCTATCTTATCGGCCACCGGCGAAAAGAATCCTTCATTGGCCTGGAACCTTAATATGCAGAGCCTGCTGAATGTGCTGGATATTGCCAAAGAAGAAAAGCTGACCAAGGTTTACTGGCCATCGTCTATTGCAGTTTTTGGTCCTACATCTCCCAAACAAAATTGCCCGCAGAAAACGATCATTGAACCAACCACGGTGTACGGTATTTCAAAATATGCCGGAGAATTCTGGTGCAATTATTATTTCAATAAATATGGGGTAGATGTGCGGAGCCTGCGTTACCCGGGTTTGATCAGTTATAAATCTGCTCCCGGTGGCGGTACTACGGATTATGCCGTAGAGATTTACCTGGAGGCGCTGGAAGAAAAAAAATACGAGTGCTTTTTGCAGGAAGATACTTACCTGCCCATGATGTATATGCCGGATGCGATCCGTGCAACCATTGAGCTGATGGAAGCGCCGAAAGAAAAGATCAATATCCGCACTTCCTATAATTTATCTGCCATGAGTTTTTCGCCAAAAGAAATTGCAGCAGAGATCAAACAGCATATTCCTGCATTTGAAATGAGCTACAAACCAGACTACCGCCAGGAAATTGCGAACAGCTGGCCTCAAAGCATTGATGATTCCGTAGCGGCAAACGATTGGGGATGGAAGCCGGAATATGATCTCGCAAAAATGACGAAGGATATGCTGGATAATTTAAAAAAATAGGGTCGGCACCGCAGGCCAGACCCGGTTTGTTTAACCGCAAAGGCGAAAAGAAAAAAAACGCAAAGATCGCAGAGGTTCTTTGCGCCCTTTGCGGTAAAATGTATTAATCTCTTCGGTGGCTCCTACGGAGCCGAACAATAATGGACGGTTTTCTATAAACATGTTGCTCCTATGGAGCCCACCATTGTACATGCAGTAGCCTATATATCAATACTTTTATTTACCCGCAGGAATATCCTGTTTATAAAAAAACCGCTCAACTTAGTTGAACGGTTTTATCTATCAATAATTCAGGGTTTTATTAATTTTTTCGGGCCTGTTCAGTGATCTCATCTATGCTGATACCATTGTGACTCTCGTCATAAATACATTCTCCATTACGGATTAATAAAACCTGCGGAGACTCATGCTCCACAAAATAATCTTCTGCAATTTTATTTGAGATATCCCGGTGGGCGATCAGGTCAAGATAATAAAAATGAATGCCTTCGGGAGTATCATTTCTGTCGAGCCTGTTCTTAGCCATACTGCTGATAGAACAGCGGGTGCTATGCTTGAATATTAACTGCGGTTGTTGAAAAGAGTTGTCCTTGATGGTTTCCAACTGTGCAATATCCGTCAGATCGGTCCAGTTCATTATGCTTTAAACGGTTTTGCATGTTTAGTTCCTGCAACTGCGGGGCAACCATATTTTGAAGTCCTGCAGCTGGTTACAGTAGCGGCGATCAGTATTACTGCCAATGCCAATACAAGTTTTTTCATTTTTTTCAGATTTTAATTTTTACAAAGTTAATTCATAGAGACAGACATTAAAACGCCGTTTGCCTATTTTTGTTGTAAACAAACGCTAATATTTGGTTAACTTACGCCCGACCAATGCAAAAACTATCATTTTTAACCCCAAAACTTACATGTTACAACTTAACAGACCCGTTGCTTTCATAGACCTGGAAACCACCGGGGTTAACTTATCCGCCGACCGAATAGTAGAAATAGCCATCGTAAAATTATTGCCAGACGGAACAAGGCAAACCAAGCGAAAGCTCATCAATCCGCAAATGCCAATTCCCGCCTCATCCAGTGATATTCATGGAATTACAGATGAAATGGTGAAGGATGCACCCACTTTTAAGGATGCCGGCAACGAGATAAAGCAATTCCTGGAAAACTGTGATCTGGGTGGCTACAACAGCAACCGTTTTGATATTCCTATGCTGATGGAAGAATTTCTGCGTGCAGGTATGGACGTAGACCTGAGCGACAGGAAAATGATCGATGTGCAGCATATATTTTACCAGATGGAGCCAAGGACACTGTCTGCCGCTTATAAATTTTTCTGCAACAAGGAATTGGAAAATGCTCACAGTGCCGAAGTAGATATCAATGCAACAATAGAAGTGCTGGAAGCACAGATAAACCGTTATCCTAAACTGGGCAGCACGGTAGAAAGTGTGCTCTCAGTGATAGGCGAAGAAAAAATCGTGGACTATGCCCGCCGTTTTATTTTCGACGATAAAGGCGTGGAAGTCTTTAATTTTGGCAAATTCAAAGGCAAGGCCGTTTGTGATATCCTTAGGTACGAGCCCCAGTATTACGACTGGATGATGAAAGGAGATTTTCCTATGCACACCAAGAAAAAATTAACCGAACTGTTCAACAGGGCGCTGTTAAAAAATAAATAAAACCCATTGACGGTTATTTAATTGATTTACGGCTGAATTTAATGTTTTAAATTTGGCGCTCAAACTCATGTTCAGGCGTATTGGAGAAATTAGTCATTATACCAACTTATAACGAAAGAGAAAACATAGAAGCCATCATCGCTGCTGTCAGCGACCTTGATTCCGGCTTCCATATACTCATCATTGATGATGGTTCTCCTGATGGAACGGCTTCTATTGTGCGTTCCTTATTTCCGCATTACCCGGGGCAATTATTCCTTGAAGAAAGAAGGGGCAAGCTCGGTTTGGGCACTGCTTATATCCATGGTTTTAAATGGGCGCTCGAAAGAGGTTATCGCTGTATTTTTGAAATGGATGCCGATTTTTCTCACAATCCCGCAGACCTGGATCGTTTATACGATGCCTGCAAAGCCGGTGCTGATGTGGCAGTAGGCTCCCGTTATGTAAAAACAGGGGCTGTTGAGAACTGGCCTGCCAACCGTATACTTTTATCAAAAGGTGCTTCCTTATATACAAGGATGATCACCTGGATGCCGATACAGGACCCGACCGCTGGTTTTGTATGTTATAAAAAAGAAGTGCTCGAAGCCATCAACCTCGATGCTATCCACTTTACAGGTTATGCATTCCAGATAGAAATGAAATTTGCTGCCTGGAAATTAGGGTTCAATATTGCAGAAGTGCCTATTACGTTCAAAGACCGTAAGCTGGGCGCCAGTAAAATGAACAAGGGCATTGTAAAGGAAGGGATACTGGGTGTGCTTCGCCTGAAGTGGGAGAGCATGTTCAAGAATTATCGCCGCAAGGTTACCAATACCAATCATATCAGCTCCGTCTATCCCGGCGATGTGGCGATGGAAGGAAAATAATTATTTCCTGTTTAATTTATTGTATTCTCTCTGTGCCCTCTGCGTGCATTCCCCCTGCGTTTCTTTGCGGTTAAATTTTTTAATCCTCAACCACAGAGAATGTAGAGATCCATTCACAGAGGTCGTAGAGGTTTAATGATCATCTTTTGTAACGCATTCGACAAGCTCAGTGTGACAAACATGAGCCAATTATTAACTGGCATTCTAAATATCAATGTATTGTGAGTCTGGGCTTGTCGAAGACGGGTTTAGTACAAGACTTATTTAAATGCAGGATGAAACTGTTGCAAAGTGTTTCTTAAGAATTCCCTGTCAAGATGTGTATAGATCTCTGTTGTAGTGATACTCTCATGCCCAAGCATTTCCTGCACTGCCCGCAGGTCTGCACCCCCTTCCACCAAATGCGTAGCAAAAGAATGCCGGAAAGTGTGCGGTGAAATATTTTTTTCAATCCCTGCTTTTAAAGCCAGGTCTTTGATGATCAAAAATATCATCACCCTTGTCAGCCTTTGTCCACGGCGGTTGAGGAACAAGATATCTTCTTCGCCACTTTTAATAACAATATGATTGCGGATCTGGTTCCTGTAAATATTAATGTACTTGATGGCGTCGCTGCCGATGGGAACCAATCTTTCTTTGTCGCCCTTACCCGTTACTCTTATAAAACCAACATCCAAAAACAAGCAGCTGATCTTCAGATTCACTACTTCACTTACCCGGAGCCCGCAGCTATACATGGTTTCTAAAATTGCTTTGTTGCGGCCGCCTTCCGGTTTGCTGAGATCAATGGCGTTGATGAGCTGTTCTATTTCTGCAAAAGCCAGTGTGTCCGGCAGTTTGCGCCGCATCTTAGGCGCTTCCAGTAAAAGGGTAGGGTCGGTAGTGCTGATCTGCTCCAGCAGGCAATATTTAAAAAAACTCCGCAGGCCCGAAATGATCCTTGCCTGTGAAGCCACAGACAAACCCAACTCATTGATGTAGCGGATAAATTTTTCAAGGTCCTGCAACTCAATGGCGGCGGGAGCTTTATCTGTTTCCTGTAGCTGCAGCCAGGAGGTCAGCATTTCAATATCGTGAAGGTAAGCTTCTACAGAATTGTCTGATAAAGACTTTTCCAACTGAAGCCATCCCTTGAATCCTTTTTTATACGCCTGCCACATAATTATTTTTTCACTCCCGCTTTAGTTTGATTGTTCAATATAATTAAACATTATTTTCGTTTCATAAAATTATTACCAACCCAGTTCCATACAATGTTTCCTTCGCAATTTCGCTTATTAAAAAGAAAACTGAACACTAACCGAAAAGTCTACAGAAGCTTTCTTACCAAGGCAGAAAAAAAATCACCTCCGGGTATTGATGAGCTTACGCCACAATTGGAACCAGGTGTCTGGCAGGAAGTGGCTTGCCTGAGCTGTGCCAATTGCTGCAGGACAATGACACCAACATTTACCCGCCAGGATATCTCCCGTATTGCTGCACACTTCGGGCAAACGCCTGCGGAATTTAAAGCGCAATGGCTGGAACTGGATAAGAACGGCGACTGGGTAAATAAAATTCAGCCCTGCCAGTTCCTGAACTTAAAAACCAATATGTGCAGCATTTATGAAATAAGACCGGTGGATTGTTCCGGTTTTCCGCATCTCACCAAAAGAAAATTTCATGAGTATGCGCATGTGCACAAGCAGAATATTGAATATTGTCCGGCTACTTTAACGATGGTGCAGAAGCTGGTGGCGCATTATGAAGAAGGGAAATAAGGAATGAGAAAGTTAGGCTGACAGCTCATAGCGAAAGGCTCGCAGCTTGTCTTCAATTCGTGTAATTCGTGCTTTTATTTCGTGTTATAAATATACATCCTCTATCAAAAAATATTCAACCCTATCATTTGAAATAGTAATGGCCAGCACATCAAACTGTAACTGGTGCCATTGCGGATCCTGATACAGGTATTCTTCGGCTGCATTCACCAGGTATTGCATCTTTTTATGATCAAGATTATCTTCAGGTAAACCGAGGTAGGAGCTGGTACGGGTCTTTACTTCAACTATATGTAAGCGTTTGCCTTTGTATGCAATAAAATCAAGTTCCCAGTTCTTATGCCGCCAGTTGCGGTAGAGCAATATATAGCCATTCTCTACCAGCCATTTCGCTGCCAGGTCTTCACCTTCCTTACCGGTAATATTATGACGGGCCATATCTTAAAAATACGCAATGAAAATAAGGCATGCCTGAAAAATGAAATTTGCCTATTTTTGCGCAAATAACTATTTAGATGAAACAAAATACAACGCTTGTTATAGTGGCAGTGGTCATGATCATCCTGGCTGCATTGTCACGGGTAGCTTTTTATTCGCAAGAATTTTATTTTAGTCCTGCAATTGCCATGGCGCTTTTTAGTGGCTCGGTGATCAAAGATAAAAAGCTGGCGTTCTTTATGCCCATCGTATCTATGTTATTGGCAGATATGCTGTTTGAAGTTTCCGGCGTAGCCAAAGGTTTCTGGGGCTGGGGCCAGCTGGTTGGCTACGGTATCCTGGCGCTGATCACTGTTTTTGGGTTCTACCTGAAAAAGATCAATGTGCTGAACGTAGCAGGTTTCTCTATTGCTTCTTCATTGATATTCTTCTTCCTGAGTAACAGCAGCTATTTCCTGCTCGACAATAATGTTTATCATACTTATGCGCATTCATTCAGCGGTTATATCGATTGCCTGAATGCAGGTATTCCTTTCTTAAAAACAGGACTGGTAGCAGATTTGGTTTATAGCGGCGTATTCTTTGGAGGATATGTCTTACTACAGAAATATGCTTTTAATAAAGCTGTAGCATAATAGTAATCTAATAATAAATAATGAATCCCGTCCTGAGTGGCGGGATTTTTATTACAGCAATATAAAATTGTTTGATTGCTTAATGGTTGAATTGCTAAATAGTTTTCCTGACAAATATCTCAACGCTCATAACTCATAGTTCATCTCTCATTTTCGTACCCTTCATCTACAAGCAAATCCCTGCCGTCTGCTGCAGCTGTGGCCAGTTCATCACAACGATTGTTGTAAGGATTGTCAGCATGACCTTTTACCCAAACCATCCTGATTTTAAAAGGGCGGGAAAGCTGGTAGTACTTTTTCCAGAGATCAGGATTTTTTTTATCGCCCTTAAAATTTGTTTTGATCCATGTATCCAGCCAGCCTTTGGAAATGGAATTAACCACGTACTGGCTATCGGAATAAATAGTGATCGGCAGATCCGTTTTTTTCATCGCTTCCAACCCTGCGATCACCGCCATCAGTTCCATACGATTGTTAGTGGTAAGCCGAAAGCCTTTGGATAATTCTTTTTTATGATGACCGCTCATGAGGAGAACGCCGTAGCCGCCAGGGCCGGGATTACCTCTTGAAGAGCCGTCTGTGTAAATTGTTACTGTGCTCAATTGTTTGATTGTTTTTTTGTTGCGGGTTTGAATATTACGGGTTGCGTGTTGTTTAACCCGTAACACTCAAAACCCGTAACCCGCAACAGTATTAAACCTGGAAAACCCCCGTCCTAAACTCCTCAACGTGTGCATTATGATTCGCCGCATTGATCCCTTCGCTTATCAGCATTCTTGTATCAGCAGGATTGATGATCGCATCCACCCACAATCTTGCCGCAGCATATTCAGGTTTGGTCTGGCGTGTATAGTTCGCCGTTATATTATCCAGGATATTCTTTTCTTCTTCGGCGCTTACTGTTTTGCCTTTAGCCTTCATTCCGGCCACCTGTATCTGCAGCATGGTTTTGGCTGCCTGCTCGCCGCCCATCACTGCGATCTTTGCAGTAGGCCATGCATAAATAAAACGGGGATCGTAAGCTTTGCCACACATGGCATAATTGCCGGCGCCATAAGAGTTGCCGACAATAACTGTGATCTTCGGCACCACAGAATTGGCTACAGCATTCACCAGTTTGGCGCCATCTTTAATAATACCGCTGTGCTCGCTGCGACTGCCAACCATAAAGCCCGTAACATCCTGCAGGAATACCAACGGGATTTTTTTCTGGTTGCAATTCATAATGAAACGGGCTGCTTTGTCGGCGCTGTCATTGTAAATAACACCACCTAATTGCATTTCACCTTTTTTACTTTTTACGATCAGGCGCTGGTTGGCTACAATGCCAACTGCCCAGCCGTCCACACGTGCATAACCACAAACGATGGTCTTGCCATAATCTGCTTTAAATTCATCAAAGCTGTCTTCATCAACAATACAGTCGATCAGTTGCAGCATATCATAAGGTTTGCTGTTGCCTTCGCTTAAAACGGTAAACAGTTCGCCATTATTCAGTTTTGGCTGCCTGGGGGCCGTGCGGTTGAAGCCTGCTGTAGCAGGATCGCCCAGCTTGCTCATGATACTTTTTACTTTATCAAGGCATTCCTGTTCTGTGTCGAATTTATAATCTGCAATACCGGATATCTCCGTATGCGTTACTGCACCGCCCAGTGTTTCTGCATCAATGTCTTCGCCGATGGCGGCTTTCACCAAATAAGGGCCTGCTAAAAATATGGAGCCTGCACCTTCCACCATAATCGTTTCATCGCTCATGATCGGGAGATAAGCACCGCCCGCCACACATGCACCCGTCACCACGGCGATCTGTGTAATGCCCATAGCGCTCATGCGGGCATTGTTGCGGAAGATGCGCCCGAAATTTTCTTTGTCAGGGAATATTTCATCCTGCATAGGAAGATAAACGCCGGCGCTGTCTACGATATAAACAATGGGTAAATGATTCTCCATGGCGATCTCCTGCATGCGAAGATTTTTTTTGCCGGTAATAGGGAACCATGCACCCGCTTTTACTGTCTGATCATTCGCTACAATAATACATTGCTTTCCGCTGATATAACCTACGCCAGCCACTGTTCCACCTGCGGGACAACCGCCTTGCTCCTCATACATTTCATAACCTGCAAAAGCACCTATTTCAATAAAGGGAGCGCCTTCATCGCAGAGATAGGCAATACGTTCCCGGGCAACCAGCTTGTTTTTTTCTTTTTGTTTTTCGGCAGATTTTTTTCCTCCTCCCTCGTATATCTTTTCCAGCTTTTGCCTTACCTGGCTCCAGGCCATTTTAAGGCTGTCTTCATTCTTATTCGCTTCCAGGTTCATTGTGCTCATTTATGGTTAAAGCAATTGATTTTAGGAAGCCCGAAGATAATGAATAGATCAACTGCGGAAGCGATGTTATGCAATAAGATAAATCCCCGGTTTAAAAAGATGTTGCCAGGCTGAACTTGTCAAAGCCGGCTTGGATTATAAAGGACCCCAACTTCTACAAGCTCAGCCTGACAGTATTTTTCAAATTGATGAACTATCCCAATAAAGGATAATATCTTTCCTGCAACACATTCAAATGCCAGCGCTGGTGCCCGGCAATGATAAAGCCAAGCGCTGCTACCGAATAATCCCCTTTAAATCCTTTGCCCGTTTTGTCGAGCATGGCACCTGTAAAAGAATCAAATAATGCTTTGGAAGATTGATGAAGCGATAATAATTCATCCACGATATCTTTCAGTTCCCTGTGGCCTGCATCGGAAGATGCTGCATAGGCATCTTCGTCAAAACCGGGCAGCAATTGTTTTTCATCCCTGCTGAATGCCAGGGCACGGTAGCAGAATATTCTTTCGGTATCTATCATATGCTGCAACATGTCTTTGATCGTCCATTTGCCCGGTGCATAAATTTTATCTCCAAGTGCTTCCCATTTTTCTATGGGGGCATTTACTATTTCATCAATGCAGGTTTGGAGCGCCTGTGAAATCTCCACATCATCGCAGAGATTAATGTAGCGGTCAAAATACTCGGGCATGTCTTTTAGCTCTGATCTTTTCATGTTTTTTCTTTTAATGTTGTGAGTAGAAGTGAGTTGGCAATGAGAACAAGGAAAGGAGATAAAAAGAGGAGCAGGATTGCCACCTTTGCGCTCCTTAGTCTTTCGTCTCTTTGATTTATTTACTATGAATGATCCTGCTCAACTGCCTTTCACTTTTCAACCCGCAGAAACCTGCTATTTCGGTTCTCGACAGGTTAGGGTTATTGATGAGCTGGTTTATCTTCTCTTTCCGCAACAGCGTGATATAAGCATTAACGGTAAGGCTTGTTTCTTTTTTGAACACCCTTGTAAAATTGCGGTCGCTCATATTGGCGATGGCCGCCAGCTTTGGCAATACATTTTTTTCGTGCAGGTTTTCCTGCAGCCAGTCCTGTACTTTATGAATACCATTGTGCATATGGTTCCTGAACTCCAGCAATTCGCTCTGTTGTTTCTGGTGACCGCTTCTGCGGGTATAGATCACCAGTTCTCTTGCTACTTTGTGCGCAAGAACAGGCCCCAGCATTTCTTCTACAATATACAATGCCAGGTCGATGCCCGAAGCCACGCCTGCACTGGTATAGATATTTTTTTCATGGGTGAACAAAACATTTTCTATGACATTTAAGCGAGGGTATAGTTGCTGCAATTCAGCCGTACGTTTCCAGTGGGTAGTACATTGTTTATTGTTTAGTATGCCGGATTCGGCCAAGACAAATGCACCTGTGCAAATACTGCATATAATAATGCCTTTATCATGCATTTCTTTTATCCACTTTAAAAGCGTGGTATTGCTTTTAAATGTTTTTGATTGCAGGTAATTGATAGCGGCACCGGGGATGAACAAATAATCGCCAGCTTCCAGCCGTAATTTTTTAAAGTCCTGTAGCTTGCCAAAGGGTAGCGAAGACGAGCTGGATAAAGCATTTTGAAAGCTACAGTAAGCTATTTCCAACGGAGCGCCATAGTCAATGGCTTCCAGGAATACCTGGTCGGGGCCGGCGAGGTCCATCAGGTGAACATGGGGGATTAACAGGAAGGCGATCGTACGTTTGCGCATATGCTCTTTGCTTGTTGCACAAAGATACAGGGAGAACCAAACAGCCAAAGGTCAATGAAAGGACATTTTAAGCCATCGCTATCAGGCTACTTCGGGGTATTCTTTTTTTAACTGCCTGTCGAGCACAAAAGTGCCAAAGGGGAGCAGCGAAGCAATGAATGCGCCCGTCGCTTTCCAAAAGCTCCATTTATACCCCATCCATACTTTTACAAGGTAAATGCAGAATAATACAAAGAGCACACCATGCGCCCAGCCTACATACTTTACTGCATCGGGCATATCTGCATAATATTTTAAAGGCATAGCTATGCAAAGCAATAACAGGTAGGAGATACCTTCCAGCAATGCAATAAAAATAAATGTACGCAGGTCTTTTACAGATCGGTTGCTCATGATATTACAAATTTGCTGCAAAATTAAATGATGAATGCCTGAAATAAGTGCCGCTTGAAAACAAATTTGTCTGGCACAGGTCATTTATCGATCAATAAGCAACCACGGGATCAGCTTTTCCTTTTTTAATGCTCAGCATAGGAATAGTAAGCGATGAGGACATATCTTCTGTTTTGCTGCTGATAAAGAGCTTGTCCCAAAAGGTTCTTTCATGGGTGATCATGATAATACAATCATAAGTATGTGTATCCAGGTAATTTTTAATATGCTCAACGAGGCTGATCTCAACGCCTGCATCCTGCACAATGATTTTTATTTGCTGGTAGGCAGGTTCCATGAGGATGGCTTTAGCATTGTGCAGCAAAGCATGGGAAGGGTCTTTTCCATAATCAAAATAAAGAATATCCAGTGTGGCATTGAAACCTTCCAGCAAAGGTGATAGTTGCGCCAGCTCTTCTTTTATATGTTCAAGGTCGGAACAAAAGCACAATTTATTGAATGTATTGCCTGCATAATTCGCCGGTATTGCAAGCACAGGCACAGGTGATTTTGCAATTACACTTGATGTATTGGAACCAAAAAAGAATTTCTCCAGGCCGCTGCTGCCATGCGTACCCATTACTATTAGGTCTGCACCCGATTGTTTTGCATGTTCAATGATCGATTCAACTACAAGGGGGCTAAATTCCACTACTACTTTGGTGCCAGCCGGCATTTCTGCTATGCCCAGCGACTGATAGGTTTCTTTTACCTGCTGCTCCAATTCTTGTTGTTTATTTTCCTCATCCTTTACGATCATCGTTTCTACCATTACTTCAGGAGCGGCTGCAGGCATGGTTAGTCCCACAATATTTGAGCAATGGTATACAATAAGGTTAGCACCTGATCCTTTGCTCAAATGGATAGCATATCTCAGGGCCGAAACGGCATTAGCCGAAAAATCGGAAGGAATAAGTATTGATCTCATACGACTTTTTATTTATGGCTGCAAAATGCAAACCAAAATCTGTATGCCAACTGATGCAGATCAGGTTTAAAACTGATCTGCATCATTGTGCAGGCTGTTACCGGCCTATAATTTCGTTTGCAAACTCAAAACAATAAAACAACAGGAACATACACAAGCATGTTATCATTGCGGAGAACCCTGCAATGAAACAATAGAGACCAACGGTCAATTTTTTTGTTGCAATGGTTGCAGCCAGGTTTACCTGCTGCTGAATGAGAACGGTCTTTGCAATTATTATGACCTGGATCAGAACCCGGGCATCAAAGCAAAAGGGCAGTTTACGGGCAACAGGTTTGCCTATCTTGATGATGAATCCGTTATACAAAAAATAACACAGTTCCGTAGCGACTCACAGGTGAATGTAAGTTTTTCTCTTCCGCAAATACATTGTGCTTCCTGCATTTTTTTACTGGAAAACCTGCACAGGATCGATGAGGGGATCATCAGCAGCCGGGTAAATTTTGACAGGAGACAGGCTTTTATCAGTTATGATCCATCTTTCAGCAGTTTAAGAAAAGTTGTAGAGCTCATGGCTTTTATCGGGTATGAACCAGCCATTAATCTCCAGGATATGGAAGCAGGAACCAAAAAGTCATTCGACCGCAGCCGCATCATACAATTAGGCGTAGCAGGATTTTGCTTCAGCAACATCATGATGCTAAGCTTTCCTGAATATTTCTCCGGCGGTAGTATGGGGCTACAAGGCCTGCAGGCAACATTTACCTGGATCATTTTTTTTCTTTCCCTGCCCGTGCTGTTCTATAGTGCCAGTCCCATTTTTATTTCTGCCTGGAAAAGCCTGCGGCAAGGCATTATCAATATTGATGCACCGATCGCATTGGCAAGTATCATCACTTTTTCAAGAAGTTATGTTGAGATATTTACAGGTACTGGCCCGGGCTATCTCGATTCCGGCACCGGTATTATTTTCTTTATGTTGATAGGCCGCTGGTTTCAATCCAAGACCTATGATGCTATTTCTTTTGACCGACAGTACAGGTCTTATTTCCCGCTGGGCGTAACGGTATTGCGACAACACAAAGAAGAAAATATACCTGTTACAAGGTTGAAAGCCGGTGATATCATTATTATCCGCAATGAAGAAATGATACCGGCAGATGCCATATTACTGGAAGGGCAGGCAAGGGTAGATTATAGTTTTGTGAGTGGTGAAAATGATCCTGTTGCCAGGGAAAGCGGTGATATTATTTATGCAGGAGGAAAACAAAAGGGGCCGGCAATAAAATTGTCTGTGGTAAAAGAACCTTCTCAAAGTTATATTACGGAACTGTGGAATAATAATGAGCCGGGCAAGTCAAAGCACAGGGAAGCCTCCTTCATACATCCATGGAGCAGGTATTTTACGCTTGCGCTTTTTAGTATTGCAGCAGCAACTGCTGTTTACTGGGCTTTTACTGATGTGTCCCGGTTATGGATCGCAGTTACGGCAGTGCTGATAGTGGCTTGCCCCTGTTCCCTGTTGTTGAGTGCCACCTTTACTTTCGGACATATGCAACGCATTTTTGGGCGCAATAAATTATACCTTAAAAATGCAGGAGTGATAGAAACACTTGCAGCTGTAAAGCATATTGTTTTTGATAAAACAGGGACCATTACACAAAATGGCCTGAGTTCAGTAAGCTATCATGGCAGCCTGCTAACGGGTGCAGAAAAGGCATCGGTGAGGAAAACAGCAGTACAATCCTCTCATCCATTGAGCCAGGCTTTGGCAGTTTATTTACCAGCTTCTTCTGTATCGGGAAAAGATATTGAGGAATTTGAAGAGGTCGCCGGCAATGGAATAATCGCTGTGTCTAACCAGTACAAAGTGCAGCTGGGTTCTGCATCATTTATTGGGGCATATCATTATAGTGATAGCAGCCTAAAGCCAAGGGTGTATCTTAAACTGGATGGATCTTACAAAGGATACTTCGAGATCAGTAATCAATACAGGCCCGGCATTCAGCAACTGGTAAATGCCTTAAAAGAAAAAGGCTACCGGCTTCATTTGCTTTCCGGTGATAACAATGCAGAAAAAAATAACCTGCAGGAGCTATTCGGGAAAGATACCCCACTCAATTTTAATGCGAGTCCTCAGCAAAAGCTGGCATACATCACTGCGTTACAAAGCAAAGGGGAAAAAGTTTTAATGATAGGCGACGGGCTGAATGACGCCGGCGCTTTAATGGAAGCGGATTGCGGTATAGCTGTCAGCGATGATGCAGCCCGTTTTTCGCCGGCCTGCGATGCTATCATCGATGGCAAAATGATCGGCAGGCTGGATGCATTACTGGGATTTGCCCAATGGAACCGCCGCATTGTAATGGCAGGTTTCATATTATCTGTTTTGTACAACATCATAGGGTTGTCTTTTGCGGTGCAGGCAAAACTATCACCACTCACTGCTGCTATATTAATGCCATGCAGCAGTATCAGTATCCTGTTGCTGGCATGGGGTTTAACGGCGCTGAAAGCCCGTCATTATGGGCTTTCGGGCAAACATGACGAGGATCATGTTTTGAATTGACGCCTGTCATTCGTCACGGAAATGTCTGAAACTATTTTTGATTCCTAAACAAATACCATGAGCGCATTATTCATTCTTATCGGCATCAGCATGATGGTGGCAGGTAGTTTCCTGGCAGCCTTTATCTGGAGTGCATACAACGGCCAGTATGATGATGATCATACGCCTTCTATCAGGATACTCTTCGACAACAAAAAAAATGACCCTTCAACCAAACCAACTAACTAAACAATTTTTCCAATGCAGGTAGAAAAATTTTATTACGACAATAAAACGGTAAGGAATTTTGGCTATGCCACCATTTTCTGGGGAGCCGTTGGTATGCTTGCCGGTTTGTACGTGGCTTTGCAACTGGTGTTCCCCCAGCTTAACATCGTGCAATACGGGACTTTCGGGCGGCTGAGGCCACTGCATACCAATGCGGTGATCTTTGCATTTGTAGGTAACGGTATTTTTATGGGCGTGTACTATTCGCTGCAACGTTTGCTCAAAGCAAGGATGTACAGCGACCTGTTGAGCAAGATCCATTTCTGGGGCTGGCAGCTCATCATTGTGGCAGCGGCCATCAGCCTGCCGCTTGGTTTTACACAGGGAAAAGAATATGCCGAGCTGGAATGGCCCATTGATATTGCCATTACCTTGATATGGGTAGTGTTCGGCTGGAATATGTTTGCTACCATTATCAAACGAAGGGAGCGGCATTTGTATGTGGCTATCTGGTTTTACATTGCCACACTTGTAACCGTAGCAGTACTGCATATCGTTAATTCTTTTTCATTGCCTTTCAGCTTCTTTAAAAGTTACAGCTGGTATGCAGGTGTGCAGGATGCTTTGGTGCAATGGTGGTATGGCCATAATGCAGTAGCATTTTTTCTTACCACACCTTACCTCGGCCTGATGTATTATTTCTTGCCGAAAGCTGCCAACAGGCCGGTTTATTCTTACAAGCTTTCTATCATCCACTTCTGGTCGCTTATCTTTTTGTATATATGGGCAGGCCCGCATCACCTGCTGTACACTGCTTTGCCCAACTGGGCACAATCGCTTGGAGTAGTATTTTCTATTATGTTATTGTTCCCCAGCTGGGGCGGTATGATCAATGGCCTGCTCACTTTGCGTGGCGCATGGGACAGGGTGAGAGATGATGTGGTGCTGAAATTCATGGTGGTGGCAGTTACTGCATACGGTATGGCAACATTTGAAGGCCCGATGCTTTCACTTAAAAATGTGAGTGCCATTGCGCA
>CAYOLS010000022.1:0-25776 GCA_964404845.1 uncultured Ferruginibacter sp. | reverse complement strand
TGCTGTGTAAGTTTTAAAGGGTTAATTAGTAGCAAAGTGCTACAAATATTAGTATTTTAGCTTAGAAATATTCATTTAGATAAAAATCTATATGAATTTTAACAAGTTTTATCATTATCTAAATAAGTAACAATGGAACTAAAAATTAGTTACAAGGTGTACAAGCTTATAGCGAACAACCAGGCATTTAACTATAAAACCTACGATTTGGCGCCTGTGAATGAGGGAAACAATGCTTTTAATAATGAAGAGCAAGCAATCGAATGGATAGAGCAAAGGCCTCCACAAGAACGTTTCACTCAGTTTACTATATTACCAATATACTCAATGGAGTGATAAAAAAAGCCGCTTTGCAGCGGCTTTTAAATTAGCGAAGAATCAAACAAAACGTATTTATGAAAACTATTGCTTTGTTATTTTATCATCCGTTTTTTCGGGTTTGTCAGTGATGATGAGTACATCGTCTTCGAGATCCATTTCTACGAGGGTTAAACCATATTTAAGCAATTCTTTTCTTGCAGCATCGATATTTAATGTGTCGAAAGCGGATGCACTAAGAGACATGTCAATATTTCCTTTGTAACCTGTTAGATTTTTTACCCTGTAAGGATAGTTCTTATCATTAAAAATTGTTTCGACTCTCTTTACAAAGGCATCCATCTGTAAATTGAAAATTACCCAGCTCGTATCATGCGGCGGAAGACGATACATAGTTTTCGTTTCCCCTCCTTTTGATTTGAATTTATCTTCGGTATTGGTTCGTATCAATGCCAATTGACGAATAATTCGTTTTTCTTTCCTAGCGGTAAGTGGGAAATAATTATTAAGGTCGTTCCGCATAGCAGCGTACATTTGGGCAGCTCTTTCTTCCGGCACCATAAAATCGTAAAACCACGCATACTTGTGCGCCCATGCAGCATTTTTAGATCCATCTTTAGGATGATCGAAAGAGCTAGTGTCAGCCAGATCAATAATAACATTATTAAGGTTACGTGAAAAATTATAATAGCTTCGTCCTTCATTATATGCTGACAATATTAAGCTCACTGCGGCACAACCATTACACACAAACCTATTAATTGCACCGGAGGGAGTTGTAAGCAGCATCTGAACTGCTCCTAAGCTATCTGCAAAAGGAAGCAAAAACGAATACCCCTTGAGATAACCAGCTTTTGCACTGTCTGCTACATAAGGATAATTCCAATTGATATTCAGTGCTTTCTTTTTTTCAACAAGTGCAACTGTTTTTTTTGCAAAAAAGTTGTTTAGGTTTTCTCTTGTTGTTTCGGATCCTGACGACCTGGCAAACAAATTCCCTTGTTCATCTATCCATGTATGGAACGGGTATCCATCGTGAGGAAAAAAACTACGAAGTGTCGTGTCATTGAAAACCATCGGCAGCACCGGATACTTAAGATGCTTTCGGATCCTGAAAAATTGATCTACTTGCGATTTACTATGGGGAGTTACTAAAATAATTTTTAATTTATCTCCATATTCTTTTTGAAGTGAATCCATTTTTGGAAATGCGGCAATACAGGGAGCACAGTTTAAACCCCAGAAGTCGAGAATTACTAATTTACCTTTTAAGTCTGAGAGCCTTAGATTGGTCGGCTTTCCTCCCTGAAAAGCCTGTATAGTTAGCGATGGAACACTCTCTCCCATTTTTAACCCCTGTTGCTGCCCGATAGCAACCAAAAGGAATGATTGCATGATTAATGTTAGCATTAAATTTTTCATTATTGGTAGCCAGGATTTTGTGTCAATGAAGGATTAGCCAGCATATCCTGAAAAGGCACAGGATACAATTTATCAGTTGGCTGCCAGCCTGTTTTGACAGGAGATAAAACTGCGTCTGCCCTGTTGGTGCGTTTAAGATCCAGCCAACGATGCCCATATTCTGTAAACAGTTCCCATCTTCTCTCATCTTCTATTTTTAGTAGTATATCATCCTTCAATAAATTATTGGGATATTCCGGTACTCCCGCCCGGAGCCTGATTGCATTAAGATCAGCAATCCCTTCTACTAATTTATCCTGTTTTGTTCTTGCTTCTGCACGAATGAGGTATTGTTCTGCCAGGCGAAGTATCATATAGTATTCGTTTAATGCTGCGCCGGTTTTGATCTTATATTTATAGGGATAGTAGTATGTTATACCATTAACAATATTTGACCTGAGCCATGCAGTTTTGCGAGGGTCGGTATTGGAAATAGAATTGGCCAAAGAGTTAGTGAGCGGATACGTAGGGATGACTGTTGCGGATCCTGGAATAAAAGTATTACCATCCCAAGTATTGAGTGATGCTGTCACTGGCATCAGTTGCCAGATTGCCTCATTGCTGCCGGCCAAAAAAACATTATTCAGATTGGTTACCAAACTATAAGTACCTGATGTGATAACAGCTGTAGCTTCAGCCTCTGCCTGCGCCCACTGTTGCTGATACAGATAAACCCTTGCCAACAATGCTGCTGCTGCCCATTTGTTTGGACGCACTCTGCCGGTTGTAAAATAAGCGTCAGTGAGTTTGTTTTTAGCATCAAGTAAATCATTTTTTATTTGCTCATAGACTGCTCCCACTTCTTTGCGAGGTAAACTTGCAGAAGTCTGAAAGTCTGTTGTGGTAACTAATGGTACATCTCCGAAAATATTGACCAAATAGAAATAACAAAAAGCACGAACAAATTTAGCTTCACCAATCATTTGCGTTTTGAGTGCTGGAGTAACTCCTGTTGATTCTTCTAATCCTTTGAGAATGTTATTTGCCTGATAAATTATATTGTAAACGGGAAGCCAAAATGGGCTTCTAACAATGTTGTTGTTGCTTACCAAATTGTTATCTGCAAATTGCTGGTAATCTGCATTAGAGCCCGGGTAAACAAATTCGTCGGCTGAAAGACCCGAAAAAAGCACCAGTCCATTGTTAAATAACTGCAGATTATTTTGAGTCATTTGAATGTAGACACCTGCGATGGCAGAATTTGCAGAACCATCGTTAGAAAAAACGAAACTTGTATTAACCTGATCCACAGGAGGTGGAACCATTACTTCTTTTTTACATGAGCTTATTGTAGCGCCTAAAAATATCAGGCAGAAGACTACAGTGATTTTATGATTTGATTGCATAGTTGTTATAGTTTAAAAATTTGCATGAATTCCAACAACGATATTTCTTAGTGTTGGTACCTGGGTTAATTCCAGCGTTTCCGGATCTGCGCCTTTGTACTTAGTAATAACAAATAAATTTTGGGCATTAGCATAGAGGCGTAATTGTTCTATTTTGAAGCGCTTTAATTTGGACACAGGAATATTGTATGAAACTGCCACATTTTTACAACGCAAATAAGAAGCATCGCTGTAAAATAAATCGGATCCATTTCCTGCGATTGCCGAAATTATGCTACCTGCAGGTGTATTAGAACGGGTGGTGTATCGTTGAAAAGCAGCTACATCACCCTGTTGGCGCCAACGATCTAATGCTGCAACTGGTTGGTTAAACATCTGACCGGGTATTAAACGACTGCCGTATGTAAACCCATAATAATTTTTACCAGTTTGTTTCCTGAATTCAAAAAATACTGTAAGATCGAAATTTTTATAGCGGAAAGTATTTTGAAAACCTCCATAAAAAGAAGGGTAACGATCCAGCAGATTTTTAACTCGATCAGCGGCAACAGGGACACTCGTTGGGGTATCTCTTGCATTAAGAAATTGAAAAACGCCAGTTTGACTATTGATACCATAGTATTGATATCCCCCAAGTATACCCAACGATTCCCCTTCTTCTAATGAAGAGTTATAAGTTGAAGTTGCCAAATTAGGAAAGCGAAGCAGCTTGTTGCCTGGTAGAGTGATATTGAAGGAACTTTCCCATTGAAAATTTTTGTTACGAATATTTGTGCTGGATAAAGAAAGTTCAACACCTGAGTTTTGAACGACTGCAGGAAAATTTCTGAAAATGCCTGTACCACCGGTTTGAGAGGGAAGATTATAATTTATCAGCTGGTTGCCACTGCGATTACGGTAGTAATTTGCTATAATGTTGAGGCGATCTTTGAACAAACCAAGTTCTAATGCCAATTCTAATTTCTTATTTTCTTCCCATGCGTAATCGGAATTGAATAAACGACTTGGTCGTATGCCTCCGACACCCTGATAGGTAGGTCCATTGATGCTCGTATAGGTGTCAAGGAACATATAATCCCCGATCTTATCATTCCCCGATGTACCATAACTACCTCTTATCTTGAAAAGGCTTACAGTATTAAGCAGGGGCTGAAAGAATTTTTCTTTGCTTACAATCCATCCGGCGCCAACAGCCGCAAAATTGGCAAACTGCTTACCGGGTCCAAAGCGGCTTGAGCCATCTCTCCGGCCAGTTAGGTTAATTAAATATTTGGCATCCCAATTATAATTGACTCTACCAAAAAATGCCAGGTATTTGTAAGTAAAATTATTAACTGAATTTACTGAAGTAAAAACAAGCGGAGCAGCAGAAGGCGACCGAAGTAATGCATCTGACGTAAAGCCGTAGCCAAAAATGCTCGATCCGATCCTTTTGTTTTGTTGCCAAGTACCTCCAGCCAAAACTGATAATTCTCCTTTTGATAACCTGGTTTTATATTCCATTTGTGGTTCGAAAATCAGCGCTGTTAATTTGCTGTTTGCGAAGGCAGAATTTCCTGTTGGCTGAAAAGCCGGATCTTGTGCAGCTATTGGATTTACAGAAAGTTCATTAACATCGAGCTGATTATATCCGATATTTGACCTAAAGCTGAGTTTGTTTGAAATTTTATAGCCCAGATTGACATTGGACACAAGGTTGTGAGTTAACCCTTCATATGTACTCTTTAAATAGGACATTGGATTGACGAAACTTACTCCATTTTTTTGCCATACCAGCTGGCCAAGTGAATCATAAAATTCAGGGACGTTTGGTGTAAGTGTCAGTATGAAACTGCCAACGTTAATATTTATGAGGTTGTTTTTATCTGCACTGTAAATGGCATTGAAACCTACATTGAATCTTCTATCATTAGAACTATGATTTAGGTTTGCGTGAAATGATCCCCTATCATTGTGCAGATTTCCCGGAAGAATGGATGTTTCCCGGTGAAAAGATGAGCTCAGCAAAAACTGAGTGTTTGCATTACCACCTGACAAAGACAACTGCACATTTGTACTGCGAGCTGTACCACCATGCAATAATTTTTGCATATCGGTATAACGGGTAGTATCCCACAACATCAGATCTGGGGCATAACCAGGATTGCCGGCTACCGCACTGGGCGTAAGGCCATCGTTGGCGAAAGCTTCTCTCCTCATTTCAAGATATTGTTTTGTGTTCATAAACTCACCCATACGAGCAGCTTTGCCCCAACCGGTACTGAAATTTGCACTAACTTTAGTTTTACCCGATTTACCTTTTTTTGTAGTAATCAGAATAACCCCATTTGCACCACGACTACCGTAGATAGCGGTTGCATCTGCATCTTTGAGAATTTCTATACTTTCAATATCATCTGGATTAATACTATTAAATGGGCTGTGACCTGCAATGATCAGTGAACCAATTTGATTAATCGGACCATTATTGGCAGCGAACGGAACCCCGTCAATTACAAATAAGGGATCATTTGAAATTGTGGGACTGATAGAAGTACGCCCTCTTATTTCTACTTTAACACCTGCTCCTGCCATACCTGATGTTTGCGTAACCAACATACCGGGTGCACGGCCTGACAATGCTAATAAAGGATTAGATACTGGTTGCTGTTGTATGGTTTCTGCTTTTACGACTGAAACAGAGCCTGTATTTAGTTTGTTAGTAGTAGAATAGTAGCCCTTATTTACAACAACATCCTGCATTGTAACCTGGGTACGTGTTAATGAAATAGCAATTGAATTGCGATTGTTTACATTTACTTCTATCGTGGCAAATTCTGCATAGCTGATTTCCAATATAGCATCTGAGGGGACCTGTTGGAACTGGAATGTGCCATCTGTATTAGTGGTTGTAATCCTGTTGGTACCCTTGATTTTGACATTTGCACCAGCCAGCGGATTTCCGTTTTCATCGGTGACCTTACCTGTGATATCAATATCTGCTTTTTCTTCTGTGGCAGATGCTGAAGATCCCAGCAACTGTTTTTTAACCACTACTGTTTGGTTGATGATTTCGAAAATGAGGCCTTTGCCTTTGAGGCATTCTGCGAGGGCGGTTTGCAGGGAAACATTGTTGAGGTTCAGCGTGACATTACCGGCTTTTTCAACGAGGTCGAAATTGTAGAAAAAATCGTAGCCGCTCTGCTTCTGTATTTTTGAAAATACTTTTTGCAGGGGCGTATTTTTTTCGACCAGTGTAATCTGGCCATTGCCTTCTGCAGCTGCCGAAAGGCAGGCTACCAACATAAGAATTGCTGTGATCTTCATTATCTTCAGCGTTTTGGTTAACCCCATTTTTAGCCAGGGGACGTGAGCATTGAATTCCATAACTTTGTTGTGTTTGGGTGAACAATTAAGCAGTCTTTACCGAGATATGTAATCATTGGGTGACCCATTCGCCGGCCGGGAGTGGTTCGAACACTCCTGGCTTTTTAATGTGCCAGATCGTTTGTTTTCTAAGGGTAATTATTTTGCTGGCATTACGATCAAGCTTCGCTCGTTGACTTTGATTTTGATGTTGCCTGTAGCTTCCAGCACTTTTATAACCTGCGATAAATCGGAACGACGGGAAATGGAGCCTCCGAAATATGCCTGAATGTTTTGTGAGTAGCTTACATCGACATCATACCATCGTGCCACCTGACGCATGATTGTTTGTATGCCTGTTTTCTGATCGAAAATGAAACGGCCGTTTTTCCAAGCCATTACGGCTTCGGTGTCTACATCGGGGTTAAGTTTGGGAGGGACAGCATTATTAATAACAGCCTGCTGACCGGGGCGCAACAATAAAGCGCCTGTAGCAGCTGTAACATTTACGGAACCTTGAAGCAGTGTTACCCTTATGTCTTCTTCATCATCGTAAGTATTTACATTGAAATGGGTACCCAATACCTGCACCTGCAGATCGCCTTTGGTTACAAAGAAGGGTTTGGCAGCATTATGTGCCACTTCGAAATAGGCTTCTCCGGTTATGGAGACTTTTCGTTCATTGCCGGTGAATGCTACAGGGAAAGTGAGGGAACTGCCGGCATTGAGCCATACATGGCTGCCATCGGCCAACATCATATCAATAACCTTGCTTCCTCTGGGATTGGAGAGGGTGTTGTATTGGGTTGCAGTTGTAAGCTGGCTGCCGGTGGATGCATAGGCGATTTGCCCATCTGCTAATTTTGTAAGACTGATATTGCCCTGCATGGCCAGCTGGCCATTGGCAGCGCTATCGAGGTAAATGGTCTGGCCACTGGCCGTGGTAATGGTTGCACGGTTTGTTTGAGGGGCCTGTATGGTTTGAACGGGCTTGTTGACAGCCAGATCTGTTTTGCCAGCCTGTTTCCGGTTAACAATAAAATAGCCTCCTATTGCCAGCAATAATAAAACGGAAGCGGCTGCCCACCAACGGAAGCGACGGGGCCTGATGCTGATGACTTTTGCCTGATCTTTTGCAGAAGCGCCGATGATATCATTAAAAATATCATTGGCTTTGCTGATATCCATATCCTGCTCTGTACCTGTTTGTTCCCAGAGCTGTAGCAGTATAGTATTGACCAGTTCGGGCTGTTCATTGCTGAGAATGATCTCTGCCAGTTCCTGCTTTTCTGCCGGGGTGCAGGTTTTGCTGATGAACTTTTGAAATAATATTTCTAACCGGGCTGGTGCCATATCATTTTACAATTGCATGATGAAATCTTAATGCTTTATTAATATGGGACAATTGGCATTTAAAAAGGTAGGAGAAAAAAATAAGCTTTTTTTGAAAAAAATTACGGGCAGAGGTTCCAGAGTACAAAAAGTGCGATTGCATGATCTCCATACTTAGCTTTGATTTCGGCACGGAGCTGCTTCACTGCTTCCTGCAGATGCGTTTTAACAGTGCCCACTCCTATTCCCATCCGGCTGGCAATTTCTGCCTGGCGGAGGCCCAGTTCTTTACTGAGTATGAAGGCTTCTTTTTGCTTAGGTGTGAGTTTCTGCACGGCCTGCTGGATGAATTCCTGCACTTCTTTGCGCTGGAGCGTATAAGCCGGTTCTTCCGGGATATTGTGATCCCTGTATTTCACTTCGGCCAGGACCAAGGTTTCGGTAGACATTCTCCTCAGACCTGTAATGGCCTGGTTGTGTGCCATGCGATATAAATAAGCACTGAAGTTTTCTACTTCTGCAAAATTCTCCTTTTTTAACCAGAGCTTGAGAAATACATCGTGTACCAGGTCTTCAGCAGTTTCGGGAGATTCTGTGAGTTTTAAAAGATAGGTATAGAGTTTTGGCCTGTATGCATCAAAAAGCTGCCGGAAGGATTGTTCATCCCCTCCTGCTACCCGGAGGAGCAGTTCTTTCTCGTATAATGTATGATCGTTGAGCAAATAGCAGTTTGTGAGGGCTAAAATAGGGAAAAGAGATTAGGATTCAAACGATTAATGGATTGGCGGATTGATTTTAGCTAAGTAAAATAAAATTATTTAGCTTTATTTACCAGCAAGTTATAGCTCCTAACCATTACTGCCTTTGGATTGCCACCTGCCCTAAATGTATCTATATGAAACAGAAAGTTTCTGCGAGTGAACTTAAAGAGATTTTAAGCAATAGAATTTCTGATTATCCTAACCAGACAACCCTGGTTGAAGACTGCTTTATTGAAGCTGCTGTACTGATGGACAGCGTGCCCCTGGACAAAGGAAAATATTTTAAAGATTTTCGTTTTGTAAACTGCGAGTTTTACAAGCAGGTTTGGATTGCCCCGGGAATTATTATAGGAAACATATTTTTTGAAAACTGTGATTTTCATGACCATGCTTCGCTGCCTCCACAAAAAACAGATTTCAAGGGAACGAATACTTTCAGGAAAAACCTTGAATGCATTTTAACCACTGCAGATTTTACTGTTTTAGGGAATTGTGATGTGCTTGGAAACTTAAGAATTACTGGTGCAGGTGGAGGTATAATGATTGCGAATATTAATAAGAGTACGTTTCCAAATTCTAAGCCGATGCTGACATTAGAAGGCCAATTCCAGGATGTGGAAATGCTCAAAATAAGTACTGACAATTTTATCGTTTCAGATAATTGTGTGATCAATAATGAGGTCAATATTAATACGCTGCATACTAATGAAATTTACCTGGTTAACCCTACCATAAAAAATGGATTTAAGATTAACAACTCAACGATTTCTGATTTATCACTCAGCGAAAAATACAACATTGGCTATTTTAATGTCACAGATTGCAACATACCTTCTTTGTCGTTAGGATTACATTTTTGCAGCAAAGCAGATTTTTTTGAATGTGACTTTAAGGATATGTTTATTTATGGGGACAATGCCAGTTTCAATCATTTGACGATTGAAAAAAGTACTACTGATTCGATAAAGTTTTTCAAGATTAAAAATCATGGTTTGATCTCACTGCGGGAGTTGACTATAGCAGAAGGAGGATTGCTCTCTTTAATATCCTGCACACTGGGTAAGTTTGATTTTTTGAAATGTGATTTCTCAAAAGCAAAGCTGGAATTTCAGAATTCGAAACTTGTTGATGCATTTGTAACAGAAACGGAATTTCCGAAGAAAATTTTATTAGATGGAAAAGAAAACCATGAACAGGCACAACTTGCATTTGGTCAGTTAGCGACTGCTTTTCAGAAGCAGGGAGATAATGTTCGATACCTTGAGTACAGTGCGAGGGAAATTGAAGCACACTATTATAACATCCATTTAAAAGATCATTTCTTTACCAAACTCAATCTTGGTTTAAACAGGATTTCGAACAAGTTCGGAAGATCCTGGGGCAGAGGAATTTTGTTCACTTTAATAGCAGGCATTATTTTCTTTATTCCATTGCTCATTACCACCAACAAATATTATTTTGGGTGGCCCAGTTTTGATATTGATCTGCTTCCTGCATACCTGAAATTCATTAACCCGATACGATTTTTTGAACTTTCTCATTTATTTGACGGAGCAGATGGTACAAGTGACGTTACTCCGAATGCATGGTCGTATTTCTGGGATTTTTTAGGGAGGCTTTTTGTAGCCTATGGATATTACCAAACCATACAGGCTTTCAGAAGGTATGGGAGAAAATAACCAGGATGAAAGGATTAAGCAACAAATAAAATTACTCTACCAAAATATGACATAGATGGTGAAATTGAAACATGATGGTTTCTGGGATTGTGTTGTGGGCGCCGAAAACTTTGACCGCTTTAAAAAGAATATAGTACCGTCGTTTGCATTTAAGAAAGCGGTGCCAGATGAGGTTAAAAAAAGTTTTGGGATAGTGGAGAAACTTCTGCATCATGCCTACTTTGAATATGACTTCCTGGATCCTGCGATGGCTAAGGCTTTGTATGCATTTGAAATGGCGCTGAGAATGCGATACGAAGAAATAACAGGCAAAAAGTCGAGGCAGATATTTCAGCAGCTACTTGATTATTACCATACGAATGGATTTTTTGAATTTGACAGAGAAGAGTTTTTGAACGTTTTGCGTTCTTTCAGGAATGATTTTGCACATCCCAGACAGGCATTTGAGGGTGGATTTGGATTAATGAACATTTTTAATCATTGTATTCATTTAATTAATGATAGTTATGAACACCCGGTCTTCAGGAAATTAAGAACGGCAGAAAAAGAAGAACTGAATTCATTATTTAAAGAAATAAGCGCTCCAGGATGTATTGTTACAATTGGTGAAGACAGAAGATTGGTATATGATGCGGGAGTCTACCTGGTTGACAATTTGAGTTCACCCAAAAAGATCTACGGATACATTAAAATGATTTTCCCTTTAGAACATGAAAAAGAATCATTTTCAATAAAACATCATTCGTTGCTATTAATTAAGGCCGATGATTACAAGATTGACATCACTTCAGGCACAAAGATTATACATATAGATGATTCATTTATAAAGCTCGAAAGTATACATGATGTAGTTAACAGAACAAGATTTGATGAATGGAAAACTGCCTACCAATCAAGTGAGAAAGACTGGATGCAGGATATGAACATGGATCATGAACTAGATAAACAATGGGCGAAGGCTAGAAAAGCGATGCACCTGAGAAATGAAACGTATTTAACCCACTGATACTGCTTACAGCATTAAATAAACTTGTAGAATGGATACAGCAACAAAAAAAGTTAGCCCCATGAAGATCTTTACAGAAATAATAAAGTACCTGATTTTTCCTATAGCATTGTTTGTTCTTTTTAAAAAAGTGCTGGGAAGGCTTATGGAAAATTTTGTAGCTGGTCCGATTTTATCCTATATAGATACAGCTTCAACGAAATATGATGTTGCGTGTATTATAATTGTTCTCGTATTTACGATACCGATATTATATAAGATGATAAAAGGTGCAGTTATTCCTTTTCGCTGGTTATTAATCCTAGTATTTTTTTGTTTTGCTTATTTAATTTTCAGGACAGACGACATTACATTTATTTATACTGCCAGCTGGTTTTTTTCGACGTTTATGCTCACGGATTATTTTGTATTGATACCGGGAATTATAATACTTAGTGCCATCCTTCAAGTAAGTTTCAGCAAAGATGAAAAAAATGAACAAGTGGATGCAGATACTTACAGCGGCTTCCAGGTAGATATTGCCAAACTGCTGAGCGAAACTGATGATTCATTGAACAGGGTTAAGTTTATGAAGGAGTTGGTGAATAAAATTCGCCAGACGGAATCTAAAGAAGGTTCTTTCCCGATTGGTATAGTTGGCAGGTGGGGAAGCGGCAAAACTACGTTTGTAAATAGCTTGATTGAGGAAGTAAAAAATGACTTTATACTTATTGAACTGAATGCCTGGAAATACAATAACCCGGGACAAATGATCAGCTCGTTTTTCAATTTATTAAAAGAAAAGTTAAGCCAATTTAGTTTTACGATAGACAATAAAATAGACAGTTACAGCAAGCTGCTTATAAAAGGAACGAAATATGAGAGTGCACTTGACATAAAAGGAATTGGCGATATTTTTTTGAGTGATCCTTCTATAGAAAACCAATATGACAGTTTACGAAGAGAAATTACAAGGATAGGAAGGAAAATTATTGTTGTAATAGATGATATGGACCGGCTGGATAAAAAGGAGATATATGAAGTGATAAGACTAGTGAGAAATACAGCCAACTTTCCCAATACTTTTTTTATTGTGGCCTATGACCGAAATTATATTTTAAGTGCATTGCATGAGATTAACCCTACCCATTCCCATTATTTTCTTGAGAAAATATTTCAACTTGAGTTCACACTGCCGCCTATTGAAAAAGAAATGATTCAAAATGAGATTACAAAAAGGATGGAATCGGTTTTAACAATAAAAGGTAAGGCAGGATATAAAGAACTGGTTGAAATTGGGGGAGATTATTTCTTCTACAATACTGGTAATACGACTCCTTTGTTTATACAAAATATCAGGGATGCTGTGCGGTTTATTTCATCTTTCAGATTGAGTTATGAATTTGTAAAAGATGAGATCTATTTTCCTGACTTTTACAACCTGGAATTGATCCGCTTTAAGCACCCGGAAGTGTTTGCAGAATTTTACCGCAGGTATAGTGAGATTCTAACAACTGACCATGATAATTCGGATCGGTATACCGGCAATACTTATACGCTTTCTTTTATTAAAGACCCTGAGGGAATTGTGACCAGGAGCCAACTATACGATATATTGATGGCATCTAATGACTCATTGAAATTATCGAAACAAAATATTGATGTGATATGCAGTGCGTTTGGATCGATCTTCGGCAACCCTAAAGATATGTTGCAGGCAAGAAGAGAAAGTGCTGACAGTCATTTATCGGTGATAAAACCATCGATGTTTAACCGTTACTTCTTTTTGGGAATAGAAGGGCAACTGTCAGAAATTGAATTCAGCAAATTAAGGGTATTGCCGGCGGATGAATTTGTAAAGAAGGCTCTTGCCGAATATAAAGACCCTAATATAAGCTATGAACTGAACCAAAGGCTACAGGCTATTACCGAGTTTGATGATCAGGAAGATTTTAAAAAGATTGTTACGGTGATTTTTGAATTATCTAATCACCCTATTGAAACTCCTACTATTGATAAAATTCCGGGGAGGTTTATCAATTATGAAACTGAAGACCTGGCAAAATTGATAGGCAATGAAAGAAATATCGATTTTTTTGATAGCAAAGAAGAATACAAATCTTTTCTAGAACCCTTTTTGCAAAATGATACAGGGTATTTTCGATTCGGCGATGATTTTTTAAAAAGCCTTATCAAAAGGAATATTCATTACATATCAGATTTATTTACTGATACTGAACTAATGAATACCTTATTCCTGAATTTTAGTTGTGCCATAAAAAAACATTCAAAACTGAATATACATTTATGGCAATTTTTCAATGTCTGTATAGACAGAAATTTAACACCTGCCGGGAATGGCACTACTCATATTGAATACCCGATTCAAAAAAGAGCAATAAAAGTACTACAGGATTTCATATCAAAAAATGATATGGATGGTTTTATCTCACTAAACATACGAGAATTACACTTTGACAAATTATTTACCATAGACGCCTCGGTGTGTAATGTAATTTATGAAAGCCTTGAAAATTTCATAGAATATTTAAGACAATATGATGGAAACAGTATTTATAAGGAAGAGTTTCTGAAACTATATGACAGGATTAAAAACGGAGAAATAAAATCTGTTTCCAAAGACTTTTTTAAGAAGATACCTGTAAAGCTCAGAGACGAAACAGGACCGGCAGCTTTGAGTGAATAAATAGCCTGACAAATTATTGAGCCATTTTCCATTGATTGAAAAGTTGGATGACAGCCAATTTCATTGCCAGTTTTTTAAGATTGGCCAGGTCTTTCAAAATTAAATCATGGTCAGCACCAGCTGATTGATAGGCTAACAGGAGTTGCTGGTTGCTGTACCTGTTGGAACCGGACAACTGAATGATACGACACTCTTTGGAGTAATTCATTAACTCAGCAGATAGCTGCAGGTTGCAATGATGAAAGTGTTCTGATTTTATAAGACTGTCAACATCTTTTCCTTCGAGCCAGGATTCGTAGAGGTATTGGATTTCTTTTTGGAGGTTGCGGGGGGCAAGTGGTTGATGGCTAGCGGCTAGTGGGGAGTAGTGCGTATGATGGTTTAGCATCCATTTTTTGACCAGGGATTTCCAGTTGCGGATGCGGAATTTTTCGGTGAGCATCCAGTTTTTGGATTGATTGTAATAATAAAATTTATCTGCTTCTTCTATAGGGTAGTTCTGCTCCTTAAAATGCAATTGTATTTCGAGCAGGGTGGGATTTGCCACCGTTGTATTTTTACCGTGTACCATATTTGGGACATGTGGCTGGGTGCTGTTTTGTTTATGCGGAGGATTGGTTGGTACAACCGGTGTGGGTGTTTGACACTGTTTTACATTTTTTAAGTTTACTAGTTTTATAAGCTGTCCCATTTTTGGGACTTGTTGTGTATTATTATTGATACTTGTTGTGGTCAAATATGGGACATGGGGTGTATCATTATTGGTACTTACCCCTCCCCCCTCCTGCCCTCCCCCTGAAGGGGGAGGCAAATCAATCCCATCCTCTCCCCGGCCTGAAGGCCGGGGCAAGTCAACCCCTTCTAAATCTCTCCCTGAAGTGGGGAGACTTCCGAAAAGCGTTAATTGAGTTGGATCTTTTGGAACTTGTTTATCTAAGCGGATCAATGAAATTTTTACAGGCTGGTAAGGTGATGGTGCTGGGTGGTAGATGATGTACCTCGCTTCGTGGAGTTGTTTGATGCACTTGTGGTAGGTGTTCTTACTACCTATCTTACAGAGCTTCATGATATCGGTGCGGTAGACAGGAAAGGGATTCTGGAAGCGGTTGAAGTTCCAATACTGAAAGAGGGCTAAATAGAGGCTCACATGGGAACATGCGAGCCTGTCATCACGACGAACATACTGAAAGAAGGCATTTAGGTGCCTTATGTAGTTCATACATTTTTTATTTAATTTTTTTGGGTTCGGTGGTAAGCAGCACTTCCAGGGCAAGCCTTAGTTTTTGCTCAAGCTTCGCTTGCGTTATTTTGTCACTTTTTGCGAGCGCTGCGCTATGCCCTACTTTTTTTACGCAAAAAAAGTAGGCAAAAAAGGCGCAGACAAACGATGTACAGCCCGTTTGTCTGTATAGCTCTACTGAACTTTTGTACTACTGTAGCTTCAGCATTTGTTCTTCACTCTTAGGCTTGTGAAATCGATTTATTCATGCTTTTCCTTCCTACTTGACAGATAAGATCCTTCGTGCCTCAGGATGACAGCAAAACGGGCTGGAGCATTTTTACTACTGTAGCTTCAGCATTTGTTCTTTACTCTTAGGATTGAAGAACCAATATTACCAGATTGATACTTTTTGTTCGATAGATCAGATGCTTCGTTCCTTCCCGATTGCATCGGGATCTTGGACAGCATGACACTTGAGATGGTTTTCTTTCTGCGTTTTTTGATTTTGTTACGGGGGTGATGGGGTTGTGTTTTCATTTGGATTGGCCTTTCATGAGTTGGGTAATTTCATCGTGGTCGTAGAACAGCAGACCGCCGATGAGTGTTGGATTAAGCGTTCCGTTTGTTTTGAGGTTTTGTAAAGTACCCCGTGAGATGCCGAGCATTTCACGGACCTCGTAGGATTTTAACCACTTCTTTTTTACCGGAACATTGTTGCTGAAGAGTTGCTGAATTTCCTTCAGGAGCTCCTGTTTGAATTGCTGGAGACCTTCTTTGGTAAGAATTTGCACGCTCATGATGACAGATTTTGTGGTGAACAAAAAGCTCCCCGCTCCCATCCTTTTACCACGAACCGATTGCTACCTCCCTCAAAGTAAAACAAACACCAGGAAGCGGGGAAGGATACAAAGATGGACCGGGAATTTTTGGATGAACTGTGATTGCAGGATTACCCTATGTGCCGGACGGAGGATTTGGAACCTGGATTTTTTGAATGAGTGGATGATGAGATGGTGGTGGGATGCAGACTATGCCATATTGTAATGATTGAAAGTGATGAAGGGATTGATATATGTGCAGGAAGTTTAAACGGCATGTATGGTATGAAACGTGATTACCTCTACCCTGCGTTCGAGGATATAATGCCAGGACTGCGCTAACAATTTTTTTCATCCATAAAATATCAACTATGTACGTGTGCGTATTGAATTATGCAGAGGCGGTTGTAAGTCTTTTGCAAGGCATGATTAGTTAATCCTGTAGAACAGAAACAATTTTCTTAAACTTTTAAAATGTGAACGATGCTTTCGGGACTTGGAGATAACTGCTGGACAGACAGTGTTCAGCTACTGAATGATTGAATATTTTTTAACCTTTTAAATTTTAAGCAATGTTTGGAAACGTGGGCAGTGGTCCCTGGGCGGATGATTTGCAGTTGCTAAATGACTAAGCAAGCTGTTGAAACAATTTTTATTAACCATTAAATGAAATGTGATGTACGGAACTATTGGTCCCGAGAACTGGTTAACAGAAGTGTTGCAGCTTTTGGAAAACTAGAATGCTGATTGAAATTACAGTATAACTCACCTGCAGAGATGCAGGTGAGTTTTTTGTTACAACAAATTGTAAGCAATAGCTATAAAATAAAAATTATATATTTATTCAACCTTTTAACCCAAAACTGCCTTATGTACCTTAAACTGCTTCGAATAAAGAAATTTCGTTCGATTGATGAAATGGATGTTGAATTTAATAAAGGGATCAACATCATAATTGGCGAAAACAACTCAGGTAAGACTGCGATTATAGATGCGCTGAGAATATGCTTCAGTTATGGAAAGCAATGGCGTGATATAGGTATAAGAAATGATGAAGATTTTTACATCGATCAAGACGATATAGATAGCAAAGCAAACCCTATTGAATTTCACCTGCACTTTACGATAGAGAACCAGGAAGATGTTAGCTATTTTACGAGCATGTTGTGGCAAGACCCTGCAGATCCAAACAACATTGAAATCCGAATGCATTTCCGATATTTTTTAGAGTTGACTGCGGGTGGAATCAAAAAATTAAAATGGCGAACATGGGGAGGCGATAACGAAGGACAATCAATAGATTCGAATGAAGCACAATTACTTTTTTACACCTACCTGGCACCTTTGAGAAATGCAGAACTTGAATTAAAACCATATGCTCGGGATAACAAAGTTTCTTCATTATTCAGAGAACTGACTTCCTATGACGTACCAGGTGGCGGACCGAAAAAACTCGATGAGAAAGAAAAGACAGCATTAGCCAAAAAGTTAGAAGATGTTGTAACCGGGGTTGACTGGAAAGATTTAATTGATACGGGTATGAGCAGGATCAATGACCATTTGCTTAAAGCCGATATAAAAAAGAAAAATTCCAAGGTACATATACAATTGGTAGAATACGAATATGACAATATTGTTAAGGCAGTAATGACAAGAAAACCTGTTTTTGCTACTGCAAAACTGGCCGGAGGTAACGAACGCAAACAGCGTTATTTTGATGTATCGCAAAATGGCCTTGGTGAAAACAATCTTGTATTTGCGGCGTCGGTATTGGGCGATCTGATTAACAGAAGAAAAGTACAGAAAGAACATTATTATGCTTTGCTGATTGAGGAGCCTGAAGCTCACCTTCACCCGCAAAGACAAACAACATTTTTTAATTACCTGAATAGCTTACATAGTACTGGAGTGCAAATTTTCATTACATCACATTCTCCTACCCTTACCGCCAAAAGTGACCTGGATGATTTGATTGTTTTACAACATCAACCCGGCAAGAAAGAACCATTTACAGTTAAAAATTCAGAGGCCACCACTGAGAATAAAAATTACCTGCGGAAATTCCTGGATGTTACAAAATCACAATTATTTTTTTCGAACGGGACTATACTGGTTGAAGGGATATCTGAAGCACTGCTTTTACCTATACTTGCCTTGATAGTAGATAAAGAATATGGCCTGGATGATAATGGCATTGAGATAGTGAACATCAATGGAGTTGCATTTGAACCATTTGCCAGCATGTACAACTCTGCAGATCCAAAAAAGCGAATGCCCAGCCGATGTGCCATCTTATCTGATGATGACAGAGGAAATTTCACAGAAAGTAGTTTAATTAATGACGATGAAGGAATCACAAGTAAAGATGCAATTGCCATCTTTGCCAAACTGAGAACAGATAAAGTGGTAGACACGAGTAACCGGATCATAAATGAAAAGGGCTATGCATTTACAGATCCAGCGTATAATGACCAGGCTGCTTATGTAAGCATTAAAATTGATGAAAAAAGGGATTTAAAATCTGCGAGGGCCCGGATAGCGCTGAAAATGGAATGTGGAAATTTAAAAACATTATTAGCTCAATATACTTTTGAATATGAATTGATGGCAGCCTCTGAAGACAACTACAAAGTAATGATGGAAGTATATACAAAGATGCACCCGAAAACAAAATTTATGGCCGCTAACGAACCAATGAAACTGAGAGCATTGGAATTTGTGGCTAAGCTGGATAAGAATAAAGACAAGTCTGAATTTGCTCAACAACTTGCTATACGATTGGAGCAGGATAAGGATAAATTTACTGTACCTGCCTACATAGAATCTGCAATTAAATGGGTTGTTGAAGGTAAATAAATAATTGTATGGAACTAACGGAACAACAACAAAAAGTAATTGATTATGATGAGGGGTGCTGCGTAGTGAAAGCATGCCCGGGCAGTGGCAAAACAATGTCGGTGGCGCTTAGAATTGATAAGCTTTTAAATACAAAAGAATTTAACCGGACAGGCATTGCTGCCATGTCGTTTACGAATGCCGCAGCAGATGAGATAAAAGATAAACTTGTAAAGCATAATGGAGAGCAGTTTTCACTTGATCATCCTCACTTTATTGGGACGATTGATAAGTTTATCAATACCTATATTTTTCTTCCATTTGGGCATTTAATTATGGGATGTGGAAAAAGACCAGAAATGGTGGGCGAACCCTACCGGCATTGGAGTAAAGGAAAGGGAGAAAGGGTTTATGTAAAAGATAAAAAAAAGGGTTTTCCTGTTATGGTGAACGCAAATCCACATGAATATTTTGATGGCACTTCATTTACTATTACTGGCGAATTGTATAATCTCATATCCGCACAAGAGTTTCATTTTTCGTTTAAACCAGATAAATACTACAACAACGATGGCACTGTACATAAAAAGGTGCAGGATGTGATTGATGCGAAATGGGAAAATTTTCGGGAGGGGTATGCGAACCAATCGGATGCGAATTATTTAGCATTGAAGATTTTGGAAAAATATCCATTGATAGCAAAGGCCATTGCTAATAAGTTTCAATATTTCATTATTGATGAAGCCCAGGATACCAATGCTATCCAAATGAAAATAATAGAAATATTGAATGATAGAGGAGCGAAAAATATCATGCTTATTGGCGATAGAAATCAATCGATCTATGAATGGAACATGGCTGATCCCGAGCTGTTTGATAAAAAATACAATGACTGGAATAAAATAGAGCTACTGGAAAACTGGAGAAGTTCTCAACATATCTGCGATTTTTCAATGGCATTTGCGAAGACATTTAAAAGAAATGAAACCAGTACTGCAGTATCGGATGTAGCTACCTATGCCTACATACCAACAACAACAGGATATGCCGGCAGAACAAAAGCTGACCTGGAAGTTGTGATTGATCATTTTATTTCTGAATGTGAAGCAAACGGAATTAGTATTGATACGCAAAAAGTAGCTGTGCTTTTCAGAGGTTATAAAATAGGTAATGCCATAACCGGTGATGACAAAATATCGGATCAGCAGACGCTGCCCTGGAAGAAAGGAGCATACTATGTAAGAGATATTGTGGCGGGAAAACTCCTGATGGAAAAAGGCCGAATAAACGAGGGATACAAAATTATTGAAAGAGCTTACTTTGATGCGTTGTACAAACCAGGAAATGAGAATTATCATTGCAATGCTGCACTTATAGCCACCTACATAGAGGCGCATGGGTTTCAGACTCACAGAAACCAAATTTTTAATTTCATTAAACTTCTTCCGACAGCGACAGGATCAAACTTAAAAGACTGGGTGAAGAATAGCAATGATAATTTAAAAGCTGCGTCACTGGCAATCAGTCTAAACGTAGATAATGCCAAGGCAAATGAAGTAATTGATAAATATTTTGATTTGAAAAGTGCGGCTCCCAATCTCCCCTATTATTTTGGAACAATTCATTCGGTAAAAGGGAAAACGTTTGATGCAGTTTTGGTACTGGTGGATAAAAAAACAGGAGGTAGCTATAATTATACGACCTTATTGAACAAAGGGGCCGACAAAGAACAGGAAGAAGAGCTAAGAACTATTTATGTTGGAATGACAAGGCCCAGAAAGATCCTGATGCTCGGAGTTCCTGCTGAAGATAAAGAAACATGGGAGAAGAAAACAGTGTGAGGTGACCTAATTTGTTTACCAATGTTTAATAAGACCAAGATATGTGCTTTATAATAGTGAGGATGCGCTTAAAGTATTATTTAGACTTTAAGCCGGTAATAAGTTATTACTAAGCGGATTTTAGTTGATACATTTGGGCCTTGAGACCTACAATGGTTTGTTGGGAAGAAAATCTTTAGGACTGCATTTGAAGATTTTGGCCAGGGCATTTAAGTGTTGCATATTATATTTTGCGGGATACCTTGGACTTTCTACCTGTCCGATGAAGCCTACTGACATGCCTAATTCAGCAGCTAAATCGAGTTGTGACCATTCTTTGGCCACACGCTTCTCTTTAACCTGATTCATTACATGTAAATCGATCTTAGTCTTCATCAAACTTCACTTAGTAAACACTAAGTTGATTTTTTCGAATGTGGCGCACAATCAGCTATAACTGATTGTTTGAACTTTTGTTGGAAAAGGCTGTTATGATCATAGTTAGCATTATGAAAAGCAAAGAAAAAAAAGCGGCTAAAATTGAAAAGAAAGCCAATAACAACGGCAAGAGATGGCTGTATAAATTAAAGAAAAAGCAGGGTGATACAGAATATCAGAAAGCATATGGGATTCTTTATTCAAAAACAACAAAGCCGGAATTGTGAAAGGCTGAATTAAATATGTGCTAAACGGATTATTTTGAAGGATTCAGTTAGCAATGCTAAGTATGGGTAATTTTGCTTACTAAAGTGGCTTGGTTGGGAAGAAATCTTTAGGACTACAGTCCAGCACTTTTGCCAATGCATTTAACTGAGTGACGCTGTATTTTGTTCTGTTCTTTGGGCTTTCTGCCTGACCGATGAAACCTGCGGAAACGCCGATTTCTACTGAGAGATCGAGTTGTGTCCACTCCTTCTCCAGTCGCTTTTCTTTAACCCGTTCAATAACATATAAGTCAGCTTTTGACTTCATTTCGATCACTTAGTAATACTAAGTTGATGGAATTGGCCGCCTGGCTTGCATAGCAATGCTAAGTGTTTAATGATGATTAAAATGTCAACAAAAAGAAAACCGAAACCTGCTGCATCTATTAATGCTGAAGCGAGTGAGAATATGCGACAATCGCTGGTTAAACGATTGAAGAAAAATTATCGGCGCAAGAAAAAGTCGAGTGATGCGGAATATAAAAAAGCAGCATCCTTCCTGTATGGTAAATTTGAATTGGAATAGACTAAACTACCCTTTAGTAAAAACTGAATAAAAGTTCTGTGACATAACATGCAGCTAGTCAGGGGGAAAAATACTCTTGCTATTAAAAAGATTTCTATTCAAACTGATGCATTTTGAATGAAATTTATATTATCATTGTTTTGTCATGAACCTCTACCAGTCATATTCCGATTCTGAACTCACTACTCTACTCCACCAGGGATCAGAGGCTTCGTTTACAGAAATTTATAATCGTTACTGGCAGAAACTGTACTGGCTGGCTCATAAAAATTTGAGAAACTATGCTGCTGCCGAAGAGGTGGTGCAGGATGTATTCCTGGCAATATGGGAGAAACGTGCAACAATCAGCATTCAATCATTGCCGGTATACCTGGCTGCTATGACCCGTTATGCGGTGTACAGGAATATCAGCAAACAGCGAAAGCACGAGGAAACTGATATTAATACTTTAAAGGTTGAACCGCATACGGAAAAAGAAGCGGAGGCTGCCGAGCATCGCCTGCTGCTGGAGATTATTGAAAACCTGACCAATGAACTGCCAGAAAAATGCCGGCTGGTATTTATACATAATAAACTGCTGGACCAACCACTGAAACAGGTGGCTGAAGAATTGGGTATTTCTGAAAAGACTGCAGAGGCGCATCTTACAAAAGCGCTGAAGACCATGAGGCGCAGATTGGGAGATGCGATGAGTGTGTTGCTGTTTGTGTAATAACAATTTTTTATCTACCGATATTATAGCCCTACGGGCTAGTGATTAGTTTTTTTGCCCAATACAATATTTTTTTAAACCCTACCTGCAATGATTAAATTTTTATCGGTTACTGCAATAATTGCGTTCATCATTTTTATTGGCGTTGCCATCAGAAAAGCATGTATTAAACCAATCAAACCTAAAAAAGAATTCAGCAAAAATCAAAAGTTGGAAATTAAGATTCTGAATGGTGTACTCATAGCAATGGGGATTATCTTATTGTTAGTTGTATTATTGATTCCTATTGGTGTGTATGTAAACAAGTTTTGGAATAACGAATTATCAGATAACAAAGGTGACTGGGGTACCTTTGGTGATTTTGTAGGAGGATTGTTGAACCCAGTAATATCCGTATTAACGTTGGCCCTGACTGCTGTTATTGCAATTATGTTACATAGCAGAGACAAAAAAAGGCAGGATGATGAGGCGAAAAGAAATGTGCAGCCAGAGTTGGTGACCAATCTTCAAAAAGTATTTTACTGTAATAGCTCTGATCTTGATGGTGTACCCTATCCTTTGAGTTTTTCATATGAAGACTATGAACGAAAAACCAGTCAACCGTCTTCCTATATTCCTTTTTATATACCCATTTACAATATTGGGCACCGGACTGCCAAGAATATCAGTTTTAGATTTACTATGGATTTTGACCGGATTGTGGCACTTTTTCAGGGCTTGAATAATAATAGCACTTACGCCGGAAAAATAAATTTAAAAGACTCGGAGAACACGCAACTATACGGCCAACTTCAATTTCGTTTGAAAAAGCATATCGATGATATTTTACTCATTAAGGAAAATATTTCTTCCATTAGCCATATTTTTAATGCCGAAATATCCAACCAGCCTTATCATCTTGATATTCCGTCTCAATTTTTGGATCTTTACCAGGCATATGTGTTTTTAAATTATCACCAAGAAAAACCTCATCAGAAATTTGACTTCCCTCCCATTTCACTTACAATTGACTATGAGGATATTTATGGCACAACCTATAAATATGAGCTTGCCATCCGACTAGAATATTGGATGGGTTATGAAAACACCATTCACCAACTTACAGCAGAAAGGATAAATTGATTTTTTTGATTGCCACAGATTAGATCCCAGATTAAAATATCCTTTTAGCTTCCCGATTGTTTTTAACGAAGTATTCCTTTCTTTTAGTCATAACAGCTTTTCTATTGTTATCTAATTCGACATAAAAACTTATTCATGTTGAAATAATTATGATTTTTCGACATCAAAATGATATTATGTTGAAAATAAGGCATAAATTCGTCACAAATGAGGCGTTTTTTGACTAATGAGCTGTATTTGAAGTGCCTTAAGATCACAATTAATATCAAGAAAGATGGCCTACGATAAGAATATTGCCTACAATGACCTGCCGGATCTGCCACCGGCAGGTTTCACAGAAACTTCCGAATTACTAAAGCATATGGCCAAGGCATCCCGATACCTGGGAGAACTGAACGGGCTTTGTGCCTCGCTGCCTTACCCGGAGCTGCTGATCAATGCCATTGTACTGGAAGAAAGTAAAGACAGTTCTGCCATTGAAAATATTGTGACTACACAGGATGAGTTATACAAAGCTGCTTCGGAAGAAGGAACTGAAAATCACGCAGCCAAGGAAGTATTGAGTTACCGGGAAGCTTTGTACAAAGGTTTAGACAGAATGACTATACACAGCAATCTGCTAGTGACTAATACGATGATAGAAATTGTACAAACTATTAAACAAAATAGTTCAGGTATACGAACGGGCCCTGGGACAGCTTTGAAAAATGCGATTAACGGAGAAACAATCTATACACCACCCTGCTGCGAAGATGTACTGCGGGAAAAACTGCAGGCACTGGAACGCTTTATTAATGACCCGGGATTATCGGATGCGGATCCGCTGATAAAACTTGCTTTGATACATTACCAGTTTGAAGCCATACATCCGTTTGCAGATGGTAACGGAAGAACGGGCAGGATCATTAATGCCTTATATCTTGTACAACAAGAGTTACTGACACAACCGGTGCTGTACCTGAGTTCTTATATTGTACAATACAAAACTGAATATTACCAGTTGCTGAAAGGTGTGACAGAAAATGGCAACTGGCATGACTGGGTGATGTTTATTTTAACAGCAGTAATTGAAACGGCACAGCTGACCACGAAAAAGATACGAGCAATGCTTTCATTGAAAGATGAGATAGAACAGGAGATGAAAAACGTGCTGGGATCTTCGTTTAACTATGAATTGCTGCAGCTGATGTTTACAGTACCTTACCTTAAAATTGAGGTGTTGGAAAAACGAGGTATTGCACACCGGCAAACAGCTTCTACCTGGCTAAAAAAACTTGCGGAAGCAAATATTTTAAAACCCCAGAAAATCGGAAAACCAACTTACTATATCAACTATCGACTGATGAATATAATGGCAGAGAAATAAACAATAATGTAATGAGTACCGTACCATTTTATAGTGATATACAGCGATGTTTTTTTATTTATGCCGATGTGGTAGCACATTCAAATTCGCTCGGCCTGTCGAATGAAACAAAGGATGCTGAAGATTTTTTCTGTGAATTTTTGAATACGGCTTTTGGGTGGAAGCTGGTAAATGCGAATGACGAGAAAAAAAACCAGGACAGCTTTGACCTTGATGACAAAGGGGAAGGAATTGCCATACAGGTGACATCGAATAAAAGCCATTCAGTAAAATTAAAAAACACCGTTGGTACTTTTAAGAAACATAATGGCAAAGACAAGAAGATCAAAAAACTGATCATTCTTTTTATAAGCCGTAAATGCAGCGAGGCTGTACTTAAGGAAATAAAGGCGGATGGGTTTAGCTACGAGAGCTGGGACATTCCCAAACTATTGACGAAAATAAAGCAGAAAAATAAACTGTCTGACCAGTTAGCGACTTTACACAATATGGTTCAAAGGCTGATTACTCCCGCAGCAGCTTTCTTTAATACAAACCATTCAACGAATGCGGTGATTCCGCCTAACCAAGCAATAGTTACTAAAACGGGAGGGATAATTATAGATCGTGCAAACCTGGTTGAAAGGTTGTTTGCTTTTTCTCAAAAAGATAATGGCCTGATAACAGGTGGCCCAGGCATGGGCAAAAGTTCAGTTATAGAGGGCTTACACCGCTATT
>CAYOLS010000021.1:0-25797 GCA_964404845.1 uncultured Ferruginibacter sp. | reverse complement strand
CGGTAGCGCCCGCTGACTAAACCCCCTTCAGGGGTTAGGGGGTTACTTCACATCCACCGCATCTCTCAAGCCATTACCCAGTAAATTAAAAGCCAGCACCAGTATCATAATGGCAAAGCCCGGTACCAGCGCCAGCATAGGATTGTTAGTGATGATAAAATTATAATTCTCCTTTATCATCAGTCCCCAGCTTGGTTGCGGAGGTTGAACACCAATGCCTAAAAAGCTTAACCCCGCTTCAATTATAATGGCTGTGGCAAAATTACCCGCAGCGATCACCAATAGCGGTCCTAAAATATTCGGTAAAATATGACGGGCTATAATACGGTTATTCCTGAATCCTAATGCCTTGGCTGCCTGCACATATTCCAGTTCCCTGATGGCGATCACCTGCCCACGTACCAGGCGTGCTACGCTTACCCACATGGTCAGACCCACTGCAATAAATATCTGCCAGAAACCTTTGCCCATGGCCATTGTAATGGCAAACACCAACAGCAATGTAGGAATGCTCCAGGTAACATTTACGAGCCACATGATCACTTCGTCTACCCATCCACGGTAGTAACCCGCAACAGCACCCAGCAGAGTGCCGATGAGCAGGGAAATAATAACAGCGATCAAACCAACAGCGAGACTTACCCTGGTGCCGATAATGATTCTGCTCAGGATATCTCTTCCGAATGCATCCGTTCCCAGCCGGTATTTTTTTGTAACGATGTTGTTTTGAATTTCAGTAGGATTGTTTTTTGTCAATGCATCAATGGCATAACGTTGCTCCACTGTTGTGTCTTCATCCACATACTTCTGCACAACAATCTCATTGCCCTGTATACTGTAGCTGCTGATGGGAAGATAATTGTAAGCGGATGGTTTGCCATTAAAAAAATGGCTGATAGCGTTGCCTTCCGGCAATTTATTATTGGGGATCTTTAAGAAAAGCTGCTGGTAGCCTGGTTTGCGGGCCTGTATCTCCACCGTTTGCAGGTCGGCAAACGGTGTATTATCCGGCGCAATCACATAACCGAAAATAGCAACAAGCACAGCAAAAAATATGATGAGCAGGCTGATAAATGCCGCCTTTCTTTTTTTCAGGCGCTGCCAGACCTGCTGACCAAAAGAATATGATTGCTGCGGCATATTTATGACTTGAGTTTGCGTCACGAATTTCACGAATTAATTCCAAGAAATGTTCCGTTTGATTTTTTACTAGTGTACAAGGTTGAAATTTTATATAATCGAAATGTCAGACTGAGCTTGTCGAAGTCGCTCAGGAGATGAAAACTCCGACTTCGGCAAGCTCAGCCTGGCAGTATAGTTTATCGCACTGTCCTTTCTTTCCATTGATAGGAACCAAACTTGCCCAACCACCCGGCTATAACAGTGTACAGGATATGAAATGGCTGTGCCAACGGGAATGCCCAAAGCAGGGATTGTTTGCGGAAGAATTGGGCGACAGGGTATAAAAAGATGAGCTCGAAAATGGTTTTGATGGCAATAAGCATGATCGAGTAGAAGACCACCGGCCACTGAAGACTGACCACCGATATTATAGGTAGCAGCAGTAATAAAACATTAAGCAGGTAAACGATAAGCAGTACCCAAAAAATTCTTTTATCATCATATTTATCTGCCTTGCTGGCCCAGCGGATGCGCTGGTTAAAAAATTCCCTTATGCTATGTACGGGCTCTGTCTGCACAATTACATCGCTTGATCGTATATAATGAACAGCACCGGGGTATTGTAAAGCGATCTTGTGCATTAGCAGCATATCATCGCCACTGGCAATGGCATCAATGCCTTTAAAACCATCCACGGCATCAAAAGCCTGGCGACTATACGCAAGGTTAGCGCCGTTGCACATACTGTGCATGTTTTTATGCACAGATGCTCCTGTTACTCCCTGCAGGCTCATGAAATCCAGCGCCTGGAAAATTTCAATTGGCTTTGCGCTGCAATTGATGGCTACAGGCATCACAATAAAGACAGCTCTTTTTTCTTCATAAAAAGCAGCAATGGTTGTCAGCCAGTTTTTGGGAACGATACAGTCTGCATCCGTTGTAACGATCAGCTCACCTATGCTGTTTTGAATACCAATTTCAATCGCTTTCTTTTTATAGGAGTTAAGCGGATCATTACCGATGAAATCTTTTAAGGATAAGCAGGTAACAAATGAATATTGCGCTGCAATGGCGGCCGTGTCATCCGTAGAATGATCATCAATGACCAGCACCTGGAAAAATTGTTTGGGATAGGTCTGTGCTTCCAGCGAATTTAAAAGTGCCGGAAGGTTTTGAGCTTCGTTGCGGGCGGGGATGATGACTGTGATATGGGTTGTGGGTTGTGGGTTGCGGGTTGCGGGTTCAAAGGCGGGCAGCTGGCTCCAGGCTATGCGGTAATACATTAGTAGCAACACATAGGCTGAAAGGAATAAAATGCTGATTGTGAGAAGGATGCTCATGAATGTTGCCCATTGGTATGTGGCAGAAGTGAGTGACACAACGATGTTGCCCAAAGCTCCGGTGCCGGCCTGCCAAAAAAATTTTTTTGCAATATAAAACCTTTAGCTATCTTTATGTAGTTGCATAAACAACTATATGTCAAACAACCAATTTAAGAAAAGCGAACTATACAGTTTTATTACGGGCAAGGCGAGCACCGCCATTGCACGCAGGCTGCAAAAGAATTTTAAGCAGGCGGGTGTGGAAATAACCATTGAACAATGGAGCGTGCTCTATCACTTGTGGAAGGAAGATGGCATGAGCCAGCAGCAACTGTGCGATGCCACTTTCAGGGACAAACCAAGCATCACCAGGCTGGTAGATAACCTGGAAAAGCTGAAGCTGGTAAAAAGAGTAGCAAGTAAAGATGACAGGCGAATCAACATGATCTACCTGACACCGGAAGCGCAGGAGCTACAGGAAAAAAGCATGGAAGTGGCTAACCAAACTCTCAATGAAGCATTGGAAGGCGTAACACATGGCCAGGTGGAAATTGCGAAGGAAGTGTTGCAGATGGTGTATGAGAACCTGAAATAACGGTTGCGGGATGTTTGTTGCGTGTTACGGGTTGGCAAACACCTAACCAGAAACACACAACCCGAAACCCGCAACATCAACAAACGCTAACAAATAATTTTAAATACTACGATCATGAGTACTGAAACATCAACAGCCAATGTTTTGAAAGGTGGCGAATGGTTAATCAAAGAAAGCAATGCATTTGAAACCTTCACACCGGAAGATTTCAACGAAGAGCAGCAGATGGTAAAAGACATGTGCCTGCAATTTTTAGCCAGCGAAGTATTGCCGGCCATCGACCGCATTGATAAAATGGAAGAAGGCCTGATGCCATCGCTGATGGTAAAAGCCGGTGAACAAGGCTTGTTGGGCGCCGCTATTCCTGAAGACCTTGGCGGGTTGGGAAAAGATTTTATTACTTCTACATTGGTGAATGAAGGCCTGGGCGGCGGCTTCTCCTTTAGCGTGGCAGTTGCGGCGCATACGGGAATCGGTACATTGCCCATTTTATATTTTGGTACAGAAGAACAAAAGAAAAAATATATTCCCAAGCTGGCAACGGGTGAATGGAAAGGTGCTTACGGTTTGACAGAACCTAACAGCGGCAGCGATGCGCTGGGTGCAAAAACAACAGCTACGCTGAGCGCTAATGGCAAACATTATTTACTGAACGGGCAAAAATGCTGGATCACCAATGGTGGTTTTGCAGATGTATATACCGTATTCGCAAAAGTAGATGGCGATAAATTTACCGGCTTTATTGTAGAGCGTGGCATGGAAGGATTTACGCAGGGGCCTGAAGAGCACAAAATGGGTATCAAGGGTTCTTCTACTGTTCAATTGTATTTCCAGGATTGCAAAGTGCCGGTTGAAAATGTGCTGGGCGAAATTGGCAAAGGCCATATCATCGCTTTTAATATTTTAAATATCGGGCGACTGAAATTATGCGCAGCTGCATTGGGTGGTGCTAAAATGGCGCTGAGCTCAACGGTGGAGTATGCCAATACCCGTGAACAATTTAAAACTGCGATCGCCAACTTTGGCGCTATCAAGCACAAGCTGGCAGAAATGGCCATCCGCATCTGGGTAGGAGAAAGTGCATTGTACAGGACCAGCAAATGGATCGACGATAAAGAAGTGGAATTGCAGGCTGCGGGCAAACCGTTCAATGAAGCATTGTTGGGCGCTGCTGAAGAGTACGCCATTGAGTGCGCTATTTTAAAAGTAGATGGCAGCGAAGTGTTGGATTATATTGTAGATGAAGGCGTACAAATTCACGGCGGCAATGGTTTCAGCGATGAATACATGATCAGCCGTGCATACAGGGACAGCCGCATCAACCGTATTTACGAAGGCACCAACGAGATCAACCGCCTGCTTACCGTTGATATGATGCTGAAGCGTGCCATGAAAGGTAAGCTCGACCTGATGGGCCCGGCCATGGCTGTTTCAAAAGAGCTGATGAGCATACCGGACTTTGGCAATGAAGATGAAGGTGTATTTGCTGCAGAGCGCAAGGCTATTATAAATATGAAAAAAGCCATATTGATGACCGCCGGTGCTGCTGTTCAAAAGCTGATGATGAGCCTGCAAAACGAACAGGAAATATTGATGAACATTGCAGATATGGCTCTGTGGACCTTCCATGCAGAAAGTGCCCTGCTGCGTGTAATGAAAATGACAGATAAGCAAGGAGAAGCTGCCGTGTCTTTGCAGACAGATATCATGCGTTGTTATATTAATGATGCTGTTGATATGATCAATAAGGCAGGCAAGGACGCTATCAATGCATTTGCCGACGGAGACGAACAAAGAATGATGTTGCTTGGTCTTAAACGCTTTACGAAAACAGCGCCATTCAATAGTAAGGACGCCAGGAGAAGGATCGCCGATAAGTTGATCGCTGACAACAAATATTCGCTGTAACTGTTACCTGTTAAGGAATTGTAGAATTAGTTGCTCATGTAAAACTAATCCATATATTTGCGACCAAACAAAAAAATAATATGAAGTCATTTATTTTATCCCTGGTACTGGCATTCTGCGGTGTTGCAACTTTTGCTCAAACTGCAGACAAAATGAAAAAACATTCCGGCGAAACCCTGGAAGTGAAAGTGATCAAAGTTGGTGAAACCACTATTACTTACAAATACCCAGGCGAAGATGCTGAACAAACAATCGGAAAATTTGCTGTAGCAAACATTACTTACGGTTCTTCAGGAAGGAAAGAAGACATTTCTGAAAAGATCGTTGTTACCGGCGAAGATGATTGGGAAAAAGTTCAGATCCTTACCAACGCTTCTGAAGTGGTTGGCCTGAAAAAAGGTGAAGAAGTAAAAGGTAAAACCGCTGGTTTGATCTCTTACAACACTGCAGGTTCTGCTGATAAAAAAGCAACCAAAAGACTGAAACAGGCAGCAGCTGAAATGGGTGCTCCTTTCATCCTGTTAACATCTGATAAAGCTGATGGCTTTGGTGTTAAACAATCAATGAAAAAAGGCTTTGCTTACAGCTACAAATAATAGTCAGCAACAATTTTATATAAAGAGCCGTTCATCTGAACGGCTCTTTTATTTTGAACAGGTCTTAAACAGACAATTTTTTAATGACTTTTTCTAACCGGTTGCGCTTGCTGTCCTTTTCAATTTCCGCAAGCCTTTTCGTCAACAGCTTGACCATTTCAGGTTTTTGTGCAGGCTTTATAACATTCATGCTATTTTCAGCATACATCGGCAGTTGGTTGGTAGGGCAGTGTTGCAGCTGTTCCTTCAATAACTGGAATGCATCTTTATTCCATTTGTCGTGAGCGCATAGTTTGACCAGGATGTTTACCGCATGGTCACGGGTGATCACCGAACCTTTTTCCACCACTTCCATTATTTGCGGCAGCTTGCTATACATTTTTGCAGGAACTTCATTGCAAATATTATCCAGTACTGCCATGGCTCCCCATTGCAGCCTGTTGTTCTTGCTGCTCAACATAGATAAGAATGTTTGCGAATGTGTCGCTATCAAAGAAGGATTGATCTTTGAAATTTCATCCAGTACTTTAACAGCATCGCTTTGAATATTTTTATCCTTGCTTTGCAAGAGGTCAATTAGTTCCGCTGTTGCTTTATCATCACTTTTGCCTGCAATTTTTTTTGCAAGAGCGATATTAGGTTCTTCATCCCTGCGGCCAAATGCACTGGCCAGTTGTTCTGCTATTTTCATATCGTATTAAAATGCGGCTCATAAATATTGGCTAAAAGATATTGCAGCGTTCATAATAATCCTAATGCTTTTTTAACTTAGTAGCATGAAGATGAAATTGTTTTTAAGTGCAGGCGTTTTAATTTTTGCAAAAACGGCATCAGCCCAAAACAGCGAGAACCCTTTTATAAAACTGGTAAACGGAACAAAGGAGCAGAATATAGTGAGCTCCGGCAAACAATTTATTACAGGCAGCACCTGTAAAACCTGTACGCTTACCATCAATAACCAGGAAGTGAAAGTGTACAACAGTGGTGGTTTCGCCTTTGAAGTAAATGTACCCGTGGGCGGCGACACCAGTGTTGAAATGAAAGCAACGTCCGGCAAAAAAACAGTCACAAAAAATATTGCTTATACCTACCGGTTAACCAAACCTGCAGAGCCGGTAAAAACATTCGATATAGAAAGTGTTGAGACCTTTCCCGAAGGGGATCTTGTTTTAAAGCCCGGGGATAAGATAAAGTTCAGAGTAAAAGCATTGCCTGGTTCTGTGCTTACCACATTTAACAATACTGCGTTGTATGAAATGCAGGTTGACAACAATAATAAAATGCCCGGCATTTACCGGGGCGAATATACCATTGCTGCTACCGATAGTTTTTCAGCCATTAAATTTCCTGTAATGCTCACCAATAAAGACGGGCAGGCAATAACCAAAGAAACAAAGTATCGTTTTTCTGTACAATCTCCTTTGGCTTCTGATGTGGCTATTACAAAAGGGCGGCTGGCGCATTTGGAATATGGCCTTGGTGACGACAGGCTCGGCGGCGCCAAGATCGGCTACCTTGATAGCCTGGTGCTACTGAAAATTACCGGTAAGATCGGCAATGATTACAGGGTGCAACTGGCGCCTTCTCTCACAGCCTATATTCCTTCTGAACTTGTTTCATTATTGCCTAAAGGAAGTAATGGGCCGCAATCACTCACAGGTGCATGGTCTGTATATGGCGATGAACAATATGATTATGTAACGGTGGCTCTTACAGCAAAACTGCCCTACCAGTCTTTCCAGGAAACCGACCCATCAGGGATCATTGTAGATGTATATGGTGCTACCAATAATACCAACTGGATATCGCAGCTGCAGTCTGCCAAAGAAATTGAGAAAGTAGATTATGAGCAGGTGGCCGATGAAATATTCAGGATAAAGATCAGGTTGAAGCATAAACAACATTGGGGCCACCAGGTTTTTTACCGGGGCAATACACTGGTGATAAAAGTAAAGCAGCAGCCAAAAGATCTTTCATTGAATAAACTCGTGATAGCTGTTGATGCAGGCCATGGCGGCAGCAATACGGGTGCCGGTGGTCCAACAGGTTCTTCAGAAAAAGAATTGGCACTGGCTGTATCACTAAAGCTGCAAAAAGCATTGCAGGCTGCGGGTGCAAAAGTGATCATGACCCGCACAGCGGAGAAATTTTTCGACAACAAAGAACGTATTCTTTTTTACCGGGACAGTATGCCCGATCTGCTGATCAGCGTGCATTTAAATTCATCTTCCGATCCCATACGTTCCGGCGGTACGAGTACACATTACCGTTATACAGGTTTTCAGCCTTTAAGTGTAGCGATCAATAAACGTATGCAGGAGCTGGGTTTGAAACAATATGGTGTTATAGGGTCTTTTAACTTTATGCTCAACAGCCCGACGGAATATCCCAATTGCCTGGTAGAAACATTGTTCATCAGTAACCCTGCCGAAGAAGCCATGATGCTGGATGAAAATTTCCAGGAGCAGATGGCAGAAAAAATATTACTGGGAATCAAAGACTTTCTGGGTAATATACAATAATTGTGTACCGGGTACGCACAATGGGGTATTTTGCCCACGGGCTAAAGGAGTAATTTTGCCATCTATGTCAGCAGAGAAAAAAATAGTGTGTATTGTAGAAGACAAGCCCGATCTGCGGGAAGCCATGGATATGATGATACAAATGAGCAGGGACTATGCCCTGGGCGGAAGTTATGCCAATGCCGAAGAAGCCATGAAGTTCATCCCAGAAGTAAGACCGGATGTGGTATTGATGGATATTAATTTACCCGGCGCAAGCGGTATCACTTGTGTAAATGCGTTAAAGACCATGTATCCCGAAATGCTGTTCATGATGTGTACGGCTTACGAGGACAATGATAAAATTTTCGATTCGCTGAAAGCAGGCGCCGCAGGTTATATTTTAAAAACAGAAGGGCCGCAGAAAATACTCGAAGCGCTGGATGATATTATTGCAGGCGGCAGTCCCATGAGCAGTAGTATTGCCCGTAAAGTAGTAGCCAGTTTCAACAGCATGGGTAGCGAAAACTCCATGATAGAAGGGCTGAGCGACCGGGAAAAAATGGTGCTTGAACATTTGGCCAAAGGGCTTATCGGTAAAGAAGTAGCAGATGCCCTGAATATCAGCTGGGGAACTGTAAGAAAACATGTGCAGAATATTTATAAAAAATTGCAGGTAAACACCCGTGTAGAAGCCGTGAACCTTTACCTTAACCGGTAGCAAACGAATTTATTACCTGTTGTTGAACTAAATTAGCAAACAAAAGCATAGCGGCACTACGTGCCGTAAAACAACAGGATGGCCACTTCCAGCATTTTTATTTATTTTTTTGAAAGCGTCACGGTATTCATGGGGCTTTACTTTTTTATACAGTTCAGTATATTAAGGAAAAAAGAATACCTGTTCTATTCCATTTATCTTTTATTGCTTGGAGTTTATTATATATGCGCCATTCCCGAATTGTTCAATCCACGGCCTGATGTAAAGTCCTCTTTCAACCTGCTGGAAATATTCAAGCGGCCCGTGCAATTTTCCATCAGCTTTTTTTATACGCTGTTCATTATTTTTTACCTCAACCTGGTTAAACAGTCCAGGCCATTGTACCGCATTTTCAGGTTCTTTCTTGTATTATACGTAGTACTTTCTATGGCTTGCCTGATCGGCAATATCACCCATACCAATTACGATACGGTCTATTACATCATCAGCCTCATCATGTTCCCCATCCAGATGTACATGGTAACTGCTTTGTTCAAATACAAAGTGCCGTATGCAAAATATATCATCTGGGGTAGTATTAACGTGCTTACCGGCAGTATCATTACCATGTTCCTTGGTATTGCTATGGCTAAAAACCCGGCTGGTCCCATTACCAATGCCATCTCCTATATCCCTGTAATGATGGCCATTGTAGCAGATATATTCCTGTTCACACTGGCACTGCAGCGCAAGGTTGCTGATAATGAAAGATCGCTGATCAATGCTGCCATTGCACGGCAACAGGCGGTAGCAAAAGAACGGGAACGCATTATTGCAGACCTGCACGATGATGTGGGTGGCGGCTTAAGCAGTATAAGAATGATGAGCGACCTGATGGTATTGAAAGATGGGGACAATCCTGAAAGCCCAAATTTTGCATCAAAGATTTCTTCCACGGCAAAAGACATTGCGCAGCGGATGAATACCATTATCTGGAGTCTTAATACGGAAAATGACAGCCTGCACAATTTTGCGGAATATGTACGGCAATATGGTGTTTCATTTTTCGAAAATTCCAATATTAAATTTACTTACAAGGCTTCGCCTGATCTTCCGGAAAAAACGCAGCTCAGTGGCGGCCAGCGTAAAAATTTGTTCCTGATCACCAAGGAATCTTTTCACAATATTCTCAAGCATTCGGGTGCTACTGAAGCAGATGTTTCCATCACCTTAATACAAAACAAACTGCGGGTGGTGATCCATGACAATGGTAAAGGCCTGCAAAACAATAACAGCTTTGGTAATGGTTTAAAGAACATGCAAAAGCGCATGGATGAGATCGGCGGCAGCTTTGATATCCGCTCTCATAATGGCACCGTCATTACCGTTTCCGTACAGCTGGCTTAAATGCTATCTTCCCTTCTTATCCTAACTTTGCTGCTCAAAATTATTTTATATGAGCAAACTCGTTAATGAATTCAATGAATACCGCACTAAAATGAACGAGGTCATTTTAAGCAAGGATAATTTGGTAATAAAAAGACTCTGGAACCTTGATACCAACACTTATGCAGAAGGCGCCCTGGATGTAAAAACGAAGGAACTGCTCGGCCTCGTAGCCAGTATGGTACTGCGTTGTGATGATTGTATCAAATACCACTTAGGCAAATCCCATGAGCTGAATGTTACTACCGAAGAAATGTATGAAGTGTTTGCTGTGGCTAATATCGTTGGCGGCACAATTGTGATACCACATACGAGAAGGGCAGCGGAGTATTGGGAGGAGTTGGTTAGTCAATAGTTTATAGTCCATAGACCATGGTCCATAACAGTGTGTACCGGTGGAAGATCGTCTCTTTGTGCTCCTTTCCCTTTGTTTTTTTATTTAATCTAAGAGGTAAAGGAGAAATGAGAATGAAAGAGGAGTAGAATATATATAAGTAAGATTTAAGCTTCTTCTTAAACAGTATATTTAAACTAATTATCTCTTATAGTCTTCTATGGACTATTGACCATGGTCTATGGTCTCCCCACTTCTTAACAAAAATATTTGCTCGATAACCAAACTCCATCGTACATTTATCTCTCATCAAACAAAAAGGAGGTATTATGTCTACAAATAAATCATGGACGCCTCTGGTAAGCAATGCTTAACAGCAGTGTCTGTATCTAATGATTTAGGCCTAAAGAGCCGGCCGCTGGCGTGAACCAGCGGCTTTTCTATTTTAATAGTCCATAGACCATAGCAGGGTATGCTGGTGGAAGACACTTAGTACTCTTGAACAAAACAAATAAACTAACTATTCCTTAAGCCGGTCTATGGACCATCGACTATGGTCTCACTGTTTATGTTTTTGGAAAATTTAACGCCCCAATACACTGTACAGCCCTTTTCCATGAACCATCATCCATGAACTATCCGCTTTTTCAGTAATTTTGCGCATTAACTATCTACCATGTCAGATACTACTACTCCGGATAAACCGGCCCTTACCGCCAAAGATTTTGCAACCGACCAGGAAGTACGCTGGTGCCCCGGTTGCGGCGACTATTCCATATTGGCGCAGGTGCAAAAGATTATGCCGACACTTGGTATTCCGAAAGAGAATATTGTGATCGTAAGCGGCATCGGTTGTAGCAGCCGTTTCCCCTATTATATGAATACCTATGGTATGCACAGTATTCATGGTCGTGCAACAGCCGTGGCCAGCGGATTAAAAGCAGCAAGGCCCGAACTGAGCATTTGGATCGTAACCGGTGATGGCGATGGATTAAGCATCGGTGGTAACCACACCATTCATTTGCTACGCAGGAATTTTGACGTGAATGTATTGCTGTTCAACAACCAGATCTACGGGCTCACTAAGGGACAATATTCTCCCACTTCCGAAGAACATAAAATAACCAAGAGTACGCCGCTGGGAAGCATTGATCATCCTTTTAATCCCCTTGCTCTGGCAATGGGGGCCGATGCCAGCTTTATTGCCCGCACCATGGACAGGGATCCCAAACACCTACAGGCCATGTTACTCCGCAGCCAGGCACACAAAGGCGCTTCGTTTTTAGAGATATACCAGAACTGCAATATCTTTAATGATGGCGCTTTCGAAATTTTTACAGAAAAAAGCAGCAAAGCAGATGAAGCATTGTTTTTAGAGCAAGGCAAACCATTGGTATTTGGCGCCACGAATAACAAAGGGATCAAATTAGATGGTTTCCAGCCGGTGATCGTTGACCTTGCCGAAGGAGCATCAACCGACGACCTGTGGATACATGATGAAAAAGATTTCTACAAAGCGCAGATACTCATCCGCATGTTTGACGACCCTCGCATTGCAGGACACCTGCCAAGGCCTTTCGGTGTGTTTTATGAAACAGAAAGAGCCTGCTACGAAGATGTAATGAGCCTGCAGATTGATGAAGCCATTGCAAAAGCAGGTAAAGGCGACCTGGATAAATTATTGAGAGGAAAAGAAACCTGGACCATCAGTTAACTCAATTCAACACACAAATACAACAGCCGATCCCATCGGCTGTTTTTATTTAATAGACCAGGAGTATTTTTCATTACTAAATAACCAGGTATAATGAAAAATATCCTTTCCCACCGGCTGACGGCACTATTGTTTTTGATCATCGCATTCTTGCTGGTCTATAATCCATTTGTAAAATTTCCCTATGGCTTTTGTATTATCATTGTTTTTATACTGGCAACAACCTGGTTACAGGATAAGCGTTTAAAAAATCTCCATTTTGAAAAAATTGGTTTACGGGAACTAAAGATCATCATAGTTTGCTACCTGCTGCTGGAACTCTCAATGGATTTTATTTTTCAGCCGCTCATCAATAAATTATTGGACGAACCTGCAGACTATTCCAGCTTTGAATTAATAAAAGGAAATAGTAGCTTCTACTTAAAATTCCTGCTTCAAATGTGGATCAGCGCTGCAATAGGAGAAGAATTATTATTCAGGGCATTTACATTCGCCCAGCTAAAAAAGGTCATTGGTAATAACCCTCTTGTTCTGATCCTGGTATCCGCTATTCTTTTTTCCATTCCACATTCATACCAGGGCGCTACCGGTTTAACCGTTACCTTTTTATTCGGGATCGCTTTTGGATTTATCTATTATAAGTTTCAGAATATATGGATCAATATCATTGTGCACGGGTTGATCGATTCCGTTTTTCTCACATTAGCCTACTACGGTTTGCTGGATTTTTATTCCCTTGCCGGCTAAAAGCAGGAGCCATCAAATTACTGATGACTCCTGCTTTTATTTTACTTTAATTCGTGCAATACGTGTAATTCGCCTAATTCGTGTTGTTTAAAAACCCTTTCCTCAACAATTCCTCCGCAATCTGCACCGCATTGGTAGCAGCTCCTTTGCGCAGGTTATCACTCACTATCCAGCAATTCAAGGTATTCGGTTGTGTTTCATCCCGGCGGATACGGCCCACAAAAGTATCATCCTTATCATGTGCAGTCAGCGGCATCGGGTACAATTGGTTTTCCAGGTCATCCTGTAAAGTAATGCCCGGGCTGCTATGCAGGATATCTTTTACTTCATCGATCGTAAAATCATTTTCAAATTCAATGTTCACGCTTTCGCTGTGCCCGCCCATGGTAGGAATGCGCACACAGGTAGCCGTTACACGAATGGTATTATCTTCCATGATCTTCTTGGTCTCATTCACCATTTTCATTTCTTCCTTGGTGTAGCCATTATCAGTAAATACATCGATCTGCGGAATAGCATTCTGATCAATAGGATATTTATACGCCATTGGCCCATCCACGCCTTTGCGTTCGTTCATCATTTGTTCAACAGCTTTCACACCTGTTCCTGTTACGCTCTGGTAAGTGCTCACTACCACTCTTTTTATTTTGTAGCGGTCGTGTAAGGGTTTCAGCGCCACCACCATTTGTATGGTGCTGCAATTAGGGTTGGCAATTATTTTATCTGCTGCGGTCAGCACGTGTGCATTTACTTCCGGCACTACCAGTTTTTTTGTCTCATCCATGCGCCATGCGCTGCTGTTGTCAATTACAGTGATGCCGGCATCAGCAAATTTTGGCGCCCATTCCAGCGAAGTGCCTCCACCAGCAGAAAAGATAGCTACGGCAGGGTGTGCATCAATAGCATCCTGCATGCTTACGATCTTATATTTTTTTCCTTTGTATTCTATTTCTTTACCAACAGATCTTTCTGAAGCAACCGGAACCAGTTCTGTAACAGGAAAATTTCTTTCTGCCAGCACCTGTAACATTTTTGTGCCCACCAGTCCTGTGGCACCTACAACCGCAACTTTCATTTAATAGGTTTTAATTTGAGTATGAACATATTTGCTAAACCCGCCTTCGACAAATTCGGGCTGACAGCTTTGTATAATGTCACACTGAGCTTGTCGAAGTGAAACATTATGCAAAAGCGGCCTGCCAATAAAAAAATATGCCTCCCGTTTTGGCGGAAGGCATTACTATCATTGGTACAACAAGACAGGTTCAGCTCCGCCACACGGCACACTGTTTTATCTTTATTGTATGTTTTATGCTTGTCATAAACGGGTGCCGAAAATAATACAATTGCGGGTAGCTGCAAAAACATTTTTATAAAAGGTAGTTTATCAATTTGAAAATACTGCCAGGCTGAGCTTGTTTAAATCGGCATGAGGCAAGAATAATACTGCCTTCGACAAGCTAAGGCTGACATTTCTTTTGTATAATGTCTCAAACTGGTACACTTTCTTTATAAAAGGCCTGTTTTACCATACTAAATAGTTGTGCGCATGTACAGAATACAATATCTTGTAGGGAGAACTTTGCTGATATGAGATCAAAATTTTTACTTTCCTTCCTGTGCATTTTGAGCAGCCTTTTCGGCAACGCACAATTATCAGATAATTTTAACGATGGCAATTTTACAGTTAACCCTGCATGGGTAGGAGGCACTGCAGATTTTACCGTAAATGCAGCATTACAATTGCAAAGCAACAATACCGTAGCCAGCAGCAATTTTTATTTAAGTACGGCCAGTACAAAAGCTACAGATGCGCAATGGGATTTTTATTGCCAGTTCACTTTTAATACTTCGGGAACCAATTATACTGATATCTATCTTACAGCTTCTGCAAGCGATCTCACCAATACCAACACCACCGGCTATTTTGTAAGAATAGGGAACACGGAAGATGAGATAAGCCTCTACAGAAAAGATGCAGGCACAGCCGCTGTTAAAATAATTGATGGTGTAAATGGTACCACCAACACCAGTAATAATACACTTAAAATAAGGGTGATCAGGAATGCTGCCAACCAATGGACCCTGCTGCGTGACCTTAGTGGCAGTGGCAGCAGCTATACTTCCGAAGGTGTGGTAACAGATGCTACTTATCTAACTTCTGCATTCTTTGGTATCTGGATAAGGCAAAGCACAGCCAGCTTTTTCCAGCGCCATTTTTTTGATGATATACAAGTGCAAACTTACTCTCCGGATATTACACCACCAGCCATTGTATCTGCAACTGCAACCGGCGCTAATTCGCTGGATGTATTGTTCAATGAACCTGTGACCACGGCCAGCAGCGAAGTAGCGGCCAATTATGTTGTAAGTAATGGCGTAGGCGTTGCGGCAACAGCAGTAAGGGATATTGCCAATTCCGCACTCGTGCACCTGACTTTTGCCAATAGTTTTCCAAACAGGGTAAACCTTACTTTAACGGTGAACGGCGTGCAGGACCTTTCCGGCAATACATTGAATAACGGCACTGCCAGCTTTGTTTATTTCACCGCTATACAATACGATATTTTAATTGATGAGATCATGGCCGATCCCACGCCGGTGGTTGGCCTTCCCGATGCAGAGTGGATAGAATTAAGAAATACATCCGGCTTCGATCTCAACCTGCAGAACTGGCGCCTTGGCAAACCGTCGGGACAAAGCGGCCCGATGCCAGCATATCTTTTAAAGAAAGACAGTTTTGTGATCGTATGCACCGGAAGTGCAGTAGCAGCGCTCTCTGCGTTCGGTCCAACTATTTCGGTTACGAGTTTCCCTTCTCTCGGTAATACAGGTGATTTGCTTTACCTGCGGTCTCCCGAAGGCAATATCATCCACTCCGTAAATTATTCAGATGCCTGGTACCAGAATGAATTGAAGCAACAGGGTGGCTGGACGCTGGAAATGATCGACAGTAACAATCCCTGCTCGGGCATGAGCAACTGGAAAGCAAGCACAGATGCAAGTGGCGGTACGCCTGCAAGAAAAAATTCTGTTGATGGCGCCAACCCGGATGCAACAGCGCCTAAATTATTAAGAGCCTATGCGCCGGACAATCTACATGTAGTACTCGTATTCTCCGAATCATTGGACAGCACCAGTGCTGCTATGGCTGCTTCTTATACTGTAAGTGATGGTATTGGTGTGGCACAAACCGCTTTGCCATTATCCTTTTCTTTTGACAGGGTGAGATTGACTTTGTCAACACCGCTGCTGCCAAATAAAATTTACATCGTTACTGCAACAACTGTTACAGATTGCAGTGGCAATCCCATTGGCAGCAATAACACGGCAAGGGTTGGCTTGTATGAGAACCTGCTGAAGTATGATATTGTTGTCAACGAAATTTTGTTTAATCCCAGGCCGAACGGGAATGATTATGTAGAGCTATACAACAGGAGCAATAAGATCATCTCGTTAAAAAATGCTTACCTGGCCAACAGGAATACGGCAGGCGCTATCAGCAGCATTACACAGCTGAGTACAGAAGACTATTTATTGTTCCCGCAGGATTATATGCTGCTGACAGAAAATATGAGCCTGGTGATGAATAACTATGTGGCCAATAACCCGGATGCTTTTATTCAAATAGACATGCCCTCTTACAATGATGATGATGGCAATGTGATATTGCTGAATGAACAGGGCGCCATTGTAGATGAAATTCCTTATAAAGACGATTGGCATTTTAAACTGATCGGTGATGAAGAAGGCGTGGCACTGGAGCGCATCAATTACGACGATACCACGGTGAACAACCCGGCAACAGCAGTGGATGAACAGGCAGCCAACTGGCACAGCGCCGCTACCAGCGTGGGTTACGGAACACCTACTTACAAAAATTCACAGTACAGGATTGATGCAGGCGTGCAGGGTACCATCAAAACATCACCTGAAATTATCAGTCCCGATAATGATGGTATGGACGATTTTTTAACCATTGATTACAATTTCCCCGAACCGGGCTATGTAGCCAATATCACCATTTTTGATGCAGCAGGCAGGAGAGTCCGTTACCTGCAACGCAACGTATTGATGGGAACAAAAGGTTATTTCCGGTGGGATGGTTTGGGTGAAAAAAATGACAAGCTGCCAGTAGGCATTTATGTGCTCTACACTGAGGTCTTCAATCTCCAGGGCAAAAGCAAACGGTTTAAAAACGTAGTAGTATTGGCAAGAAGACAGTAATATCCTTAGCGTCTTTGCGCCTTAGCGGTAAAAACTTAAACTTTACAATATGCAACCAGCCAACAATAACAGGAATATTTGTTATTTCCTGTTAAGCATGCTTGTTTTCTCAAGTATCATTTCCTGTAACAACAATTCATCTATGAGCATTAAAAAAGAACCATACGCATGGCCGCAGAATATAGCTGCACCGGTGGCAGATAAAAAACCGAAAGAGCTGATCGCCCATGGCGATATCCGACAGGACCCTTACTACTGGCTGAACGATTATTTTAAAAAAGGTCCTGACAGCAGCAACGTTGTAAAATACCTCGAGGCGGAAAACAAGTACTACGATACCATGATGGCGGGCACCAAAGCCTTGCAGGAAAAGCTGTACAATGAAATGAAAGGTCGTATCAAAGAAAAAGATGAAAGCGTTCCATATTTTAAAAACGGCTATTACTACTACAGCCGTACAGTAGAAGGGAAAGATTATTATGTTTCCTGTCGCAAAAAAGGTAACATGAGTGCCCCTGAAGAGGTATTGCTGGATGTAAACAAAATGGCAGAAGGCCATAACTATTTCAGGGTAGGAGGTACATCTGTTAGTCCTGATAACAAATTGCTGGCTTACGGCGTTGATACGGTGAGCAGGAATGAATACAGCATTTATGTAAAGAATCTAGAAACAGGAGAATTATACAAAGATGTTATCAGTCGCACACAGTCAGACCCTACATGGGCAGCAGATAACAAGACGATCTTTTATACTTCTAAAAATCCTGTAACGTTGTTATCAGAAAAGATCAAGCGGCACATACTTGGAACGGATGCATCAACCGATGCAGTTGTGTACGAAGAAAAAGACCCGTCGAATTATATTGGCGTAGGCAAAACAAAATCTGATAAATACATCATGATCTATTCCGGCGCCACTTTATCATCCGACATAAGATTTATTCCTGCCGATCAGCCAATGGCAGCTTTTAAGATCTTTCAGCCAAGAATGAAAGAAGTGCTGTATGATGTGGATCATGCCAATGATAAATTCTATATACGCACCAACAAAGATGCCCGCAACTTTAAAATAATGACCAGTCCTGAGAACAAGACGGACACCAGCGCCTGGGTAGAAATGATACCACACAGCGACAGTGTGCTGATATCAGGTATTGAGGTGTTTAAAAATTTTGTGGTGATATCTGAAAGAAGAAGAGGGTTGACACAGCTGCATGTAATCAACACACAAAACAAGCAGGAGCATTTTATAGATTTTGGCGAAGCCACTTATGCAGCCTATTCGCAGGGAACACCTGAATACAATACAGATACGATGCGCTATTATTATACATCGCTCACCACACCCGGCAGCGAATTTGATTATAATATGGCAACCAAGGCGAAAAAATTACTGAAACAACAGGAAGTAGTGGGTGGTTATGATGGCAGCCAGTATGTAACAGAACGTTTATATGCCAAAGCAAACGATGGTACCAGCATTCCTATTTCTATTGTTTATAAAAAAGGATTTAAAAAAGATGGTAGCATGCCGTTATTGTTATATGGCTATGGTAGCTACGGAAGCAGTATGGATGCCGCTTTCAGCAGCTCAAGGTTAAGCCTGCTCGACAGGGGCTTTGCATATGCACTGGCGCATATCCGTGGCGGACAGGAAATGGGGCGCTATTGGTATGAAGATGGTAAAATGATGAAGAAGAAAAATACTTTCACCGACTTTATCAACTGCGCAGAATTTTTGCTGGCCGGCAAATACACGAGCAAGCAACACCTTTACACTATGGGCGGAAGCGCCGGTGGTTTGCTGATGGGCGCTGTGGTGAATATGCGTCCTGATCTCTGGAACGGTGTAGTAGCACAGGTTCCGTTCGTGGATGTAGTTACTACTATGAGTGACCCTTCCATTCCGCTTACTACGAATGAATACGATGAGTGGGGCAACCCTGCCAACAAGGAAAGCTATGATTACATGAAGTCGTATTCTCCGTATGATAATGTGACCAAACAAGCTTACCCGAATATGCTGGTAACAACAGGCCTGCACGACAGCCAGGTACAATATTTTGAACCGGCCAAATGGGTGGCCCGCCTCCGTGAACTGAAAACAGACAGCAACCATTTATTGCTGTACACCAATATGGAAGCCGGTCATGGTGGTGCCAGCGGCCGCTTTAAAGCCTTGCGTGACAGGGCAAGGGAATATGCGTTCTTCCTGGCGCTGGAAGGTATCAGTGAATAATATTTGCTTACGAGATAAAAATAACCCGGCCAGCTGGCCGGGTATTTTTTTAATCATAAAACTACGAACTATAACAACATTATTTTTTCAGACTGGATCGTTTCGCCATTCTCACTTACAAGGCTGATGATATACATGCCGCTGTTCCATAATGCCGGGGTGTTTATTTTTGCAGGCTGCCCTTTTGTAGAGGAACCTGCATTTTGCTGAAGCATTATTTTTCCATCGGCATCGCTGATGAGTATCTTATATTTTTTCTTGTCTTTGGCGGTAATAGTAAAACTGATCTCTTTGCCTTTTTGAACAGGATTGGGAAATACGCTGAAGGATGCTTCTGCGGGCTTACCTGTAGTAATAAGCGGCGCAACTTCTTTTACTTTATCTACTCTTCGTATGCTGATACCACCGGCTATCGCTCCGAATGATTGCTGACCGACAGGCTTTTCACATTGAATGGCCACTTCGCCGAGCACCAATGGAATTTGTTTTAGCTGGATGCTGTTGCCCTTCACATTTTTTAATAATACCTGTTTGCTTTCAAAACCAATAAAGGAAACCTTTACTTCTTTAATAGTATGTGTCTTCCCCAGGTTTATCCTGCCCGCACTATCGGTAACAATCCATTCTTCAGATGGCAATAGTTGGACGCTTGCACCGGCAATAGGATTGTTGCTCTCATCCGTAATAAAAAGCTGTGTAATCAGTGCAGGCAGTACGTGTACAATTGGAGGAACATCAACTTTTCTTATTCCGCCAAGACGGATTGGTATTTCAACAGGTCTTTTAACTGTATCCACTTTTGGAGCGATCTTACCTCTTATATCTCCCTGGGCTTTTACCTGCGCACCCTTGGTGAAGAATAAAACAAAAGCCGCAGCATATTGCCAAAGCCAGTACAGCTTTTTTCTTTTAACCATTGGTTCGGGTTTTTGCAGGTCCCTGTTCAGCTGATCGGGGTAAACCCTTCCGCAAACATTTTCATTTTTCAGGTTCTCAAAATAGCCGATCAGCTGCGCATCTGTCATTGCACTGAAGTCAACCACGGTTTTGGCGCAGGAGCCGCAGAACCGTCCCTGTTGGTTCGGTGTCATTTTATTCCAGTCCTCGTGGCAGGGAGTGGGGATAGATAGTTGAATAGGTTCCATATCAGTATGTTTAATGAATGGATGCAGGCATTTAAAAAATTGCACAACCCTATCATAAATTACCCGGGAATATGTTATTATGGAGGATCTTGCCAGGCTCTGGCTGGCAGTACTGGTAAGCATTCCGCTTCATGAAAAATATTGGTGACAACTCTCCTGAAGAACCCTGATCAGTTTGGTGTAAAACTTGCTATGGATAATATACAGCATTATGTAGTTGGGCAAAATGGTTTGGGATCATTTCACGCTGGTGCTGTTTATTAAAATAATTAAGCGCATTGCGGTAATATTAACCGGGTACTGCAATAAAAAAGGGCTGGAAACAAATCCAGCCCTTTTATTTATTTGATCAGCGAAGCATTACTGCCCTATCTGGTTAATATCATCGTCAATGCTGTCGGGCATTTTGTCTAATTGTGCTTTAATTACCAGGTAACCTCCAACGGCGCAAGCCATAGCGAATAAAATAACGCCAAAGATATTTTCAGTGCCAAACAGCATTGAGCCTAATAAGAAGCCTGCTATTTCAAAACCAAACCATGCCAGAACGGTATACAGTTTCCAGCGACCGGGAGGTAAACCTTTGCGATAAGCAGTTTCCCCGATCTTTTTTGTAAGAAAAATAAGTGCAATTATTTCGAGCATACTATTTTATTTAAACCAGGTCAATATCAAAGTTCACTAATTGTACAAACTGCTCCAGGCGTTCATCAATATCTTCTTTGGTAATTTCTTTCATGCGTTCTGGTCCGAATTTTTCTACGCAGAAACTGGCCATCGCAGAACCGATGATGATGGCCGTTTTCATATTTTCAAAGCTGATATCTTTTGTTTTGGCAAGGTAGCCGATAAAGCCGCCTGCGAAAGTATCGCCTGCACCAGTGGGGTCAAACACTTCTTCCAAAGGAAGTGCCGGTGCAAAGAACACATGGTTCTCATGGAATAACAAAGCGCCGTGCTCTCCTTTTTTAATGATAAGAAATTTTGGGCCCATGTCCATTATTTTGCGGGCTGCTTTTACCAAAGAAACTTCTTCGCTCAGTTGCCTTGCTTCGCCATCATTCACCAGCAGCACATCCACTTTTTTCAGCACTGCTTTCAGATCATCCATTGCAATGTCCATCCAAAAGTTCATGGTATCCATAACGATCAGCTTAGGACGAACCTTTAACTGGTCGATCACGCTCATCTGTAATTTAGGCATCAGGTTACCCAGCATCAGGAATTCTGCGCCCTGGTATGCATCCGGAATTTTAGGATCGAAATCTTCCAATACGTTCAGGTCGGTTACCAGTGTGTCACGGGTATTCATATCTATATGATACTTACCGCTCCAGAAGAATGATTTTTTATCAGGAACTACTTCCACGCCTTCGGTTTGTACACCACGTTTTTTCAACTCTTCCATTTCTTCTTCAGGAAAATCGTAACCTACAATAGATACCTGCTGCACGGGCTGAACAAAATTGCTGGCCGCATAAGCCACATAGGTAGCAGATCCGCCTACGATCTTATCAACTTTTCCAAAGGGGGTTTCAATAGCATCGAAAGCCATGGTGCCAACGGTGATGAGTGACATAGTTTGAGTTTTTTTAGTTTAAACGGTGCAAAAGTAGGGTTTTTGGATGATAGTATGTAGTCCATAGACCATGGTCGATAGTCCATAGAGGAGTATGATTTTTTGTGGAGCTCCTGGTTATCTAAACCATCTATTAACTGTGATCCCGTTGTTGATAATCTTTCCAAAAGTTTAAAAAGCAGGTCAAATCTTCACGCTCCTCTATGGACTATCGACTATGGGCTATTAGCCTTGGTTCGTTATTTGCTTAACTTGCCATATGTTTATCCACATTCATCCCGATAATCCGCAACCAAGACTGGTAAAACAGGTAGTGGAATGCCTGCTGGACGGCGGCATTATAGCGTACCCCACCGATACCATTTATGGCCTGGGTTGCGATATTTTTCAGCCGAAAGCAGTGGAAAAGATCTGCAGGATAAAAGGGGTTGACCCTGCCAAGGCGCAGCTCTCCTTTATTTGCCGTGATCTCAGCCACCTGAGTGATTATACCAAGAGCATTGACACCCCATTATACAGGGTATTGAAGCACTACCTTCCCGGTCCCTTTACATTTATTTTGCCCGCAAGCAAACAGGTCCCCAAAATATTGCAAAGCAAAAAAAGTACGATCGGCCTGCGTGTACCTGACAATGAAATTTGCCGGCATATCCTGGATGCATTGGATCATCCTTTATTAAGCGCATCACTGCCGGGAGATATAGTGGAAGAATATACAGACCCTGAGATCATCAACGAACGCCTGGGGGAACAGGTGGATTTTGTCATCGATGGCGGCATCGGCGGCATGATTCCCAGTACTGTAGTGGATTGTACCACAGATAACTGGACGGTGATAAGAGAAGGTTTAGGGGTTTGGGAAGAAGGGTAGGTAAATGAATAATTGATAACTATTCAATTCGTGTTATAAAAATCCCGGGTCCGGCCTTCGGTCCTTACCTACCTCAAATTCGTGTAATCAAAAATAAAAGGCCGGAGAATTATTCCCCGGCCCCTTTTATCAAAACAACAAACTGAAAATTTTAGTTCCTGTCCCTGTTATTGTGTTTTTTGCGGTAAATGCTCGCATCCGCTTTTTTCTTGTCAACGTAAATATTCCTGCGTTCCGCTTTTGTAACTACACCATCCGCCTTCGCCCTGCGGGTCTCTCTTTTAATATGCCTTTCCTGCTTTACCAGGTTACGGGTTTCTTTTTTGGTAAGCTCCCCGCTTTTTACTCCCTGCTTTATTTTAGCACGGTCGCTGCGGTTGGCTGTTTGTGCAGAAGCGCCGAAAGCCATAATTGAAAAAACAGATAATGCTGCTAAGATCTTTGTGAGTTTCATATCATTTTGAGTTTTATGATTGTAAAATATGCTTGCCGGCCGGTAGCCGTAGTATGACCCCGGAAGGACAAAAAGGTTTAACAGGAATAAAAAAATTGAACGCAGATTTTCATGATTATCATGATCTGCACTGGTTTTTATGTAGTTTAACCAGCTTTGCCAAAGTTTCTGTAATGGATAATATGCTGTGGATAAAGAGAAGAGAAGCCGGCGCCCGGGGCTCAATTCGTGTAATTCGCCCAATTCGAGTAATTAAAATTCTAATTCAATCTGCTTCGGAACTATATCAAAACTCCTCCTGTGGTATTTACATAAACCATGCTGTTCTATAGCGGAGCGGTGAGAAAGGGTGCCATAGCCTTTATTGTTTATCCAGTCGTAATGCGGAAATTCTTCATGCAGCTGTTGCATATAAGCATCCCTGTGTGTCTTAGCCAGGATGCTTGCCGCTGCAATGGAAGCATAAGTGCCGTCGCCCTTTATCATACAATCATGTGAAATATTCTGATAAGGACGAAAACGGTTGCCGTCGATCAGCAAATGCTCAGGTATAACAGTAAGCGTTGATACACATTGGTGCATAGCCATATAAGTAGCCTGCAAAATATTGATACGGTCTATTTCATCATTATCAACCATGGCAACACTCCAGCAAACAGCCTGCTCTTCAATAACAGGGCGCAATAATGCCCGCTGTTCTTTGTTGAGCTGTTTACTGTCGTTGAGCAAGGGGTGAAAGAAGTTTTTCGGGAGAATTACAGCTGCCGCAAAAACAGGCCCGGCATAACATCCACGGCCGGCTTCATCAATACCGGCTTCTATCCTGTTCTTTTTGAAATAGGGCTGCAACATCATGACAAATATCAGCCAAAATATTTTTTGTTCATCCGTAACTTTGTCCACAATTCAACTGCGGGCATGAAAAAAATCAGCAACTGGGTACTGGCCACTTTCATCTTATGTTTTTTGGTAATAATTGCAGGAGGCGTAGTACGCACCACGCAAAGCGGGATGGGTTGCCCCGACTGGCCCCGTTGTTTTGGTAAATGGATCCCGCCTACCGACGCATCCGAGCTACCCCCAGATTTTGAAAAATATCTTGGCAAGCAGGACATCGATCATACATTCAATGCTTATCATACCTGGATAGAATATTTTAACAGGCTGCTGGGCGCTTTGCTCGGTTTGTTCGGCATTATCCAGGTGTGGCTGCTGTTTTCAAAAAGAAAAACACATGCACTTGCCTGGAAACTTTCTGTAGGCTTCCTTATACTGGTCATTCTCACGGGCCTCTTTGGTGCCATCGTTGTAAAGCTCAACCTTGCGCACCTGAGCATTTCCGTTCATCTGCTGTTTGCCATTCTGTTACTACAAATTCAGTTGGCGTTGTGGATGGTGGTTACAGGCAGGTTCAGGAAAATTGATGCAAGCAAAGCTGCAAGGAAAATGCTGTGGACGTTCCTTGTTATTATTTTTATACAAAGCGCAATGGGCACCATGGTACGCATGCATGTGGATGATATTTCCAAAGCGCTTGGCTATGCACAAAGAGAATTATGGCTGTCAGATGATCCCGGCATATTTTTAATACATCGCACTTTCAGCTGGATCGTAGTATTAATGGCGCTGTGGATGGCATGGGTAAACAGGCGATCTGCTTCAAGGAACAATTATTTTGCATTAGCAGGCGTTATCCTGCTAAGTATGGCTACCGGCATAGTGTTGTATTATGCGCACATGCCTGCATTTGCACAACCGGTTCACTTGTTGCTGGCAAGCATTGCTATTACGCAAACGATGCATCTTATTTTAACTGCAAAGGCGCAAAGCCACCAGGTAGCAGCGTAAGTCAATTTCCGTCTTTTCGCCTCAGCGGCTAACATTTATACCAAATTGTTTCATCCGCCGTTTTAGTAGTAATTTTAAGCAACCCGCTTTTTATGAAATTGCTGCTGAAGAACATTTATCATTTTTTTCCTGTTCAACTTTTCCTGTTACACTTCAGAAAGTACCAGGTGCTGCTGCTGTTCTGGTATATACTCGGCAGTACGATCAACAGCAACTTTATGAAAAACTTCGGGGCAGATGCTTTGTTCTTTGCCCCGGAATACCTTGGTTCAGTGAACATGCTGGGCGCTTTTATTACAGGTATGGCATGGGGCGTATTTATCATGAGCTGGAATATAACCACATTTATCCTGCATAGTAAACGCTTTAAATTCCTGGCAACTACCGGGAACCCGTTTTTAAAATACTGCATCAACAATTTTATATTCCCGCTGCTATTCTTAATTTTT
>CAYOLS010000020.1:0-25949 GCA_964404845.1 uncultured Ferruginibacter sp. | reverse complement strand
ACAGGTGGCCCAGGCATGGGCAAAAGTTCAGTTATAGAGGGCTTACACCGCTATTGTAAGGAAAAAAATATTCATTGTTTTATCATCAGGATAAATGAACTGCAGGAAGGCAGCGATGCAGAAATACAAAAGGAACTGAATACTAACATGCCCTGGCTGAGTGAGCTGAAAAAAATGGCAAACTCAAAAAAGGCCACGCAAAAAGGATTACTCATTTTTGATGCATTTGATACGGCAAAGGATGAGGCCGTAAAATCGAAAATACTTGTACATGTAAAGGATGCTGTTAAAGAACTGTTTCCTGGATGGAATGTGCTCGTAAGTGCCAGAACCTATGATGCAGAAAAGTCTCAAAGACTGAAGGACATCTTTCCGGAAACTGACATAAAGAAAACCATTGAATGCAGGCATTTTGTGATCCCTGAGTTTTCTGACAAGGAGCTTAACGAGGCATTGAAAAAGCACCCAGTAATGGATAAGACAGTAAACAATGGCACCGTTGGTTTGAAAGCACTTGTGAAAATACCCTACTTTTTTAAGTTGCTGGAAAAGGTAATTGGCACTACAGATACGAATACTACCACAGGGCTGAGTAACATTGAAACAGAAGAACAATTGCTGGAAATTTTCTGGAGGCAGCATGTGACTAATGATATATTGAAAGATATTTTCCTGAGAAATCTGACTGAACAACTTATTGATAAAGCACACCTGAGTTGTACAAAAGCAAGCATAGTGAATGATAGCAATCAAGGGGTGTTTCATGGACTTGTGAGTGAAGGGATCATTACAGAGACTTCTGTAACCAGACAGAATGTTTCATTCAATCATAATATTTTGCTAGAGTTTGCGGTAGCAAAATACCTGATATCAGATGAGAGTAATCAAGTGATTGATTACATTAATCAGCATCAAAAAATTACATTCCTCTTTCGGCAAAGTTTTATTTACTTCTATAGCAAGTTGTGGAAAGAAAACAACGAGCTGTTTTGGCAGCATTACTTTGCAATTAAAAAAATAGATAAGCCATTATACAGATTATTTCATCAGATTTTACTAAACCATATTGTAACCTTACATTATGATACGCCAGTTGGGCTACAACCTATTTTTGATATACGGGATAAATATGACAAAGGCCATACCATCAGAAAATTACTTGGAGCGATACGATTCACACGAAAAGAGCAACTAATTGACAAGGATATAATAATGCTAGAGGCTGTATCGAAAGAAAAGAATGTGTTCTGCTTATGGGAACTTGGGTACTTGATTGCAGGTGTTATAACAAGATTAGAAAGCCGGCCCAATAAAAAATTACAAACCGTAATTTCAAAGACCGCACTCAATTATCTCCTTTGTGTACTTGAAGAGAGAAAGATAGCTCCACACAAATACCAGGCAGAAAGAAATGGCGGCAGATGGGCTGTGGAAAATGCAGCTAAAGTATTGCCGTGGTACAAAGCTGTTGGACCGCATTTAAAAAGAATGCTGGAGATCCTGAAAGAAGATGAGTTTCCAATTGATATTTTCTGGGATCTTGGCCAAAGGATAGCTGATATAGGAAAGACAGACATTAAGCTCGCTTTGTTTATTTATAAAAACCTCTACGATCATGTGGAATTAAGTGATAAAGAAACCAGCATGAATGGTAGCGTGATCATAAACTTACGAAGTAACCGAAGACAGGACTTTGAGATGGTACATCATAACCTGGAGGAGGCTTATGGTGTTTTATTAGAGATAAATACAGCGTTATTGATTCCATTCGGAATAGATATAGCGAATAACTCTGTGAAGAGAAAAACCTATTACTCCAGTACAGATAGGGTCTATGAAATAAATGTGAACGGAATACGAGGAAAATTATTTGCAGATTATTCATTTTATGAACCAGATGACGAAAAAGAACATGGTCCATTATCGCATGTGCATAAGATTTTCCAACGCCTCGAAAAACTTGTAAAGGCCGATAAAACAAATGAAGCAAAAAACGTGATAGACCTTATCATCAGTAATAGCGAAGCTTCTACTATCTGGCGGGAGTTGATACGTTTTTTTACCAAGTACCCACTTCTTTTTAAAAAACATGCCCACGGGCTATTATTGAATACAGCTTTCTTTACGTGTGATGAAACATTTTATGAAGCTGGTGAGCTAATAAAAGTATTGTGGCGTTATTTAACCATTAAGCAGCAACAGGAAATAGAAAGGGCCATCATCAGGATTAAAAAGTCTGTATCAAAAAGCTGGGAAAACGATGAAATTGAACGGAGGATCGCCGGCTTGCTCGATAATATCCCAACAGAAGAAATAAAACGGAATGAAAGTAAGGAGATAATTATTAAGAGAGGAGTTATAAAAAATGAACCTATTGTGAGTTCATCGATTATTCAGCCCTATTACGAAAGCGAGGAAGAAAAACTACGTAACGCAGGTGTGGATCCTACTAATGGCACAGAAGTAAAAGTATTTAAGCAATCAAAAAAAATTCAAGAATATACTAATGATAATAGTCCTAACAATACATCAGAAAAAGTAGTATTGAAAGACTATAACAAAGAATTGCTTTTGGCAGAAAAACTATTTGTCCATTCCCAGAAGGAGAATAAGTTTAATGACCGGTTACAAAATACCTGCGACTATGAAGTAGCTCTGTTTGCAAGATTATTATCTAAGAAATCTAAATTGAACCAACGTGACAGAAGCTTTGTTGAAAAGGTCGCTTTTCATTTTATTGATAAAGAATTATATAAACCAGCCAAATATGTGACAGGAAAGCTGAGTGACAGGGTTAGTGGTTATTCTCCAAATGCAAGAACGATAGCCGCCGAAACTCTCACTCATTTATTGGAAAATGACTGCTCAGGTAAAATCTTTCCGAAAATACTAAGCCTGATGAAAGACAATGTCATTATTGTCAGAACAAAAGCATTGTCGAAACTTGATTATTACTGGAGAAATAGCAGAGAAGATTTTTGGACTGTAGTTAAAACTGCAAGTATTATCGAAGGTGATAGCCTCAATCTTCGACTTATTATGAGAGCAATTTCGTTTAAGGATGTTATAGAGGAAGACCTGGAAAAAGTTGAATCGGCGGCAGTCATCATCGGAGGTAGATTAGGGTCGATCCGTGACACTCCCAATGATGATGTATGGAAATCTTTTGGGATTTTATTATTAAACCTCATTTACAATTATAAGAGTACAATAGCGAAAGATATTTTATATTCAAATTTTGGCAATACCAAATTTGAGCAATCTATTTTGACTGAGATTATCAGAAATGTTATACCACCCAACACCAAAAATAATTATATAGCAGATCCTCAAAAACACAATGCCTTCTTTGATATAGTGCAAGACATTACTGCTAACAGATTTAAACAAATACAGCTAAAGGGGATTGACAGCGGCAATGTTAAAGATGATTTAAAAATCATAAACAGTGTGGTTGAAAAACTTTTCTTTTCTTTCAATGACGGAAGGAGAGCAAAAAAAACAGAGTCAAAACTATCTGACAACAAATTTGCTTTTTATAAAAAAGTTAAACCCATTCTTCAATTTATTATTGAAGAATCCTTAAATGTTGAAGGAGGGTTTATGGTTGCCCAAACAGGATACTATTTTATGCAACTACTGAACAGCGTGGTTGATGATGATCCTGAGTACGTACTCTCGACTGCTGCTGCCATTGTAAAAGCGGCTTCAGCTACAGGGTTTACATATGATCAGACTACACTGAAAGAAATAGTTGATTTTACTCAGAAGATTTTAGCGGACCATAAAGAGATGCTTATTGATACAGGTAAGTTTGATAACCTGCTAACCATACTGGATCTTTTTGTGGATTCCGGCTGGCAGGAGGCTATTGATTTAACATGGAGGTTAAAAGAGATTTTTTAGACATTGTTTTATAATTGCAATTACATTGTAGTCCTATGTAGCGGAGAAAAAATCATTATTTAGAACCACCCATAAAGGCTCCCCGATATTTTAGAATTTGCAGCAAATAGGCCTGAATTTCGAGTTCGGTAAATGAAATGACAGTGTATAGTACCCTTTGTCCATTTACTTTGTTCTCTTTAAACTTGCCGAGATCGATGAATTTTTGCTGAGTAAAGCTGCTGATTTTATCCTCATTAAAAATTGTGGGATAATGTGCGAAATAGTTCCGCTTTTCAATTATTTCCTGCAACTCGTTATTAAATTTTGGATATTGATTTTTGAAAGGTTCATCATGATCTTCTATCAAGGTTTTTAGTATTGCTCTTTTTCCATCGAAGGTTACCCGGGGTGTTATAATAAGAGATATCATTTCTTCGAGCTTTGCTGAACTACCTGAAAAATGATCTGCTATGTATAAATCCATTGACAATTCCAGAAACGCAAGACTGTCTAATATTTCACCACGGGTGCGGTAACAAAATTCTTTGTATTGTTCTCTTAAGCTGCTCATGGGATTGTATAATTTAGCCTGACTACTTATTGATGATGGATGAATCTCCCGGGATTTTATTTAAGCTGCCAGTAAGCGATACCGCAGCAGCCTGTTTTTGCATATCGCTTCTTGCTTTAGCCAATTCGTGTGTGAGGCTGTCAACCTTATCACCTATTGCCTGCAAGTTTTTGTCGGTGTTGCTCATGAAGGTCTGCACAACTGTAACGGATATGAAGAGTACTGACAACAGGCCTATCCACCAGGTTCGTTTTGCAAATTTTTCCTGTGACTTAAAATTTTCCACTGCGGCGTTGTTTGTACGGACTACTGATTCATTTACTTCAATAACCGACTGCTGCAGGCGTTGGTTTGATTCACGGTCGATTTCTTCTTTAATAAGCTGCGCTCCTTTGTTGGTAATTGACAGATCGATTGCCTGGTTATTAAACCATGCTACTTCGCCTGAGTGATTCCTGGCGCCCAGTGCCGGCATCTGAAAAGGATTAATAAGACCGGTTTCCTCTAAATCGACCAGGAGGACTTCTACTCTCCTGTTGGCTACCTGAATCGCTGTATGCCGGCTTGTATCGACATCCCTGTATTCTTCGAGAAAAACAGCGGCCACATTGGTGGTTTTACCTGCACCATTATCGTACAGTTTTTTCAGTATTTTAAAAGTTAGTTTATCCATCTGTTTAGAATGCTAGGCATTAGTAATTTTTTGCAATATCTGTTTTGCTTCAGCCAGGTTGGCTTCTGCTATCGGGAAGTTAACTTTGTGCTCTGCTGCCAAGGCTAAAGCAGTTTCAACATTTTTAATCCCTTCCCGGATCAGCTCTGCATTTTTCTCCTCCCCGCCTTTGCTAATTTTACAATAGCCCATGTTATTCCATGAAGCATAATTTTCCGGATCATTTTGCAGGTCACGCTGATAAAGCCGGATTGCATGATCCTTGTTGTAATAACTAAGATTTAAGGCATGTAAAAAATCGGGTGACATTTCTTCGCTCATGTTGTTACTTATTTAAAGCTGTACAATTTAATAAAAAAAATGCCCGCATACTTGCATTGTGCTGATTCCGGGGGTATGTTTGTTTGAACTGAATAACAGCCATAAAAACAACGAAGAATTAATGAAAACGAAAGAATTTGACACATTTGGATCTTACGATACTTCATTCCTGCACCTGAAAGTGTATACAAAGGAGAATATTTTTAACTTAACGAAGCTGTTTAAAGACAAAAATAAAATAGCCCTGGCTTCTACTTTTTTGCATGAGTATATTCATTTTTTGCAGAATGTTACAACCTCATACGGACTTATGTCTGGGATTGTATATGTAGATCTGATTAAGGATATTAACTATAGTATAATAAATGATGGAAAGCCTGAATTTGAAGTGCCCATCATATTTGATAATAAAAACAATGTAAAGGCAAATAAAGAGCTCCAGGAAATTTACAGTGGGGATAGTAAGCCTGTCAAATACATTAAGTATGATCGCTATGAGGTGGAGGAAAAACCTGTAGAGTACAAAGACGGTAACAGTATGCAAGTAAAAAGGTATAAAGTTCATTATTTCAATAAGGCAAGTAAACCGGAGAGCTTCTATTTTGGCGCCACCTGTATTAAGGAATACATGGCGCATGCCATACAAAGTAAATTTTTACCTACAACAGAACATACTGATGTTCCGTATACGGTTGCGGAATTGATTGTTGAGAAAGAATACCCTCTTTTAGCCAGGGATAAAATGTTTATTGTAGCACTTTGTGATGCCTGCCTAATGCACTTACACCCTGCACAACTTTTTTTTGACAGCTTAGAAAGAATGAGTGCACAAAGATTTATGCCTGTAGCAGTTGGCCAGATCTATGATTTCTGTTTTCATGAAATGCAATTTAATGGCCCGATGGGAAGCCTGACGAGGGATCAGGTTTTTGAAAAAATGACAGGTGTAATCGATGAGCAATATGATGACGCTTTAAAGTCTCCGATATTCAGGCCGAATTATAAATGGTTGAATCATGTTTTCCAGGAAGGCAAAAAATTGCGACTCAAAAATCCAACTTTTATGACTCAACTGGTTGCCGGCGAAAATGAACTATCTACGCTTTTTTACGAAATTGTCCGAAACTTTGGGACACCATTTTTTTCGAACAATACCGGCAAAGGAGGCTTTATACCACCTACCGATTTGAAAGGAATAGCAATTCAGCCACACCAGTTGTTAGTTTTTAAAGAGGTAATCAGAATTTTTGATGGTGACAAGCATTGTATACTGTATCCATTTTGCAAATCGGATCCTGCGAATGATATAACCAATAGCCTTTGCCGGACTGCACCATGGCAAAGAGTGCATGAAGCGGAACTATGCCCACTGGCACAGATTTGGAGAACGTGGGGTTTGACTGGTGAAGTGCCGGTGCCCAGGTGACATCATTATTCGAACTAATTTCTTACTCGATGGCGTCAACAGTTGACAAAACATTTTTAATGTAGTATATTTGCATAGCCATTTCCAGGATAGCTAACGCTAACCTCGAGATGTCTGAGAGGCCGAAAGTACTGGCATGCCACGCCGGTGATCGGGAAACTGATCCGGGGGTTCGAATCCCTCTCTCGCCGCAGGAGCCTTCTCACCTATCTTAGGATAAGTGAGGAGGCTTTTCCGGTTTTAAACCTTTTCTTTAATAACATAACAAGATCATCAGCCATGCATGAACTGCCTTTACAAACTGCCAAACTGCAGCTGAGCATGACAGCGGTACATCTGCAATGCTTAAATGCTGCCGGAGAACCGATCAATAATGCGGTGGCAAGCGGATTTATAATGAAGGAAGAGGACAAATTTTACCTCTATACCTGCTGGCATGTGGTTACCGGATTTGATAAGAATAACATTGATACCAGTAAAGACTTACCCAACAGAAAGTATTTGCTGGTGCATTTACAAAACTATGAAAAACGAACAGAGTTCGTTTCGGCTATTGGAGGATTTCAGCAAATAACTATTCCCCTATACAATGAAAACGGACCTGCATGGATACAGGATGCACATGACATACCCAACATGGCGCTGAATGAAATAGGATTAACAGTTCCGGAAGTACATGATATTGTAAAGGTCGAATTGCCGCCTGACCTAAATATTTCAAAAGACCAATTTCTGACTCCTGAAGATAAAGCCCGGGTGATGCTGATGCCCGGCGACAAAGTATGTATAGCAGGATTTCCGTACGGATTCAGTGCTTTGGGTTTGACGCAGCCTACTCCGATTGTACTGACCAGATTTGTAGCTGCCATGGATATAGAAGGAAGACGAATGGAATTTTTATTAGATGGTCCTGGTGCGCCGGGAATGTCTGGGGGTCCGGTGTTCGTAGAGCACAAAGGTGGGCTGTATTTGTACGGCATGTATACAGGGATTGTTTACCCGGATCATATTATATACCAACGTGAAAAAACAACCGCTTTAGCGACCATGACAAGCTTATTGATTTTTCCTACGAAAAAGGCGGAAAAGGCCCTGCATGGCATCCACCAGGTTACAATTTGCCGGATCTGTAGAGAAAACGGTTTTAGAGAATTGCAGGGGTTTGCCGAGACTTTTATCATGAAAGATTTCATTTCTAAAAATCATGAATTCATTTAGGCGATTGTAAACTCCTGTTTTCTTAACGTCTAGAGGATCAACCTGGAATATTGTAAGAATTGTAGACAGTTTATCAGTAATTGTCTTGTTTGAATGATCCTCAAATCTTTGCCCTTGTTTCAGACAAACAGTTTTTAATAATGTATTCAAATAAGATTCTAAAGCCAGGTACCACATGCTTGCGGCCATTACAGAATTATTTCCATCGGGAACATATTGGCCTTTTGAAAATTCAAGCTGTTCCAGATCCTGCATGGTTAGATAAAATCCACGGAAGGAATAGTGAATGTAATTTGCCTGCACATGTGCATACTCGCCTTTTTCATTTATAAGAGTGAAAAGGTTTACGCCTACCAGGTCATGTCTGAAATCTTCTAAAAGCATGTTTTATATACCGAGAATATTAGGTTGTTAAGTTAAATGTCATGCTAATAAAGGATAATATTCGTTACGGGGCAATAAAAAAGCTCTGTATTTCTACAGAGCTTTAAATGCGTTGTGCTAGATTTCAGAAAATCTTTCTACAGGAAATTGGAAAAAGGGAAGTTGACTGATACTGAATTTTATGATCTTTTAATTGGATATTGGATAAGCCTTCTTTGGTTTTCTATGGGGTTTGGATACGATTGATTAGTTAAACTAGATCAATCAACTTCTGATGCAAAGATGCAACCTTAGTGCTTGCCCAACAAGAGCAAAGCTGCGGTATTTTGCAGGTACAGTTTTTACCGGCTTCAAACGTATTTTAACTAATCGCATACTCGTAAAAGTACGTGTCCACCGCTTTTTATTGTTAGCTTTACAAAAGTTTTCATAGGGTACGGATTAAAAAAGAAGCGGGGTGTCTACCCCGCTTCACTATTTTACTTGTGATGCTTTTTTATGTACTCATAAATATCCTTTCTCCATGGACCGGCTTTTTCAATTGCCTCCTTAACCTGGTCATGTGAAAGACCGGGAAAGTTTTTATGAACCTGTTCTACTTCACTGGGATCATTTTTGTCGACCTGCGCATCATCACGGCCATCTGTGTTCTTTTTGTCGTCTGCCATTGTTGATTTTTTAAAATTTTAAAATAGATTGGATAAATGAGTTGCAAAAAAGATGCCCGAGTGAAGTTGCTAAAGGGGGAAGGCCCGTAGAAACGAGCCCTCCTGTAAACCCTAAACCAGCAAAAAAATTTAGTTGTGCAAACCTAACTTAGAGATTGTTTTAAGAAATCAGGAAAAACCCTGAAAAATATTAAGGGAAAATAAGTGTGCTGATTAACTTGTTTTATACAAGACACTTTCTTTAGTACCCAGATCCTGCAATTTGTTTCGTAGCTCATTCATGTTGTTACTGATTTTCTTACGTGTAACATGAGCGTATCGCTGAGTTGTTTTAATCGATTTATGTCCCAGCATTTTACTTACCGTTTCAATGGGAACATCATTCTCCAGTGTAATGGCTGTAGCGAAGGTGTGGCGACCGGAGTGTGTTTTTAAAGGCTTGTTGATTCCACAGAATGTAGCAATTTCTTTCAGGTATTCATTGAATTTTTGATTGGAATAAACCGGGAATAGTTTACCAGTATTGATGCAGGATGGATTTGCTTCGTACTTTTCAATTATTTTCAAAGGAATATCCAATAAAGGCACCGCTTCTACTCCATCGGTCTTTTGCCTGTTTTTGGAAATCCATTTAGTCCGATCAATACCCCAAAAGATATCGGATTTTGTGAGGCTAAAAGTGTCTATATAACCGAAACCGGTAAAACACATAAATACGAATACATCCCTGGCCATTTCCAGTCGTGGTAAACTAAACTCTGTTTCATAAATCTGCATCAGCTCATGCATTTCCAATCGAACCGGTTCTCCATAGTTAAAGCTGCAGGAAAACGTAGCTGCCCTATTATTACTCGCCCATCCTCTTTTAAAAGCGAGCAAGGCGATGGATTTTGCCATGCTAACATATTTCATGGCAGTATTATTACCCAATCCTTTTTTAACGGACAGGTAAAATTCAAAATCGCTCATGAAGTTGTAGTCAATTAAATCAACCACCAGGTCTGATACCTGATAATTTGCTTTTAAAAAGGCGATCAGGTGTGCCTGCAGAATTTCATATCTTGTAAGTGTTCCTTGTGCCTTTTTACCCACTTTAACTTCCTCTCCGACTGTTTTAAGTTTGAAGTCGAAGACCTGCATAAACGTTTTCTTTTCTGGTTTCACACCTTGAAACTCATTCCTGATAGATTCTGCTGTGATTTCTTCGTCACGCAGCATGAGTTTTTGTGCTGCAGATTCTATTTTCGATTGAAGTAATGCCAGGAAAGAATTGATATCTCGAGCTTCCTGATTTTTACCAGTGGCCCTTTGAGATTTTGGATCCCAAATTTCAACAGTTATATCTCTGCCAGTAGGCATCTCAACCCGCCTCGTATTGTAGGTTATGCGAACATTTAGTGGAGCTTTCCCGTTTTTAACCCGATTTCTGCGAAGCCAGAATAGGATTACTAGTGAGTAAGACATGTGGTGACCTTTTTAAGATTTTTAAAGGCACAGCTTCATTCCAGTTTCGAGTGATGCAATTTCGAGGAGAGATTGCAAACATATTTTATTTAGAAAAGCTACTGATTTTGGGATGCAGATTTATATGGCTTAAGCCATAATTAACGACAAAATCCGCATCCAAACCGCATCCAAAGCGTTTTAACGAGAGCAAATAGCTGATAAACAGTAGGTTCTAGAGCAATTTATTTTCCAATCCGGATCACAGAAAAGCTTCCTTACAAACGGGAAGCTTTTGCGTTTTATATACGTACTGTTGAAATTGTTCGCCGGTAAGGCGGGAAGTATTTTAAGAACATACAACCGAAAAACGTATTACCGCCCTCCCGGCAAATTCATTTTATTCACTTCCCAGCTTTTTAAACACTCTCGTTGACAGGTACCCATTCTTCGCCAAATCCGCAAACATAACAGCGCTCAGTTGCACTGCTGGCCGTTTATTCTCCTGCTTTGTCCTGAAAGTCTTGGAAACAGAAAGTTGCATTGTATGCCCGCCGATCAGCTCCAGCTTTATGGCTTTATATTCCACGGCTTCGATCGTGGTCTCTCCCCTGCCCTCGTTCTTATGATACAAACGCATGGAAGTATAGCTGCTGAATATCCAGCCTTCCAGCACTGTGCGTTTTGAAACTACCGGGCTGTCAAAAAAGTAAAATCGTTTACCCGGGAAAGAGGCTGTTTCCCAGGAGCCGTCCACATTAATTAAACGGTCAATGTACTCTCGTGTTATTTGTATACCGGTATCCTGTGCTACCCAATTACCCAGCCATTGTTCATCAATGGTCAATGTAGGTTGTGCTTGCAATTGTTTTGGAAAGAAGAAAAAACTGGCAAAAAAAACGAAACTGTAAAATATTCTCATGTTTCCCTGATTCATTGGCCGGCGCTTTTACACAAGGCAAAATATTCTCTCCCGAATTCACTGTTCATTCCTTGCAACGCTTTCTTATTTTTACAATAAAAACATGGATGTAAAAATTCATCCTTCCTGGAAAGAAGTGCTGAAAGACGAATTCAGCAAACCCTATTTCCAGCAGATCGTTACTTTCCTGCGTTCGGAAAAAGCATCGGGCAAGACCATTTATCCGCCCGGCCCGTTTATTTTTAATGCTTTTGATAAAACCCCGTTCGATAAAGTATCTGTAGTGATCCTGGGGCAAGATCCCTATCATGGCCCGGGCCAGGCGCATGGATTGAGCTTTTCTGTTCCAAAAGGCATAAAGCCGCCACCTTCCCTGGTCAATATTTTCAAGGAGATAAAATCAGACATAGGAATAGATATGCCTTCCGCAAATGGTGATCTCAGTCACTGGGCTGCGCAGGGCGTTCTATTGCTCAATGCTGCGCTCACTGTAAGAGCAGGTGAAGCATACAGTCATGCAAAATATGGCTGGGCCGAATTTACCGATGCGGTCATCAGCAAAGTGTCGGAAGAAAAAAAGAACGTGGTGTTCCTGCTCTGGGGTAAATTTGCGCAGGAAAAACAGGCGCTGATCGATGAAACAAAACATCATGTTTTAAAAGCAGCGCATCCTTCCCCTTTATCTGCTCATAACGGTTTTTTGGGCTGCAAACATTTTTCAAAGACCAACCAACTGCTCATGCAGGATGGCCTAAGCCCTATTGACTGGACAATACAATAACCTGATTAATGAACAACACAACAAAAGATAATTTTTTACTGGATATTTTCGCAAGGATATGGGCCGTGTGGGGCATTATAACTTTCATTGTAACCTTCCTTATTTTTTTCCTGCCATCGATGGTAGCTTATCTTTTTAAGGATGAAAAAAAAGGGCAGGCTTATTTTATTTCTATCTCAAAACTGTGGATGAATATATGGTTGCCCCTGGTCGGCTGCCCATTGACCATAAAGGGAAAGGAACATTTTAAAAAAGGCGAAAACTATGTTGTGGTCTTTAACCACAATGCCTTGATGGATGTGCCGCTTTCTGCACCTTATGTACCGGGCGCCAATAAAACCATTGCCAAAGCATCTTTTGCCAAAGTGCCGCTGTTTGGTTTGTTTTACAAAAGAGGTTCCATATTAGTTGACAGGAAAAATGAAAAAAGCCGCATTCAAAGCTACGAAGAGATGAAGCGTACTTTGCTGAATGGTATGCACATGTGTATTTACCCGGAAGGTACCCGCAACAGGACAAAGGAACCGCTGAAACAATTTTACGATGGTGCTTTCAAGCTGGCGGTTGACAGCGATAAGGCTATCATTCCCTGTATCATCACCGGCACCAAAAAAGCCATGCCTATCCATAAAACATTTTACCTGCTGCCTGCAAAGCTGGGCATGCATTTTCTGCCACCCGTTTCTCCCGAAGGGCTTGATGCAAAAGCATTAAAGGAAAAAGTATTCAACATCATGTTGGAGGAATACACTTCGGTAAAATAATATTTTGTTACGGGCTTGATCAACACGCAACACATAACACGCAACTCGCAACAAAAAAACTATTGATCAACGAAGTAACGTGTGCGGTTCACTTTCAGATCACGCAATAAACCGGATTTTGGACTGATGGTAAGGTTGAAGAATTTATATCTTCCCACAGGAGATATATTGATCGCCATTTGCCAGCAATGCATTTCTCTTGAAAGGTACATGCTGATGGTACCCAACTCGTTCTGCGTGATATTGTAAAAACCATTCACTCCTATTTTCCATTTGGGTGAAAGATTCACAGAGCTGTTCCAGTTCACATCCTGGTTAATGGTATTGGTAAAGCCTGCAATATTAGTGCTCCGCACTTTATTGTAGCGGAAAGAATAGCCGAAGCTGATATCCCATGGAATGGAAAAATCCACGAACTCACCGGGATTATTGCTCATATAGGACAGCTCCTGCTGGTATTCATCCAGTGGCATGCCGCTGTTGTTATACAGGTTGGGATCCAGCAACTGTTGCTCCTGCTGCTTCTGCGCAGCGCTTCCGCCCCCGCCCCTGAACGAAGCCTGCAGCGATACCTGCGCATTCAGCATACGGCCAAGAGACCAGGGCCTTTTTTTCCATATTAGCTTATCAACCCTGTCGCCCAGGCTATCTGTTTGATAAGGATCGAACAAAGCAGAAGCTGTAATATTTATTTTTTCAAACAGGTTGCTCCTCGCACTCACATTGATCGGCTCCAGCTTAAATGAATCTCTTAAAAAATTATAACTGCTGGTGATGCTGAAACCATCTATCAGGTTTACTTTTTTGATCGCAGCTTCGCTGGTATCTTTTTTATCTTTCACTTTCATGGAGATATTGTTGTCGATACCAAAGCTCATACCGCCGAAACGGCCTTCGCTGTAAGCGCCGTAAATGCTCCGGTCGAATACGCTGAAACGGCCAGTCCTGCCCGATGCATCCACCTGCGTGGTATAAAAGTTACGGCCATTCATATCTGGCCTGTAGCTGATGGAAAGAAAAGGACGTATCTCGTGGCGGATGGCTTTCACCCTTCCCTTGTTGAAAGTGAACATACCGAAAATACGGGTGCTGGCGCTGAGGCCGAAGCTCATTTCACGGGCTGCATAAAACCCTTTGCTGATAGCGGTGTCAAATTTATTGGCGAAACCATTCCAGGTATAATAACTTTTCTGCTGGTACCACCTTTCGCTGTAGCTCACACTGGGTGCGATCTGCACCGGCCCCAATTGCGGAAGCGATAAAGTGATGGGTATGCTATGGCTGGCACCCCATTGCAGGTTCTTCCTGATCTGGCTGCCGATGCCTGCGGCGGTATCATAAAATGAAGTAAGACTTTTTGCATTGGTGTTAAGCGCAATGCCGAGGTTCTCATACCATTTCATGGCGCCGGTCGGTTCCTTTCTCCTGAAAGGATACAAAGTGTTTACATTGAATACCACATCCGGCAGGTTTACATTGATGAGCCTGCTTACACTGTTCTGGTTGTGGTTGGCGCTGATGGCAATATTGTATGGCCTGTCTTTCCAAACCTTTGCATAAGAAATGGAAGAGAACAACTGGTTGTTGAAATTTACCCTCGGGTTGTTCGGCACCTGCTCATTAAACTTGGTACTACCTGCATTTACATTGGCGGTGAATGTAACTCCCGGTCTCGCCTTGGTATCCATGCTGTGCGACCAGCGTACATTAAAGGTTTGTGAAGAAGAGTAATCCGGGTCGCCTTTAAAATTGGTCTTTATCTTTTGTATATCCAGCGCCACGTTGCCCTGGTAGCGGTACTTTTTAAAATACCTCGGCGCAAGGCTCGCCGTCCAGCCACCGTAAGAATATAAAGTACCCCGGAACAATACATCCCAGTTATCATTTAATATTTTGTAATAGCCCAATCCTTCCAGTGCCAGGCCCAGCTGGTCGTTGGCAGTAAAGCTCGGTGCTATCAAACCACTATGCCTGCCCTGTGTTAACGGATAGATACCAAAAGGCAATATGATAGGAACAGGCACGCCTTCAAACTCGGGGTGCACGGGACCGGTAAAGGCCATTTTTTTGTTGATGAATTTTATCTTGTCGCTTACAAAAGCAAAATGCGGTGTATCCAGGTTACAGGTGGTGAACCTTCCCCTGCGTGCATAGAACACATCTTCACTCTCCCGTTTTATTTTTTCAGCATACACATACATTTCTCCCTGCACGGTGTAGGTACCTTTGGTAATACCTTTTCCTGTCTTCATGTTAAATGTGATGCTGTCGCTCTGCGTGGTCATGTCTGCCTGCTTAAAGTTCACATAGGATATCACTTTACCCGTACTGTCTTTTACCAGATGTGCTTTTACAAGATTGGTGCTTTGATTGTATTCAATCAGCGGCGCTTCCAAATTATTGTTGTTATAATTTACTGTAGATTTTTTTCCATAGAGTACAATGTTTTTGTCCGGCACACTCATCACCATGGAATCTGTATGATACTCTACCGGTTCATCCAATGCACCTTTTGCAATTTTAAAATTGAAAGTATCTGTTGTTGCTACAACAGTAGTATCTCCTTTGTGCCCCGGTACTGTATCTGTTGCATTTCTTTTGGGAAAAAGCGGAACTGTATCTGCCGTTAAACTAATGTGAAAATTGTTGTTGCTGAACCCGACGCTCGTGTTACAAACCGTTAATAAAAGCATCATAGCTGTACAGGCGAATACTGAAAAAAAATTTGCCGTACATTTGTTAGAGTGGTTCATATATGTTGATGCGCAAAAATAGCTATTAAAACAAAATAACCCTTTCATTCAATTAATTATAACAAAACCTACTAAACCTGTAATATTCATGCTAAAGAAAAAAAGACTATTGATCGGTTCTCTGTGCTGCTTTTTTACTTTAACAACCCTTGCCGTTTTTTCGCAGGCGCCCAAAAAACTCAAGACCATTATCGTGGATGCAGGACATGGCGGGCATGATGGTGGTGCTACGGGCCAGTATGAAAACTCTCTCCGCTCCAAAGAAAAAGATGTAACACTTGCCATCAGCAAAAAGCTGGTAGCAGAACTCAAAAAGCAATTGCCCGATTTAAATATTTATCCTACACGTACCACAGATATTTATCAAAATCCTAATGAGAAGGCAAGGATTGCCAACGAGCACAAAGGCGATCTTTTCCTTTGCATACATGCCGACAGCGGGCCTTTAAAAACCGGCCGCAGGCAGATCGGCACAAGAACCGTTACCAAATACAAAGTAACCTATACAGGAAAAGGCAAGAAAAAGAAGAAAAAATCCACCCCCTACCAGGTTACGGAACCCGTATATGAATATTACAAAATGCCATTGACCATCAACGGTACCAGTGTGTATATATTTGCGGCACACAAGACGAGTGCCAAGCTGTCTGCCATCATGAAAGAAGTAGGCGAATTTGAAATTGAGACCGGCGAAGCGGACAGTTCTTACAACCCTGTTGACTTTACTACGCCTGAAGGCCGCACCATTGCACAGATCTACGCCAAAAGGTACCAGGAAAAAAGTGACCGCCTGGCTACCATGGTGAACGATGAAGTGGAGAAAACCGGCCGTAACGCACTGGGGGTGAACCAGCGCCAGGTAGGTATCGCCGTATTACAAGCCACCAATATGCCCGCTATACTGGTAGAAACGGGTTACATCAATAATCCCGAGGATGAGCGCTACCTGAACAGCGAAAAAGGCCAGCAGGAGCTGGCAGAAGTAATAACCAGGGCCGTTAAACGCTACAAAGAACAGCTGGAAAACTCAGCCAAGACCAATTAAACTAATTTTGGTACAAAAATAGCGTCCCTAATAAATAGGTTGTTAACTTGCAGCCGGATACCATATATGCCGCTAATTGTCAGCAGTATATATTGTTGTCATCCTTAACCAAAACATAGAAATCAGGTGAAAATATCGAACGAGACCAAAGTAGGATTATTAGCAATAGTGGCAATAGCGCTCCTGATCCTTGGCTTTAATTTTTTGAAAGGCAAAAAACTATTTACCAGCAGCACTACCCTTTATGCCCAATACGGTAATGTGCAGGGTTTGCAGAAATCGAATCCTATTTATATCAACGGCCTGCAGGTAGGTACAGTGTACGATATCCGTACAGATAAGAACATGAAGAGCATACTGGTGGAAATGACCATTACCAAAGATGTTTACATTCCTTCCAATTCACTGGCCATCATCCGCAACAACCCTATCGCAACCCCAAGCATGGAGATCAAATTAGGGGATGCAGCTACACACTTAAATAATAAAGATACGGTGCTGACGGAAGTAAGTGGTGGTATTTTTGATGCCGTGCTTCAAAAAGTGGACCCTGTATTATTTGAAGTAAAAAAAGCGGTAAGCAGCATTGATACTTTGCTTGGCAATTTTAATACGATACTTGATCCGAGGGCTAAGAACAATATCGGCGCAACGCTGGAAAATTTAAACAAGATCACTGCATCAATGGTGCAGACAACGGCTTCGCTGCAGGTATTGCTGAATGCACAGAATGGTGCACTGGCCAAAACACTTAACAATGTGGAATCACTTACCGGCAATCTTGCTGGCAGTAATGATAAGATCACTCATGTGATCGACAACTTAGACAAGACGACCACCAAATTCTCCAACCTGGAAATAGAACCGGCTGTTGCAAAACTAAATTCAGCAATGACGGAGCTGCAGGCCACGGTAGCAAAAATGAACAGCACCGACGGTACACTGGGCAAGCTCATCAATGATCCGGCATTGTACCAGAACCTGGCTTCTACAGGCAATAAGTTAAATCTTTTGCTGGATGATATCCGTGTGAATCCAAAGCGTTATGTTAGCATTTCGGTATTCGGTAAAAAAAATAAAGCAACGCCACTGGCTGTTCCTTTGCCTGATACCCTTAATTCTCCTTATTATATTGAGAAGGTAAAAATTGATAAGTAACAGGATGATATTATCTCCAAAGCATTGGTACAAAACCATTCTTATATGTTGTTTATTCCTTTGTGCGGGTAATATTTTAAAAGCCCAGACACCTGCAATACTGCCAACTCCTGTAATCAATCCCGATACAACAAGGACCATTGAAATACTGGCAGCCCGCAGCTTACGCATGATCACCCTTGCGGATGGTACAGAGCTGCAAACCCTTGCAGGCAATGCAGCCGTAAAGCAGGGCAATACCATTTTAAAAGGCGACAGCATTGTGCTGAATCCACGCACAGGCATTGCAGAAGTGTTCGGCAATGTACATATCAATGATGCAGATACGGTAAATACCTACGCTTCTTATTTAAAATACATCGGCAAGGAAAGGATCGCCTATCTCAAAAAAAATGTAAAGCTTACAGATGGTAAGGGTACTTTGCTGACAGAAGACCTGGAGTACAATCTTGCTACAGGTATTGCCAATTACAAAGGCGGTGGCCGTGTTATCAACGGCACTACTGTTCTTACCAGCAGCGACGCTACTTATTTTTCAGATACCAAGGATGTATATTTTAAAAAGTATGTACACCTCACCGATCCGGAATACGATATAAAGGCGGATAGCCTGATGTACAATACAATGAGCAAGATCGCCACGTTCATTTCTCCTACGAGGATCGTTACAAAGGAACAGGGCGTTATTAATACAAAATCGGGCACTTATAATTTGCAGACGAAGGAAGCTGTTTTTTACGACCGTACTTCTTATAGCGATAGTACCAGGTCTGTTGTGGGTGGAAAAATTGCCTACGATGAAAAGAGCGGCATCTTACAGGCGGAAGACAATGCAAAAATGGTGGACAGCGCCAACAATGTAACCGCCATCGGTGGCCTGCTGATGGTGAACAAATTTGAGAACTCTTTCCTGGCTACAAGAAAACCGGTGATGATCATTTACCGGAACAACGACAGCACTTATGTGGCAGCCGATACCCTGTTCTCCGGTTTAAGAAAAAATGATACCAGCGCCCGTACCACCGTCATCAGCAAGGATACGATCAATGGCATTAAAACGATCGATATTAAAACGCCGAAAGACAGCATCCGTTATTTCCTTGCCTTTAACCATGTAAGAATATTCAATGATTCGCTGCAGGCAGTGTGCGACAGCCTCTACTACTCTACCGAAGATTCTGTGTTCCGCATGTTCAGGGATCCCGTGGCATGGAATGGCAAATCACAACTCACCGGCGACACCATGTACCTGTTCACCGAAAAGCAAAAGCCTAAACGGATGTACGTTTTCAACAACAGCATGGTGATCAATGAAACAACTGTCGGACTTTACAACCAGATGTCCGGCCGCACACTCAACGGTTATTTTATCGACGGTAATATTGATTATATAAGAATGAAAGGCTCTCCTGCCGAATCTGTTTTTTACCCGCAGGATGAAGATAGCGCTTACGTAGGCATGAACCGGGCCAGCGGCGATGTGATAGACATTTATTTTGTGAATAAGGAAGTGAACAAAGTTATTTTCATCAACGATGTGAACGGTACTATGTTCCCGCTGAAAAAGATCCCGGAAGACAAAAAGAAGCTGAAAGGTTTTCAATGGCTGGATAGCCGCAGGCCGAAACACAAGCTGGAGCTTTTTGAATAACGATTCCATTACCTGTTACCAAAAGATTTTCACCCTGATATTCCCGGATGGCAAAACTATTTTTTTCATTTGTTGTAATGCTCATGTTGCTGCATACTGCTGTACTGGCGCAGCAGCCTGATAAGTTCGTGGGCACCTGGACCTTTGAAAAGACCGATCCTGAAAACAAAAAATACCAGATAGAATTACAGGTAGCTTCACCTGAAGCTGCCACCCTCTACCCTTCACTGCTCACCATAAAATATGCACAATTCACCGGCATTTACCAGGTATTGCTGGTAAAGAAAAATGAATCGCAGCTCGCCATTGGCAGGCAAAAATTTCCTGTAAAGGAAGAGCCGTTCAGCATTGGTGCCTACACAGTTCCTTTCAACGGTACATTCGATCTTTCTGCCAATCGTTTGCACGTAAACAGGATAGCGGCCAGGCGTTATGGCATTCCCGTTCCTGCGCTTTCTATGTACGAGGAGGATAATAAAATGGCCGTGCTGCGCATCAGCGAATTGCTGCGCAATGAACCCATCAGTCTTCAAAAAATAAACAACGATGCCTGGCGCAGCGCAGCAGCCGGCAACATGCTGTACACCCATCATGCGCCGGATTATTTCGGATTGACGGACAGCTTTTATGTAACGACCGCCAAAGGCACCGTAGGTTTCTCCGAAAACAATAAGAGCGATGATGATACGGTTTCTGTAATGCTGAACAGGCGCATGCTCATCGATCATATCGACATTAATAAAAATACCCCCTCGCAGGAGATCACACTGGATACGGGCATGAACATCCTTTGCTTTTTTGCGGACAATTACGGAAGAGTGCCGCCCAACACGGCAAAGCTTAACCTGAGTTTTGGTGACAAAAGATTTTCGCTTGATTTTACCACGAAGCAGAACATGAGCGCCACTTTTATCGTAGCAAAAATTTATTTGCTGCGGGAGAAACAGCAAACGCCTGCAGAGATCACTGCCCGCAAAACCATTACAGAAAGAATGCAGCAAAGGCAGACCAAACTGATCGACAGCATCAAAGTAACATCGCAGGAAGTAATGCTGGCTTTATGGGATGATGCTGTAGAAGACGGCGACAGTATTTCATTGCAGATCAATGATGAGATATTCATGCCGGGCATTGCCGTAAAAAAGAAACCACAGTTCATCCCGGTAAAATTGTACAGGGGCGATAATAAGATCGTTTTTATTGCAGACAATCTTGGCGCTATTCCACCCAATACGTCCATCCTGGAGATCAACGACGGTAAAAAAAGAAAATCGTATATGATCAATACAGATATGCGGCAGAACAATGCCATCAAGATCACTTACGAGCTGGTCCTCGACAATTGAGTGCTCTGCATCACCACTTTTCTTTTGCTCGCAAAAAATTTCACCAGCACCAACCCGGCAATAAAGCCGCCGATATGCGCTGCATAAGCCACACCATCGCCACCCGAACCAAGGCTGCCCCAACCCTTCCACAATTGCATACCGATCCAAAGCCCGAGCGTTACGAATGCAGGTATGCGTATGATGATGAGAAAGAATAATATCCTTATTTCATTTTTAGGGAACATGAGCAGGTAGCCACCCAGCACGCCGGAAATAGCGCCGGAAGCGCCAAGACTGGGTACATAAATATCTGCTCCAAGGAAATGGGAAGCAAACACATGGCAAAGCGTGGCAATAATGCCCGTAAGCAGGTAAAAGACCAGGTATTTCAAATGCCCCATCACATTTTCCAGGTTATCGCCGAATACCCACAGGAACAGCATATTGCCCGCCAGGTGCAGCAGGCCCCCATGCATGAACATGGCTGTTAAAATGGTGAGATGAACGGGTATGGGTGTAACACCTATACCGCCTTCGTACACCACATCCTGCCCTGTGAGTATTTCTGCAGGAATGGTGGCATAGCTGAAAGTGAACTGGTTATTTGCCCCAAACCCCTGCAGCCACACGTACACGACTATATTAAGGATGATCAATGCAATATTTACATAAGGTGTTCTTATCCTGTCTCTGTTGTCATCGCCGATAGGGATCATTGCTTTATTTTTAAGTAAGATACATCAGCCGTTCACAGCTGCAAAATCTTTGGGGCCTGGCCTCCGGTGCCAATCCTTTATCACCGCTAAGGCGCCGAGACGCCGGTAAACCTGCCTGCGCCTTTGCGTCTTGGCGGTTAAACATGCGACTTTATGCGGTTTTCTATGTAAACATAATTGTTTAAAGCCCGCAAACCTTTGAAACCTTGGCTATTTTCCCCTATTTTTGCCGACCAAAATTTAGAACAACTCAATATGGAAAATTTGATTTATGTAGTGCCGGCCATGGGTATTGTAGGCCTGTTGTACACATTAGTAAAATTCATGTGGGTGTCCAAACAGGATGCCGGAACTGATCGCATGAAAGAGATCAGCAACTATATCGCAGAAGGTGCGATGGCTTTCTTAAAAGCCGAATACAAAGTTTTAACCTATTTCGTGATCATCGCCGCTTTATTGCTGGGCATTATGGGTTTCAGCAATAAGAATAGTCACTGGAGCATTGCCATTGCATTTGTAATTGGTGCTGTGTTCAGCGCACTGGCTGGTTATATCGGTATGAAAGTGGCTACCAAGGCCAACGTTCGTACTGCACAGGCTGCACGTACCAGCCTTTCCAAAGCATTAAAAGTTTCTTTTACAGGTGGTAGCGTAATGGGTATGGGTGTTGCCGGTCTCGCTGTATTAGGACTGGGTGCTTTGTTCATTATCTTAAAACAAATATTCGCTCCCGGTGCTGGTGTTAACAGCATTGAAATGGAGCGTACCATTGAAATACTGACCGGCTTCTCACTTGGTGCCGAGTCTATCGCATTGTTTGCACGTGTGGGTGGTGGTATTTATACCAAGGCTGCCGACGTTGGTGCTGACCTTGTAGGTAAAGTTGAAGCAGGTATTCCTGAAGATGATCCACGCAACCCTGCAACCATTGCAGACAATGTGGGTGATAACGTAGGTGACGTTGCAGGTATGGGCGCCGATCTGTTCGGTTCTTATGTAGCAACTGTACTGGCTACCATGGTACTTGGAAGGGAAACCATTTCTGTTCACGAAACATTTGGTGACATGAGTCCTATCCTGCTGCCAATGTTGATCGCAGCAATGGGTATCTTATTCTCTATCGTTGGTACCTGGTTCGTTCGCATCAGCGAAAGCGCAGGCCTCAGCACAGCCAAAGTTCAGAATGCATTGAACATGGGCAACTGGGGTTCTATCGTTTTAACTGCGATCGCTTCTTACTTCCTTGTAATGTTCGTTTTACCTGAAACCATGGTATTGCGTGGCTTTGAATTCACCCGTAACGGTGTGTTCGGCGCTATCATCGTTGGTTTGGTGGTAGGTACTTTAATGAGCATCATTACCGAGTATTATACAGCTATGGGCAAACGCCCGGTTAACTCTATCATCCGCCAGTCTTCTACTGGTCATGCTACCAACATTATTGGTGGTTTGGCCATCGGTATGGAATCTACTTTCTTACCGATTATTGTACTGGCAGGTGGTATCTATATGAGCTACTGGTGTGCAGGTTTATACGGTGTGGCTATTGCAGCTGCAGGTATGATGGCAACCACTGCAATGCAATTGGCGATCGATGCATTTGGTCCTATTGCCGACAACGCAGGTGGTGTGGCTGAAATGAGCGAACTGCCTGCTGATGTGCGTGAAAAAACAGATATCCTTGATGCGGTTGGCAACACTACTGCTGCTACAGGTAAAGGTTTTGCGATCGCTTCTGCAGCATTGACTGCACTGGCTTTGTTTGCAGCCTTCGTAGGTATTTCTAAAATTGATGGTATTGATATTTACAACGCTCCTGTATTGGCAGGTCTGTTTGTAGGTGGTATGATCCCGTTCATCTTCTCTTCACTCGCTATCCGTGCGGTAGGTGAAGCTGCTATGAGCATGGTGGAAGAAGTTCGCCGCCAGTTCCGTACCATCCCTGGTATCATGGAAGGTACAGGTAAACCGGAATACGATAAATGCGTAGCGATCTCTACCGATGCCTCTATCAAAAAAATGATGCTGCCGGGTGCTATTGCGATCATTACTCCTATCCTTGTAGGATTTGTATTTGGCCCTGAGGTATTGGGTGGTTTGCTGGCAGGCGCTACTGTAAGTGGTGTACTGATCGGTATGTTCCAGAACAATGCCGGTGGTGCATGGGACAATGCGAAAAAATCTTTTGAAAAAGGTGTTGAGATCAACGGTGAAATGTTCTACAAAAAATCAGAGCCGCACAAAGCTTCTGTAACAGGCGATACAGTAGGTGATCCGTTTAAAGATACTTCCGGTCCTTCTATGAACATCCTCATCAAACTGATGAGCATTGTATCATTGGTAATTGCGCCTTCTATTTCTAAAATTCATGCTGACGATATTAAAGCACAGCGTGAAGCTAAGATCAAAGCGCTGAATGCAGTGGTTGCCGGTATCGGTGGTCATGGTGCAGAAGTAGCTGAATTAAAAGATACGGCTGTGATCGTTTCTGAAGAAGGCCAAACAGTACCGGTTACCGGTAAAATAAATGCTGATGGCGATTTTGTTTATGATGCAGGAACTTCAACTTCAATCAAACTTGGAAACGACGTTGCAATCAATGTAGGCAGCAATTCTGCTGAAAGCAAGCTGGTGAATTTTATTATGGATCCAAATGCGTCTGTAGACAAAACAACATGGTTCACTATGGATCGTTTGTATTTTGAAACAGGCAAAGCTGTTTTGAAAGCATCTTCACAGGAGCAATTAAAAAATATTGCGGCTATCCTGAAAGCTAACCCAACTGTTGAATTAAAATTAGGTGGTTATACCGATAATACCGGCGATGCCGCTGCTAACAAAGCACTAAGCCAGCAAAGAGCAGATGCTGCAAAAGCTGAGTTGGTAAAACTCGGAGTTGCCGCAAGCCGTTTGACAGCTGAAGGTTACGGACCGGAACATCCTGTTTGCGCAGCAAACGATACGCCTGAATGTAAAGCACAAAACAGGAGAATTGACGTTAGGGTTGCTAAAAAATAATTTTCTTTACGTCCTCACAATATTAAAAGCCCCCGTAACCGGGGGCTTTTTTCTTGCATATACTAACCCATTGTGGGTATTGACTTCTTAATACCGTTATTGTAGCTTTATCTGTATTTCCTAATCAGCATTTACACTCCTTCTAAAAATGAATACGGTAAAAAATTTATTATCCATATTGGGATGGAGTGTTATAGTGGGGCTTTCTATCTACTTTTTTTATGATAATGTCATCGCATTTTTTTACGGCTACCAAAGCCCTTCCATGGGTAAAACATTTTTCAACAACCAGCTCTGGCTGGTAATGCACATGGTTGGAGGTACGCTTACTTTGTTTTCAGGTCCTTTGCAGTTCTGGCCGTTCATCCGGAAACGCTTTATCAGTTTTCACAGGATAACCGGGAAGCTGTATATGCTCGGCATTGCGCTCATCGGCATTTCCGCAGGCCGTCTTTCCTTTGTAAGCTCCTGTGTTCCCTGCAGGCTTTCGTTGTTCCTTTTAACCGTGTTTGCGGTGCTCTCAACTTTTTTTGCCTGGAAAGCCATTATAACAAAAAATATAAAAACGCACAGGTTGATGATGATCAGGAGCTATGTATGTGTGCTGGCTTTTGTAGCAGTGAGGCTGGACTGGATCATTTCGCTCGATTTTTTATTCGGTGCTACAAAAGACGACCTGTTGCGTAGGGTATTAAATGAGTACTTTTTTTCTTTCGTGCCCTTGCTGCTCACAGAAATAATAATATCCTGGTGGCCTTCCATTGCCTATTCATTTAAAACAAAAAACAGATCCTGATGAGTATTTCTAACCCTTCCAGCCAGCAGGAACGTTCCCGTGTGCTGGATATACTGCGTGGTATAGCGCTGCTCGGTATTTGCCTCGCCAATTACCCCGTATTATCATTGTATGTTTTCCAGGGACCGCAGGCCTGGGAACAAATGCCTACCGCAGCTATCGATGGGCCATTGGCATTTGTGCATTTTATATTTTTAGATGGCAAGTTCTATACCTTGTTCTCGCTGCTTTTTGGCATCGGCTTTTCCATCATATTGCTGCGATCACAGCAGAAAAATAAAAACGGGCTCACTATATTTTATCGCCGCCTGTTTATTTTATTGCTGATAGGGCTGGCCCATAGTCTTTTCATCTGGATCGGAGATATTTTGTTGCTGTATGCACTGACAGGCATGCTGCTGCCGCTGTTCCGCAATGTATCCGAC
>CAYOLS010000019.1:16928-26271 GCA_964404845.1 uncultured Ferruginibacter sp. | reverse complement strand
CCGGGTACATAACCTTTAATGTAACCGGGATCAATATCAGATTTATCAAAAGGCGGGTTCAGCAATTGTATCAATTGCGCATCTTTTCTTATCAAATGTTTTTCCAGTGATTGCATGCCTTGCTTCGAACGTTCGGGTTCACCTGCTCCTGACAATACGGACCAGCTTTGCGAAATAGAATCAATTTTACATTCTTCGTTTTTAGAAGAGCCGATGGGCGTGCCATCATCAAAGAATGCACGCAGGTACCAGCTGCCGTCCCATGCATTTTTATTGATATTGGCTTTGATATCTGCAGCCTGCTTTTCACATTCAGCCGCAAAAGTTTCATCCCCTTTTATTTTTGCAACGGGTATAAATTTTTGCAGCACATCATAGAGGAAGAAGCCCAACCAAACACTTTCTCCCTTTCCATCTTTACCCACCATGTTCATTCCATCATTCCAGTCGCCGGCACCAATGAGTGGCAGGCCATGAACGCCATACCGGAAACCATGCTGTACTGCGAGCTTGCAGTGTTCATACAGGGTTGCTTTATCAGGCGAAATGCCCGGCAGGTCGTAATACGATTCTTCATTTTGGTTCACAGGCCTGCCTTCGAGGAAGCCGGCGATCTCATCGAGTATGGCATGATCACCTGTATGCTGTATATATTTGGCCGTAACAAATGGCAGCCACAAATAATCATCGGAGCAATGCGTTCTTACGCCACGACCCAATGGCGGATGCCACCAGTGCTGTGCATCGCCTTCTTTGAATTGTCTTGACGCTGCCAGTAAAACCTGGTCTTTTGTAAGCGATGCATCTGCATGCAATGCCGCCAGCGTATCCTGCAACTGGTCCCTGAAACCATAGGCTCCGCCCGATTGATAGAAGCCGCTCCTGCCCCAGAGCCTGCATGCAATGGTCTGGTACATGAGCCAGCCATTGGCCATATAATTGAATGCAGCATCAGGCGTTTCTACTTTTACTTTATGCAACAAAGTTTCCCATAAATGATGTACCCTACCCAGTGAATCCATCGCAGCATTTAAACCTTTGAACTGCTGGATAATATTTCTTGCTTCATCAATACTATTGGCTGCACCCAACCGGAAGACAACCTGCTTTTTTTCACCGGCCGCCAGTTCAACAACAACCTGTAAAGCAGCACAGCTATCGAGTCCTGCGCCGGATTTACCGGAGAGCTTTACTCTTTTCATGGCGTCCGGTTTTTGAAGGCTACCATTCCTGCCGATAAATTCTGTTCTGCTTGCTGTAAAGGTTTTATTGCTGTCATCTGTATCAAAAAAACAAACCTTGTTGGCAAACTCCGTATTGTAAGGATTGCTGGCAAAAACCGCACCCGTAGCAACATCCTGCTGTGTTACAATATGCATGGCAGATTTTGGCGCAAGATCTCCGAGCACCCATTGCATAAACCCGGTGACAGCTAATTTTCTTTCCCTGCCGGATTGATTTTGCAGGTTGAGTACAATGAATTTTACCGGTGCTTCTGTATCAATAAAAATTTCCATGTCGGAAATAATACCTGTTTCCCTGTGTTCAAAAACGCTATACCCAAATCCATGCTTGGTCACATATTCGTTAGCGCCTTTTACCGGGTAAGGTGCCGGCGACCAGAAATGACCTGTTTTCTCATCTCTTATATAAAATGCTTCGCCGCCGGTGTCCTGCACAGGATCATTGTGCCAGGGTGTTAAGCGGTAAGAGTGTGCATTTTCAAACCAGGTGTAGGATGAACCTCTTTCTGATAATACCGATCCGAAATTTTTATTGGCAATAATATTCACCCATGGTGCAGGAGTAGATTGTTTGCCCGTAGTAATAATGTATTCATGCCCTTCGGGAGAAAAACCACCAAGCCCATTGTTGAATACCCGGTCAGGGTAATTGTATACTTCTTCCGCAACGGCCACATGATTTTGTGTAGCAGCTAAATAACTGGTGATATTGCTGAGCGGGATTTTTTTCTTAAGCTGATCAGCGAGTGAACCTTTTTTATCATTGATGATCACACGGGCCACTGCCTGCAGCAGGATACGGTCTTCCATCGATATCTGGTCTACAGGCCTTACAAAAATTCCGCCCTGCCTGCCATGTGTACTAAAATTGGTGCTGGCTGTTATCAAACTTTGTATCTGCTCCTGCAACACCTGCCTGTAGCCACTTTCATCTTCGTTCCAGATGAACAGGTCAACACTTAATCCTTTCAGCTGCCAGTAAGCCCTTGCCTGTATGAGCTGTTTCACCAGGTCCATATTTTCTGTGGAAGTGATCTGCAACAGCACGATCGGGAGGTCGCCTGAAATAGAATAGCTCCACAAACCTGATTGTCCTCTCTGGTTCTTCAATAAGATATCCTGCTCTGCACGGAAATGCGGGTTGGCATAAATAACAGAACCCGCCATTTTTCCAAAGAGCTGTGCATCTGCTTCGCTTGCATTAATCTGGCGCAAAGTGACCTGGCTATGTGTCCATGATAATTCAAATGCACGGTCACGCAAATGCCGGTCCTGGTATTTATCAATGAGCAGCCTGCAATCTTCTTTTGTTTCTGTAACGCCCAGCATCATATCAAGTGTAATGGTATCTTCCGCTTCCAATGTTATACTGTACCGGATGGCAACGATCGGATCAAGCACAGAACCCTGCGAATTGCTGAGCGGACTTATCTCCTGCAATACTTTCGGGTAGCTGATAGAATTTCCCCTGCCGATGAACCTGCTCCTGTCTGTTTCATAAGAGACCGAATTGGATTTTTTATTGTTCACTTTCATGAGGTGAAACATCCATGGCTGCTGCTCTTCGCTGCTCCTTGGCCTGCGGGTGCACATAATGGCATTATGTGTTTCTACAATTTCCGTCTGTACAAATAAATTGCTGAAAGCAGGATGTGCAGCATCTGATGCAGCATTGGCCAGCACTACTTCCGCATAGCTGGTAATATCTATTTCCCTTCTTTCGCCTGAACGATTGGAAATTTGTATCCTTCTTATTTCCACATCATCTTCCGGCGATACAATGATCTCCGTATGTGTTTCAATTTGATTATCTATCCGCCTGAACTCTACCCTGCCCTGGCTGAAGATGGTCTCGTACAGTTTCGCCTCCTGCATGGTGGGTTGGTATGCATTGGACCAGAAATTATTTGTTTTAAGATCACGGATATAACAGAAGGTTCCCCAGTTATCGCAGGTGGTATCTTCCCTCCATCTCGTGACTGCACTCTCCCTCCAGCGGCTATAACCACCACCGGAATTGCTTACCATCACGTGGTAGGTACCATTTGACAAAAGCTGCACTTCAGGTATAGGTGTATGCGCAGTTTTGATCACCCGCATTTCAGGAATAGCCATGCTTACAGCGATCTGGTCGGCATCCGCCACAGAAGAATAATAATTGGTGGCTCTCGGTATTTGTTCCTGCAATAACAAAAGCGTGGCCTGGAATTGTGGTTCTGCTTCAAATCTTTTTTGCATAGGCTGATCAAGCAATACATAAGCGAGCGACAACAAACTCATACCAAGGTGATGCACCATGAATGTCTGGATAATGATCTGGTCCTGCCCACGGGGCATACGGCTCGCAGTAAAATCAACGGATTCGTACAAGCCGTATTTGCCTTCATAGCCTTTGTCCACCATGCGTTCAATATTTTCGTAAGATGCTTCCGCATCCACCATCAGCGCCATTACGGTGGCATAAGGAGCGATCACATGATCTTCACCCAAACCTCTTTTAAAACCAAGTCCCGGTACACCAAATGCACGGTACTGGTAGTTGAGATGCGCATCCACTACGTTGTAACATGATTCTGAAATGCCCCATGGCGTGCCCTGTTGTCTTCCATATTCTATTTGCCGTTTTACAGAACCTTTGTTGCTGTGATCAATTAACGTGTTATCGTAGGTGGGCATTACAAGATTAGGCATCAGGTATTCGAACATAGAACCGCTCCACGACAGCAGCACAGCGCTTCCTGCGGTGTTGGTCAAACGCCTGCCCAGTGCAAACCAGTTCTCCTGCGGAATTTTCCCCTGCGCAATAGCGAGGAAGGAAGCGAGCCTTGCTTCGGATGCGAGCAGGTCGTAGCAGGCACCATCTCTTTTGTGTTCCTCTGCATTGTAGCCGATGGTGAATAAATGCTGCGACCTGTCGTAAAGAAAATCATATTCCATATCAGCAAAATCGTCGCAGAGCTCAGCAAGCATTTTTAATTCGCTTAGCTTTTCATTGGCTCTTGCAGCAGCAATGCCTGCAAATTGTTTGGCCTGTTGCAGCCAGTTATTTTCTTCCGCTGTATAAGAAGGATCGCTGTTGAATATTTCGTCATCATATTTTATTTCAGACAATGAACGCAGTGTAGGTATTTCCCTGAACAATGCTGTTTCACTGAACTTTGCAGGCACAGGAAATATTTCGGTCCATGGGGCGAATAAGGTAATTTCATCCTGCAGGTCTTTGATTTGTTTTTTAATACCTTCTGCCCACCAATAAGTTTCCGTTTTATCATCGTCGCCCAGGTCTTCAAAAATTTTATTGTACCTGTTCGAAAAATCATCGAGAAAACTTTTGTATTCGGCAAGATCGGTCACATGCTTATCGGCAAAAGCTTTCAGCTCTTTTGAAATAGCTTTGAATACATTGCTTTTTTCTGATTTAAAATTGTCTCTTACAATGTAAAGTGTATCCAACACACCCACCAGGTTCTTGTGATTAACCACCCGGTCATTCCCCATGCTTAACAAGCCTTGTTTCAATACCAGCAAATGTGCACCAAGGTTACCGCTGTCTACCACGGAAATATAGCGTGGATGTAAAGGCTTCATGGTGATGGTATCGTACCAGTTGTAAAAATGCCCGCCATACCGTTCCAGCTTTTGCATGGCTGTGAGTGTATGTCTTGTCCTTTCTTCCAGGTCCGAAACTGTGATGTACCCAAAATCGTATGCCGATAAATTGGCAAGCAATGCCAAACCAATATTCGTTGGCGATGTGCGGTGTGCCAAAATGGTAACAGGATGCTGCTGAAAATTATCAGGCGGCAGCCAGTTGTCTTCAGGGCCAACAAAGTTTTCATAGAAAGCCCATGTTTTGCGGGAGAGCTTTCTCAAATACGTCACCTGCTTTTCGCTAAGGCTGGCTTTGCCGGAAACCATTGGCCTGCTAAGCCACCAAACGATGGCAGGTGAAAGCGCCCATGCGATGAGCACAGGCAATGCAAAAACGAGTGTGAACGGGTTGTATATGGACAGGTAAATGAATACTGCAGCTGTAATAACCGGCGCCGGCCACATGGAAATATAAACACTGAACAAATTTTTGTATTCCGAATTCTGGTCAAAGCCGTAAGGGTTCCATTCCAACAATTTCTTTTTGGTAAAGAGCATGCGCCATACACTTCTTATAATGGCATCAAGACTGATATATGCTTCATAAGGCAATACGACCAATGCAAAAACTGCCTCTGTAACATTGCGGTAAATGGCCTGTGCCGAATTGCTTATATGATATCGCATGAGCACATCATCCGGCTTTCTTAAAATATCCAAAGCAGAAGCAAGAATAGAAGGAAGCAACCCGATACCCACTACAGCCAGCGTCCAGAACCATGCAGAATTTAATACCGTCCAGCCACAAACCAGCAATGCGAGCAATGCAATCGGCACTACGCTCCTGCGCAGGTTATCAAATATTTTCCATTTGGATAAACCGGAAACAGGGTTGGATGTTAAACGGTTTTTTGCATTAGGCACCCAGGGCAATACCCAGTTGGCAATTTGCCAGTCACCACGTATCCAACGGTGGCGGCGGTTCATATCTACACGATATTTCGATGGATAGTCTTCATAGAATTGCACATCACTTGCAAAAGCGCAGCGTGCATAGGAACCTTCCAACAGGTCATGGCTCAGTATTTTATTTTCAGGGAAACGATGGGTCAGCACTTTTTCAAAAACATCCACATCATAAATTCCTTTTCCTATAAATGAGCCTTCGCTGAAAACATCCTGGTACACATTGGAAGTAATGCGGGTATAGGGATCAATACCGGAATCATTTTCATGCATGCGGGTATACTGCGAACGCACGGTTCCATGCAGGCTTATGGCAATGCGTGGCTGAATGATACCATAACCATCTGTAACAATGTTTTTCTTTTCGTTGTAAACGGGCTGATTCAGCGGGTGCGCCATGATGCCGGCGAGCTTCCATGCGGCTTCTCTTGGCAGCTGTGTATCTGCATCGAGCGTTATCACATACTTGATGCTGGTGTAGATAAGCTCTTCCCCAACAATCAACATAAAGTCTTCCGGCATTTTACCACGCAGCAAACTGTTGAGCGCTTCCAGCTTTCCTCTTTTTCTTTCCCAGCCCATCCATATTTTTTCTTTTTTATTCCATACCCGCTTGCGATGGAATAAGAAAAAAGTATCATTATGAACCCTGCCATACTTATGGTTCAATTGCGTGATGCCGTTTTCTGCCAGCTGTAGCAGTTCCTGGTCGCCTTCCATATTTTCCTGCGGCGCATCTTTAAAATCTGTGAGCAGTGCAAAAAATAAATTCTCATCCCTGTTGGCCAAAAAACGTACTTCCAGCTCTTCTATTAATTTTTCTGTTTGTTCTTTGTTTACCAGCATGGAAGGCACTACAACCATGGTGCGGAATTGCTGCGGTATGCCTCCTGAAAAATCCATGCGGGAAAGTTGCTTTGGCTGTACGATCAGAGTGGCGAGCCAGTTGGATATCTGTAAAGCAAACTGGCTGGCCGCAATTAGCGACAACACGCCTGCTACGATCAGCGTAAGCAACCCATCCCCGTCTGCATCGGCTTTCAGTAATAATAAACCAGTTACTACAATAGTAATGATCCATGCGGTGAGCTTATACAATGCCGCATGTCTTTTTTCTTCGTTTCTTCTTACGGTATATCTTCCTTTTGATCGTTGTTTTACTACCGCTTCTGTTTGTGCTCTTCCTTTTCCGACAAGATAATAACCTACATGACTGAGCCGGATATCTTCTGTATTGTTCTCATCGGCTTTGACAGCCAGTTCAATTGCAATGGCCGCTACTTCCTGTTCTTCAAGATTTGTTCGCTTGGATATTTTTTCTACTGCATGGCGATAACTGTCCCTTGTATAAAAATCCATTTTCTGGTAAAGGCCATGCAGATCGGTCCGCAACATTTGTTCTGTCACGCTCATGGTTTCCACGAATTCCCTCCAATCCATTTTTGCCAAAAAGCGAAGACTATTAATGCTGTTACTCATGGAGACCTGGTTGGCCGCCTGCTGCTGGTTTTCGCTCTGCGTCATAGCGCTGATGCTTAACCCTTTTTCTGTGAGGTGTTGTTCCAGCCATGAGATGGGGATGGACATATCTGCACCTTTCCATTGAAGCCGCTGTGTGAAAGGTGCAACAAAAGCACTTACCATCGGCGGTTCCGACCTGGCCATATCTGCAATGATGAGCACCATGCTTTTGGGATCTTTCTCTACAGCGTCGATCATTTTATCTGACCAGAAATCAGCAAGATTCTCATCGATCCTGTCTATAGCGATTTTTGCAGCCACACGACTGAGATTCTCCAGCAATGCCAGCCGCAGCACAATGGGAACGGCCCATAACTCACCAATGGTAAGGCTTGTTACTTTTTGATACGATGCAATAAAATTGCTAAGGCTGCTAATGTCAACATGACCATCGCTGTGAGAAATTATTTCGAGCGCAATATCATACACCCGTGGAAGGCCGAAAGAATTGCTGTTGGTTAAACGAGGAAGCCCTTTACTATATCCTTTGGGTAAATATTTTTTTCCTGTGAGTACCTGTTCTTCTATGAGATAAAAATTATCAAGCAGCCATTCACCTGCGGGACTGATCCTTTTTTTTTCTTTCACTGCTTCGTGCAGCAGCTCAGCTACTTTTTCCAGCACTTCTTCATTTTCGGATAATCTTTTTAAAAGCAGTTCCGGCAATTTATTATCAAAGCTTAGCTGGTGATGTGATGCCAGCCATTGTGCATGCACTTCCATTTGTTCTCTTGTAAACAATTCGGAACGCAGGGGTGGTTTTTCATCTACTTCTTTCCTTGAAAAACTATTCCTTTGAAAGTAGCTGCGAAGCGGGGAAAGTAAATCTTCTATGGTGTTGGTGGTTCTTTTAATCATGGCCTTGCTTTTATCCGTTTAATCTGCCAGGGAGATGGCTTTGAGTTATTATCAGAGCAGGATAATATAAAAAGAATGGCCCGGCATTACACGGGCCATTAAAATTTGCAGATACTATGCCAAACAGATCCGCAGCCGTTTAAGCTTCCTGAACTTTTGTTGGAAGATCTTTTTTTCTTTTAATGACCTCTTCAGTTGCTGGCGGATGCGGAAAACCGGGAAAATCCTGGTCTATTCTTTCATCCTTACTCTGCTGCACCTGCTCCTTTCTTTTGATCGGTTGTGTTTTTACTTCCTTCTTTGAAGCCGCTGTTTTACCTGTTGCAATTTTTTTCATCATTTTATCTTTTACAATTCAAAGCTTATCTGGTCTTCTCTTTCATTTACTTTTATCTGGCGGATAAAATTGTCGTAGCCTTCTTCCTCATCATGATTGCTGTAAACGCCGTAGGCATCAAGGCTGTAGCCTTTTAACCCATCTGCTGCTTCAATGATGTATAATATAGATGAGTCTGAAGGGTCGGAATCGCCTTCAAAACGAAATGTTTTTATAATGGTCAGTTCTTCCGGTGTATAGGCCTTGCCTTTGCCGGCAGTGAACGCTCCGTCTTCCATCCTGAATTCTGTGTCCATTTTCTTTTGTCTCATTTTTTCCATTACTTCACTCAAAGTGGTCATTTCATCTTTCTGTTGCATAAGTTTGTGTTTACTGGTAAAATGGCAAAAGCCATACCACCGGCATGATCCATGTCTGGCGCAGTAAACGGATTGCTTATAAATGGGCAATGGGGAAATACTACCACAACAATTTTCGTAAAGCGTTGAAAATTATATTATTTGACAGGAAGCTCCTACGGAGCTTATTCTAATTAGCATTCATGTTTATAAACAGGGTGTGCCGATAGCACCATTGCTTTTTAAGTTTCTTAGGAGGAACCTGTTTATACACAATGCTATGCAACTCTGTAAAAAATTTCCATAGCTGGCTTAGATAGCTCGTACGGCGTTTATTACCAAATGACATTTATATCTGTAAACGAGGGGTCTGATGGCACTATGACTTTTATAAGCTTCGTAGGAGCAACCTGTTTACACAATGCAACGCAACCTGTAAAAAATTTCCATAGCTGGCTTAGATAGCTCGTACGGCGTTTATTACCAAA
>CAYOLS010000019.1:0-16828 GCA_964404845.1 uncultured Ferruginibacter sp. | reverse complement strand
TGACATTCATATCTATAAACGAGGGCCTGATGGCACCATGACTTTTATAAGCTCCGTAGGAGCAACCTGTTTATACACAATGCAACGCAACTCCGCAGGAGTTACCTACTTTATGCAAAAAAGTATAAAAATTTTGCGGGCTGGCATTAGCAGCTTCTCCAGAGCTTAATTCAATTAACATTTTATAAATAATATCTGCCTACGGTACTGGATTACTGATGATTGCCGGTTAATCCTAACATTGTATGAGTTCTTTTAAATGTTTAACTTTATAAGTATTAATGCAGCACCACAAATGCTGGCATAATAATTTATTAATTAGCTGGTTATTCCGGTAAATCAGCCACTCACCCGGCGCCTGGATTAATAGTTACAGGATTAACGAAAACCGTTTAGACCAAAGGTTAATAAGATGAAACTAAATATTGAGCATTTTGTACGTTCAGGCTACGCACTGGCTTTTATATTGGTACTCACTTCCTATATCCTGTTTTTTTATAGCCTTAAAGAAAGCCAGGATGGAAGAAAATTAATTTATCAATCGAACCTTATTATCAATAAGCTGGAAGAATTGTCTTCTGCTGCAAAAGATGTAGAGACAGGCGGCAGGGGTTATATCCTTTCCGGCGACGAGGTTTTTTTAGAGCCGGCTATTCTTGGCAAAAAGAACATACAAATAAATTTAGCCTCGCTTGATAGCTTGATCCATTCCGGGGATCAACACCTGCTGCTGGATACGCTCAAACAAAAGTTCATTGAACGACAGGCCATGGTTGATATCGGAATCAGTGTATTTAATAAGTCCGGAAAAGTAATTACAGACTCTTTAAAAGAGATGATGTACCCTGCCAAGCAGGTAATGGATGAGCAGCGAAGAATACTAAGAAAAATGCAGGTAACTGAACGAATATTTCTTGCAGAACGGGAAAGAAAACTTAGTTATATTAACAACTCCACAAGAGTGATCGCCGTTACCTCCCTGATCATTGTTGCGATCCTCATTACTTATTCACTCATCACTTTCAACAAAGAGAATAAGGATAAAAAAACGGCCGATCAGTCTGCAGCAGAATACCAGCGTGAACTGGAGACCCGTGTAGTAGAACTTGACAAGAAGAATAAAGAACTGGCAAAACTGCGCAGCATGGAGAAATTTGCAGCTACGGGAAGGATGGCGAGTACCATGGCGCACGAGATCAAGAACCCGCTCAATAATATTATTTTATCGCTGGAACATTTAAGAGACAATCCTGCGAATGATGAAATGACGGTGAACCTGATCGACATTATCAACCGCAATTCCAGCCGGATCAACCTGCTTATAACTGATCTGCTGAACTCTACCCGCTTCCTGGAACTCACATTTACGGCAGCATCTATCAACGACCTGCTGGATGAAACACTGGAAACAGCCAAAGACAGGATCCAGCTGAATAATATAAAGGTGATCAAACACTATGATCCTGAAATATGTAAAGTATCTGTAGATACTGAGCGTATCAAGATCGCATTCCTCAATATTATTATAAATGCTATTGAGGCAATTGAAGGGAACAATGGCATCATAGAAATAAAAACAGAAGCGATGGATGAGAGCTGCATCGTTACAATTTCCGATAACGGGGAAGGAATGGATCAGAAAGCATTATCGAAACTGTTTGAACCATTCATCACCAGCAAGGCCAAAGGCACAGGGCTCGGCCTTACCAATGCGCAGAATATTATTTTAAATCACAAAGGATCGATCAATGTAGAAAGCACTTTATCAAAAGGCAGCACATTCATCATCCATCTTCCATTTCATTAATGATCGGTACTGTTACAGTTCATCGATCCATTTAGCAACTTCTTCTTTTGTTTTACCGGTCTTTTTCTGGATGCGGCCAAGCAGCTCATCATCCTTTCCTTCTTCATAGAGCAGGTCATCATCGGTAAGATCAGCATACTGTTGTTTGATCTTTCCTTTTAATTCATTCCAACTACCCTTTAATTTTAATTTCCAGCTTTCCATTTGTTTGATTTTTAGAAGTAAGTAATATTGTTAACACTACACCTGACGCCCACGGATAATATTGAGCAACACAGCTACCACGGCGATCACCAGTAATACGTGGATCAGGCTACCGGCGCTGTAAACGAAGAATCCGAATATCCATCCTATAATAAGGATCACCGCAAGGATATACAATAAATTTCCCATGACTGATTATTATTTATGGTGAGTAATACAGGCTGTATAGAAAAAACATTGCCAAACCGGTCTTTAGTGGAAAGCCGGGAAAATTATACAGTAAAGATACCTGCCAGTGCCTGCGAAATGCTGTTTTTGTTGAAAGGCTTACCCATAAAGTAGTGTGCCCCTTTCATAAATGCACTTTGCCTGTCATGTTCTGTATCAAATGCAGTGATGATGATGATCTTAAGACCAGGATAGTGTTCCGTTAAATATGGAATGAATTCAATACCATGGCCGTCTTTAAGATGATTGTCGAGGAAAATAACATCGGGAACATTTTCACGAAGTGATTGCTTCGCCTCCGCAAGTGAATGCACAAAGCTTGCGGTCAATCCCTGTTGCTGGAGTATGCCTTTGAGAAGAAAACAGGTATCTGCTTCGTCGTCTACAATAAATGCATTCTTTTGCTGCATGATGAATTTTAGTATAAGCTGCCGCTATGAGATACCAGCACAAAATCCGTACTAAATTTTGTTACATATTCAACAATCTCAATAATTTATGTTGAAATTGTTCTACAGCATGTAAGCTAATGGTTATTTTTTATTTCAGCGGCCCTATTTAGTAAACGGTAATGTTACAATGGCAAACATTTTTCATGATGAGGAAATATACCATTAATTATACCCAAGCAATATGGATCTACATTCAGGTTTACCATTCTGGCTGGTGAAGAGCGGCCTTCCTTACAATTATCTTCCGTTGCAAAAAGACATTACAACAGATGTGGCGATCTTAGGCGGTGGCATTTCCGGTGCCCTGGTAGCACATGAACTTACTGAAGCAGGTGTTGAATGTATTGTGCTGGATGCAAGGACCATCGGCCTCGGCAGCACTGTTGCCAGCACAGCATTGCTGCAGTATGAACTGGACACCCCGTTGTGCGAGCTAAAAGAAAAAACAGGACTGGCAAATGCTGTAAGGGCTTACAAGCTTTGTAAAAATGCAATTGACAGCTTAGCAACTATCTCTAAAAAGCTTAGCGATGATAATTTTGAAAAACGGGACAGTGTTTACTATGCCGCAGCTAAAAAAGACGAACGGTTCTTAAAAGGAGAATTTTTAATCCGGAAACAACATGGATTCAATGTAAACTATCTTGAAACTGCGGAATTAAAAAATGAATATGGCTTTGATGCGCCCGGCGCTATTGTTTCACAACATGGAGCGCAGGTAAATGCTTATTTGTTTACGCACCAGCTGTTACAGTATTGCATTACAAAAGGAATAAAAGTGTTCGACCGCACAGAAGCTGTATCGATCAAACATAGCAGCAACGGCGTGACGTTAAAAACCGGGGATGGTTTTACAGTAAAAGCAAAGAAACTTGTTTATGCAACAGGTTTTGAATCGGTGAATTATATTGATAAAAAAGTAGCCGACCTGCATTCTACCTACGCCATCATTAGCGAGAACTTGCCGCAGGAGACACAATTCTGGAAAGACGAAGCGCTGATATGGAATACTGCCGACCCTTATCTCTACATGCGCACCACAGTTGATAAACGCATTATCTGTGGCGGCAGGGATGAAAAATTTTACAATCCTGTTAAAAGAGATAAGCTGATAAAATCCAAAACAAGGCAACTGGCCAAAGACTTCAGCAAACTGTTTCCCGGCATCCCATTCAAAGCAGAGTTCAGCTGGACCGGCGTGTTTGCTGCTACCAAAGACGGCCTGCCCTATATTGATACGTACAAAAAATTACCTAACAGCTATTTCGCATTGGGTTTTGGCGGAAATGGTATTACATTCAGCCAGATAGCAGCCGAGATCATTACCGCTCTTATAAAAGGAAAAGAGAACAAGGATGCGGCCTTATTCTCTTTTAACAGGTAATGTTGTGAACAACTTATCTTTTCCTCGCAGCGCTTTTTTGGGTGGCTGCTTTTTTCTTTGCAGGAGATTTTTTAGCTGCAGTTTTTTTTGTTGCAACCTTTTTAGTAGCAGGCTTCTTAGTGGCTGACTTTTTTGTTGCAGATTTTTTAGCGCCTGCTTTTTTAGGAACCTTAGCGCCTTCTTCCCTTGCTTCAGACAAACCGATCGCAATTGCCTGTTTACGACTGGTTACTTTAGCACCACTACCGCTGCGCAGTTTTCCCTGCTTCATTTCTTTCATTGACTTTTCAACCTTGTCGCCTGCTTTTTTTGAATACTTTGCCATGATCTTCAATTTAATGGTTAGATAAATATTACAAATACGGCTTCTACTACTGTGCCAATATCGATCATCGCTTTTTCTTCGCTACATTTGGCATTCAATTCAGCGGCATGCAGTCATACAGGGAAATTTTAAAGAGTAAATTCGAAGAAGCGTACAATAACCTGAATCCCCAGCAAAAGATAGCGGTAGATACCATTGAGGGACCTGTGATGGTAATTGCAGGGCCGGGAACAGGAAAAACACAGATCCTTGCTGCCCGTATCGGTAAAATATTGCTGGATACAGATGCGCTCCCTGAAAATATTCTCTGCCTTACCTATACCGATGCCGGTGCCATTGCCATGCGCAGGCGTTTGCAGCAATTTATTGGTGCTGATGCATATAAAGTGAATATCTACACTTTCCATGCTTTCTGCAATGATGTGATCCAGGATAACCTTAGCCTGTTTGAAAAAAATTCGCTGGATGCTATTTCCGAGCTGGAGACGATGCAGCTATATAAAAGCCTGATCGACAGCTTTCCTAAAAATCATCCATTGAAAAGATACAGGGGCGATGTATATTTTGAGACCAACAACCTTCGCAATCTTTTCTCCAATATGAAAAGGGAAGGATGGAAGCCTGCATTCATTGCAGGAAAGATCGATGAATACATCGGCAGCCTGTCTACAAGAGAAGAATTTATTTACAAAAGAAAATACAAGCAGTTCAATGCCGGCGATCTGAAGCAGGACAAGATCGACGAGGAAAAAGAACGCATGGAAAAGCTCCGTGCCGCTGTAAATGAATTTGACCGCTACCAGGAGCTCATGCGTAAAAGGAACCGCTATGATTTTGATGATATGATCAACTGGGTGATCCGTGTGTTTGAAGAAAATAAAAATGTGCTCTCCAATTACCAGGAAAAATTCCAGTACATACTGGTTGATGAATTCCAGGATACCAGCGGTACACAGAACAGGCTGGTACAGCTGCTCATCAATTACTGGGACGTGCCGAATGTATTTGTAGTGGGGGACGATGACCAGAGCATCTACCGTTTCCAGGGAGCCAACGTAGAGAATATGATAGAATTTGCGGGCCAGTTCAGCAATGATCTTAAAACGGTTGTACTTACCAGCAATTACCGCAGCACGCAACCAATACTGGACATCTCGAAAACACTCATCAACAGGAACCAGGAACGACTGGTAACACAATTACCGGGGCTTAGCAAAGAATTACTGTCGAGCAACAGTAAGATCAACCACCTGAAACATCCGCCGGTATTACAGGAATACAATGCTGTAAAAGAAGAAATGGCGGGCATTACACAAAAAATTGCTGTTTTATTAAATGAAGGCATTGCTCCGGGCCGCATCGCCGTTATTTATAAAGAGAATAAGTACGGTGAAGAGCTGGCCACTTATTTCCGCCTGAAAGGTTTGCCTGTTTACAGCAAGCGCAGCATCAACCTGCTGCACGACCCGTTTGTGAACAAGCTGGTCAACCTGCTGCGCTACCTCAATGCAGAACATGATACCCCTTATGGCGGCGATGAAATGTTGTTTGAAATATTGCACTACGATTTTTACATGGTACCGCCTATCGAAATAGCAAAGATCACCGTAGAAGTAAATACCAAAAAATACAATGGCGAGCAGACCTCTATCCGAAAACTGTTATCTGATAAAAGCAATGCGCCTGCAAAAGACCTGTTTGATACAGGGTTGAACCAGGGGTTGAAAAATGTGAGTGGCATTATTGAAAAGCTGATCGCTGCGGTGCCTAATGTTACCCTGCAGCAATTGTTTGAACAGATCATACAGGATGCAGGCGTGCTGTCTTACATTATGCAGCATCCCAAGAAAATTGCATTGATGCAATTGCTGACGGCTTTCTTCGATTTCATTAAAGATGAAACGAGCCGTGATCCTTTTCTTACACTCGAAGGACTTATCAATATCATCGACCTTATGGAATCGGAAGATATTGCATTGCCCATGCAGCAGGTATCCGGCAGCGACAAAGGCATTAACCTGCTCACTGCCCATGGAAGTAAAGGTCTTGAATTTGAGTATGTATTCTTTGCAGGCGTAAATGCTTCCAGCTGGGAAAAGAAACGCAAGCCTGGTGGCGGTTATAAGTTACCAGACACTATGTTCTCACAGGCTGCCGCCGCAGATGATGAAGAGCTGCGCAGGTTATTTTATGTAGCGCTTACCCGTGCAGAAACACATTTGTTTGTTTCTTATGCCAGGTATAAGAATGACGGGAAAGAAATGGAGCCTTCCATGTTCATTGCAGAGATACAGGAGCAGCATCCCGAGTTCAGCACGGAGAAAATTGCTATCAGCGAAGAAGAGTTGTTTGAATTCCAATCATTACAATTCTCTGCACAGGCGCCTGAAATAGACAAAGCAGAAGAAGATTTTATCACAGCACTGCTGGAAAAATTTGTAATGAATGTAACGGCACTCAACAGTTATTTAAAATGCCCGCTGCAGTTCTATTATCAAAACCTTATCCGTATTCCTTCAGGCAAAAATGAAGCAACAGAATTTGGTAGCGCTGTGCACCATGCGCTGGAAAGATTGTTTAAGAAAATGCAGGATGGCGGACAGGAAACTTTTTCTTCCAAAGAAGAGATGCTGGCAGATTTTACCTGGTACATGAGAAAGCACCGGGAGAATTTTACCAAAGAAGCATTTGAACGCCGCATGGAATATGGCGATGAAGTGCTGAGCAATTATTACGACAAATACATCGACAGTTGGAATAAAGTAGTGGCCGTGGAAAGAAATATAAGAGGTGTGGTCGTAAATGGTGTTCCGCTTAAAGGCAAGCTGGACAAGCTGGAATTTACAGGCAAGGAAATAAATGTTGTGGATTACAAAACAGGTGATATTGATAAAGCGATGCCGAAATTAAAAGCGCCGAATGATAAAGATCCCAATGGCGGTGATTACTGGAGGCAGGCTGTTTTTTATAAATTGCTCATAGATAATTACCAGCAAAAAGACTGGAAAGTGATCAGCACGGAATTTGATTTTATTGAGCCTGATAAAAAGAAAGAATACCGGAAGGAAAAAATTGTAATCACGCCTGCGGATACAGAAACGGTAAAACAACAATTAACCGACACCTGGAATAAGATTCAGGCCCGTGATTTTTATACCGGCTGTGGTAAAGAGGATTGTCATTGGTGTAATTTTATAAAAGACAATAAGCTGGAGATCGCTCTGCATGACCTAGCGGATGAAGAGGAGGAATAAAATACTGTCAGGCTGAGCTTGTCGAAGCCGGTTTTATGGTTGATATTTTTTATTACACGAATTAAAAAGCTATCAGCTTCCAACATCTCATCTTTCATAACTCATAATTCATATCTCTTCTCCTCCTTATTTAAAATTAATTCGCCCTACCGCAATCTTACTCTTCGACAAAAACCTTTCCTGCTTACCTACCAGGTAAAAATTATTCCCGAATGCGCTGCCAAGCCGTGGCATAGCGGCCGGAATATTATCGTTGCTGAACAGCATGCGCCGTGTATAGGTTCCTTTACCGGCATCCAGCGATACATAATAACAATCCGATTTGCTGAAGAGGGAAGTCAGTCTCACTTTTTGCCCAAGCTGCAATACATCCGCATTCCTGCTTCCGTCGTTGAATAAAATAGCTACTGTATTTTTTCCTTCAACCGGCATACTGGCAAAACCTGAGTAGAACGGGTAGTTGTAAGAATTATCAAAATAATAACGGCCCATATTAAAGCCATAGTAGCCACCGTAGGAGCTACTCTCTTCAATTCTTTCTTCCTGCTTTTTGGGCAAAACATGCACCCAGGCAAGATTCCCGGCTGCATCCATTTTACTCATCATAATATTACCGCTGGCAAACACCCTGTAATAGATCCACCTGCCATTAGAGAAACTGCTTCCCATGCCGCCGCCCTGGTAAACAGAATAGCTGTAGGTGCGGTATTCTTCTGCAAGTATTACCAGGCCGCCATCTTCGGTAGCAATAAAATTTCGGAAGCGCAGGTCTTTTGAAAAACCTTCTTCATCAGCCTGTATCTTTTCCAGCTTCTCTCTTTCTTTTCTTTCCTGTTTGCTTTCTTCATCATCGCCGCTTACATCCATAGTGCTGATTAAAGCAGTGTTCAGCTCTTTCTTGCTCGTGCTGATCACTTCGCCATTGACAGGATTGATGCGCTGCACCAGCATTCCGTTGGTCTCTCTTCCTTTTTTTGTATTACTATAAAATGCAGCAAGCACCAGTTCGTTGCCTTTTACCTGCGACAGTTTCGTACTGATCAGCCATTTTTCATCGATCGCCGTATTGATCTCTTTCAGCAATGTTCCGTCAGGCCGGTACACTCTTACCATGTAGTTTTTAAAATCAAGGAACTTCGCTTTTTTCTTTTTCCCTTCCTGGTATTCCAGCACACGACCTACCATAATGATGTTACCATTGCTCGCATATATCACATCTTCCAGCTGGAATGTACTGCGCTCAAATTCATTGGAGATATTCACCGGTTTGCCAACCGGCTTCAGCTTAGTATCGTACTCCCTGATATTGTACACATTTTTTTCTTTGCTTTCCACGGTGCTTACAATGATCATCCTGGTACTGTCGCCGTTCCAGTCAGCTTTGTAATTGATCACATCTTTATTTGACTCTTTCGACCAGCTATCCAGTTCCACCCAATCGCCTTTTAAGGAACCATCTGCTTTATTGATCTCTGCCGCATGCAGCGTAAGTGCTTTATCGCTCTTGCTATAACTGGTAGCCAAAAGGAAAAGCTTATCCTGTAAAAAGAAAAAGTCTTCAAAATCTTTTCCCTTCAGTTCTTTATTAAAATCATTGCGGTAGATCTCCTGCATCGATTTGTCCAGCTTTACCAGGGTGGCCGACTCCCTTGTTGTGGCAAGTATCACAAAATTTTTAACCGCAGTATGCCCTTCTCTCAGGTACACAGCATTGTCTTCTGTATGGATCACCGAAAGATCGGTACTGCCTTTTTTCATTTTAAAATCTTCGCCCCATGCAATCGTTGCATCCTGGGCCATTGAGGAGAATGTGAATAGGGAAACCGTTACCAGTAAGAGGAACTTATTCATTTGCCAGTATTATCGTTGAATCAATAAGTAAATATATCACAGAGTTCGCAGGCCATGATGCCCCTTGAAGATACTTAACAAAACTATGAGAAATGAAAGCCCTGCCTTTGAACTATTTTTGCATTTTCTTTTCGCTTTGCTTGCAAATGTGCAATACCTTCACGCAAAATTTTGGCTGCGGCCGTCACTGACATGATAAAGAGGATATTTACTGCGCTGGTTATTGTTTGTGCTTTTTATTCGGTAGCTACTTTCAACAGTGGTTGTGCGCAGATCGGCGCTCCCACCGGCGGACCAAAAGATTCCCTGGCACCCGTATTGGTAAGATCAACCCCTGCCATAAAAACAACCAGCTTTACAGGCAATAAGATCATTCTTTATTTTAATGAGTACGTGGAGGTAGCAGATGCACAGGCCAATGTGCTGGTATCGCCGCTTCCAAAAAATAATCCTTCTATCAATTATAATTTAAGAACGGTTACTATCCGCCTCCGGGACACATTGCAACCAAACACCACCTACAGCATCAATTTTGGCAATGCCATTAAAGATGTGAATGAAGGGAACGTATTCCAGAATTTCACTTATGTATTTTCTACGGGTACCACCATCGACAGTGCCGGCCTCCGGGGTAAATTACTACTCGCCGAAACGGGGCTGGTAGACAGCACCATCGCTGTTGTACTTTACAGGGATGCAGATGACAGCGCTGTACAGAAACGCCGTCCCGATTATATGACACGCATTAAAAGCGATGGCATTTTTACTTTCACCAACCTTCCCGAAGCTGATTTCAGGATCTATGCATTAAAGGATGGCGATGGTAATAAGTTTTACAGCGGCAAGTCGGAAATGTTTGCCTTTAACAACGCCATCGTACCCGTAAGAAATAATGACACTTCGCAGCAACTGACCCTTTATGCTTATTCAGAAGAAAAAGCAAAGGATAATAAAATAGCACCGGTATTAAAACCAAAACCTGAAAAGACGTTAAAGCTGAGCTACAATGTTTCCGGCACACAGGACCTGTTAAACCCGCTGGAAATATTGTTCAACAATCCATTAAAAACATTTGATACATCCAAAGTTATTTTAACAGATACCAATTACAACAGGATCGCTGCTGTGGTGATCACACCCGATAGTATTGCAAAAAAGTTCAGCTACCAGGTGCCCTGGAAAGCAGGCGAAGCCTATGTGCTGCTTGTTCCCAACGATGCTGTGGAAGATTCTGCCGGCAATAAGCTGGCAAAAAATGATACCCTTCGTTTTAACGCAAAAAGAGAAGCGGATTATGGCAGGGTGGTTCTACGTTTTAAGAATTTTGATGCTTCCAAAAACCAGGTAATTCAATTTCTTACAGGCGAAGAAATAAAGCTCTCCTTCCAATTGACCGGTGCTGAATTCAGCAACAAACTATTTCCTCCCGGGGAATATACCATCAGGATATTGAATGATGAGAACAAGGATGGCAAATGGACGCCCGGCAATTACTCAAAAAAACTTCAACCGGAAAAAGCTGTCACCCTTCCTCAAAAGCTGGGTGTGAGGGCCGATTGGGATAATGAGAGAGACATAGAGTTGTAAAAAATTATCTAGCCAGAAATATTCCAATTATTCATTATTCAATACGCATCAGCCATTACCAAATTGGCACATTATCAAATTATCAAATTACCTTTGCTCCATGGTTTTCTCCTCCTCTCTTCTGGAAAATGCGGTGAACGAATTTGCGAAGCTCCCCGGCATTGGTAAAAAAACAGCGCTCAGGCTGGTACTGCATTTGATCAAACAGGATGCGCAGGAAGTAGAACATTTCAGCCAGGTCATTGCCCGCATGAGAGCAGAGATCAGGTTCTGCAAAAGATGCTTTAATATTTCAGATACTGAGCTTTGCAATATCTGCAGCAACAAGCTCCGTGGCAATGATACTATTTGCGTGGTGGAAAATATCAGGGATGTGATCGCCATTGAAAGTACCCAGCAGTTCAACGGTATTTACCATGTACTGGGCGGTATCATTTCTCCATTAGATGGCATTGGACCAGATCAGCTTACCATAGATGCGCTGGTAGAACGTATCAAAACAGAACAAATAAAAGAGATCATTTTTGCTCTTAACCCCAATATACAGGGAGATACTACCATTTATTATATCGGCCGCAAGCTGAAAGATATTCCTGTAAAAATTACTACCATTGCCAGGGGCATTGCTTTTGGTGGTGAGCTGGAATATGCCGATGAAATGACGCTGGCTAAAAGTATCAGCAACCGCATACCTGTAGAACATTATGTAAACACTGCTAAATAAATAAGGCAACCCCGTTTGTCTTTTTTTCGTTTAGCAGGTATCATGGCAATTCTCCTCAAAAGAAATATCATCCTGTTCATTGTTTTAATGATCATCGCCGCTGCGTTTACCGGTTACTATTTTTATAACAAAGGACCTGTCGATATTCAGCAGGCGTCTGCACAAAAAGCAGATGCCGCATCACTTTATAACGAGTTTGTTACAGACAGTATTTCGGCACAAAAAAAATACAGCGGTAAAATATTACTGGTCAGCGGCAACGTAGCAGACCTGTCAGTTAACCAGCAAGGCCAGTCCATTGTTTTGCTAAAAACCAGTAATGGCAAAGGTTTCATCAATTGTACTTTGCAGGAAAAAGCAACCAGCATCAGTAAAGATCAATCCATACAAATAAAAGGCAGCTGCAGTGGATTGGGAGAAGCCGATGAAGACCTTGGCCTTCAACCTGATCTCTACCTCGAAAGATGCATCATTCAACCATAAAAATCACCGTATGAAAAATATTGTTTCTTTTTTGTTTTTACTGCTGTTAGCTATACAGGCACAGTCGCAAAAAGTATATACCAAGAACGGCAACATTTCCTTTTTCTCAAAAACGGCTTTGGAAAATATTTCTGCCGACAATAACCAGGTCACCGGCATTTTTAACCAGCAAACCGGCGAGCTCCAGTTCTCTGTGCTCATCAAAGCATTTCATTTTAAAAAAGCGTTGATGGAAGAACACTTTAATGAGAACTACATGGAAAGTGATAAATATCCCAAAGCCATCTTTAAAGGGGTTGTTGCAGATATGAGTAAGGTAAACCTTACAAAAGATGGCAGCTATCCCGTTTCCGTCAGCGGCGACCTTACCATTCATGGCGTTACCAATAAAGTGGCTGTAGCGGGCACTATTGTCGTAAAATCCGGCGTCATCAGTTCTCAAAGCAGTTTTAATATTAAACCTGCGGATTATAAGATCAGCATTCCAAAGCTGGTAAAAGACAATATTGCCGAGACCATCAATATCACTGTCAACTGCAATTACACCCAAAAACTCTGATCCTTCTTCTATATATACCCCAACGGGGCAGGCCGGGTAATGTCTCAGATTTGAAAATACGGTCAGGCTGAGCTTGTCCGAAGCCGGTATCAGATCTTGAAAAACCCCGCCTTCGACAAGCTCAGGCTGATATCTCTTTTATATTAAAAATCCAAACTGATGCATTATCGCAGGCCGTAACATTTTGGTGTTACGGCTTTGTTGTATTAAATTTGCTACTCATACAGGGGCGGATTTGTTTATTGTTCATCCCCTGGGTTAAACCAATATTGAACTAATAAACGACCGCACATCCACCTTACTCCGGGATCTGACAATCGTTTATAAGTTTATTTTTTGGTAACCGGCTGCAAAACCTTGCGGAACACTGTTGCGTCGCACACTTATACCGCATACCAACAGGCGCCAATAAACGAAGTTTAAAAAACATTTATGGCTAACATTAAAGACGAATTAAAAAAACGCATACTCATCATTGATGGTGCTATGGGCACCATGATACAGCGTTATAAACTCGAAGAAGCAGACTACCGTGGCGAACGTTTTAAAGACTGGCATACCGATGTAAAAGGCAACAATGACCTGCTGAGTATCACCCGCCCCGAAGTGATCACCGCCATTCACAAACAATACCTCGATGCAGGTGCTGATATCATTGAGACCAATACTTTCAGCAGTACCAGCATTGCGCAGGCGGATTATGATATGCAGTCGCTCGCTTATGAGCTCAACGTAGCCAGCGTGCAATGTGCCAAAGAAGCCATTAAGCAATCCGGCAAAACAGCATGGGTAGCAGGTGCCATCGGGCCATTGAACAAAACACTGTCACTCTCCCCTGATGTGAACAATCCTGGTTTCCGTGCTGTAACATTTGATGAAGTGGCGGAAGCTTATACCGAACAGATAAAAGGATTGGTAGACGGTGGTGCGGATATCCTGCTCATCGAAACCATTTTTGATACACTGAATGCAAAAGCAGCCATTTATTCTGCTAAAAATTATTTCAGGCAGCATAATATTCCCGAACTGCCCATCATGATCAGCGGGACCATTACCGATGCCAGCGGGCGCACATTAAGTGGCCAGACCCTGGAAGCATTTTATGTATCGGTGATGCATGCCAATCCTTTAAGCATCGGCCTTAACTGTGCGTTAGGTGCCAGTGAAATGCGCCCGCATATTGAAGAGCTGTCGTCCATAGCCTCCTGCTTTGTATCGGCCTATCCCAATGCAGGGCTGCCCAATGCTTTTGGCGAATACGACGAGCAGCCGCATGAAACAGCGCATATCATTGAGGGCTGGGCCAAAGAAGGTTTTTTAAATATCGTTGGTGGTTGCTGCGGCACTACCCCCGATCATATCAAACATATTGCAGACGAAGTGAAAAAGTATAAGCCGAGGGAATTGCCTGTGCTGGAAGCAAGCTTAGTTTAACTGTTAAGGCGCAAAGACGCTGGTTAGGCTTACACTATAAAATATAATACGCAGGCGTCTTAGCGTCTTTGCGGCGAATAAAACACAATGAGTAATACAATTAAACCCTACTTACGCCTCTCCGGCCTGGAACCTTTGATCGTTCGGCCGGAAACTAATTTTGTGAACGTAGGTGAGCGTACCAATGTAACCGGCAGTAAAAAATTTGCACGTCTTATCCGTGAAGGGCAGTATGAAGAAGCCCTCAGCGTTGCCCGCCAGCAGGTGGAAAGTGGCGCACAGGTAATTGACGTGAACATGGACGATGCCCTGCTGGATGGTGTAAAAGCCATGACAGAATTTTTGAACCTTGTACAGGCAGAACCGGATATCGCAAAGATCCCCATCATGATCGACAGCAGTAAGTTCGAGATCATTGAAGCTGGTTTAAAATGCGTGCAGGGAAAATGTATTGTGAACTCCATCTCCATGAAAGAAGGAGTAGACAAATTCATTGAGCAGGCCTTCATCTGCAAAAGCTATGGCGCATCTGTAATTGTAATGGCATTTGATGAAGTCGGGCAGGCTGATACAAAAGAGCGTAAGGTAGAGATCTGTAAAAGAGCTTATGATATACTTGTTACTGATGTTGGCTACGATCCGCAGGATATTATTTTCGATCCCAACATATTTGCCATTGCCACCGGTATTGAAGAACACAATAACTATGCAGTTGATTTTATTGAAGCCACCCGTGAAATAAAAAGACTGATGCCGCTTACCAAAGTGAGTGGTGGTGTGAGCAACGTATCTTTTTCTTTCCGTGGTAATGACCACGTAAGGGAAGCTATTCACAGCGTGTTCCTTTATTATGCTATTGCTGCAGGCATGGATATGGGTATCGTAAACGCAGGCCAGCTGGTGATCTATGATGATATTGAACCTACGCTGAAGCAGCTCTGTGAAGATGTGATCCTCAACAGGAACAACGATGATAACAGCGCAACAGAAAAGCTTATCGCTTTTGCAGAGACCGTAAAGGCAAAAGGCAAGGAAGTTGTAAAAGATGAAAGCTGGAGAAATGAGACCGTGGAGAAACGTATTGCACATTCACTCGTAAACGGTATCACTGATTATATTGACCAGGATGCGGAAGAAGCCCGCCAGAAATATCCCAAACCTTTGGATGTAATTGAAGGTCCGCTGATGGATGGGATGAATATTGTTGGCGATCTTTTCGGCGCCGGAAAAATGTTCTTACCACAGGTTGTAAAAAGCGCCCGTGTAATGAAGAAAGCCGTAGCTGTTCTCACACCTTATATCGAACTGGAAAAAGAAGAACGCAAACAAGCGCACCTTGCAGCCGGCACTTTAAATGAAGAAGCCGCCGGTGCTCCCAAAATTTTACTGGCGACTGTAAAAGGTGATGTACATGATATTGGTAAGAACATCGTAGGTGTCGTATTGGGTTGTAATGGTTACGATATCATTGACCTTGGTGTAATGGTGCCTGCAGAAAAAATATTAAGCGAAGCAAAAAAACAACAGGTTGATATTATTGGCCTGAGTGGACTTATCACCCCTTCGCTGGATGAAATGGTACACATTGGTCGTGAAATGAAAAGACAGGAAATGGACTTGCCGTTGCTGATCGGTGGCGCTACCACAAGCCGCATGCACACTGCAGTAAAAATTGCACCTGAGTACGACAATGGTGTAGTACATGTATTGGATGCAAGCCGTAGTGTGACCGTTGCAGGCAGCTTGCTGAGCCCGGAACAGAAGCCTGTTTTCTTAGAAGGCATAAAAACTGAATACGATAAGCTGAGGGTTGATTTTGGCAATAAAAAAACAGCTAAACAATTTTTGCCATTTGCAGAAGCGCAGCAAAATGTGGCGCAGATCGATTGGTCAAATTTTGAACCCGTAGCGCCAACTTTTATTGGCACAAAGATCATTGCTGATCTTGACCTCACCGAACTTGTACCTTATATCGACTGGCAGCCGTTCTTCATTGCATGGGAAATGCATGGAAAATTCCCGCAGATACTGAGCGACGAGATCATTGGTAAAGAAGCTACCAAATTATACGAAGACGCAAAAGCATTGCTGGATAAAATTGTAAAAGAAAAATGGCTTACACCAAAAGGTGTTGTCGGTTTCTGGGAAGCTGAAAAAACAGCACCTGATACCGTGGAGCTAAAAGACAAGAACATACAGCTGCAATTCCTTCGCCAGCAGGTAAAAAAAGCAGCAGGCCAGCCCAATTATTCTTTGGCAGATTTTATACATCCTGCGAAAAAAGATTTTATCGGCGCATTCTCTGTTACCATACAGGGCATTGAACCGCATATTAAAAACTTTGAAAAGAACCTGGATGATTACAACAAGATCATGCTACAGGCGCTGGCAGACAGGCTGGCAGAAGCTTTTGCAGAATACCTGCATGCCCGCACAAGAACAAATTACTGGGGCTATGTAAAAGAAGAGCATCTTACCAACGAACAACTTATTAAAGAAGAATACCAGGGTATTCGTCCGGCGCCGGGTTATCCTG
>CAYOLS010000018.1:0-26359 GCA_964404845.1 uncultured Ferruginibacter sp. | reverse complement strand
TACACCCACCTGTATATTCTGGCTCCTCCATTTTTCCTGGTCGTCAATATCATTGATATTATTCAACCCAACTGCATAGCGGCCGTAGATACGCACTTTGGCAATATTCAATTGTAAACCGCCCAGCATACTAAAGTCGCCCTGCCTGAAAGCATTCCTGCCGTTTTCCAATAATGTATTGTTCTTATCCATTAAAATACCGAATTGTGGGCCGAGCTGAAGCGATACAAATTTATTTGGCTTGTAGTTCAGCAGCAAAGGGATCTTTAAATACTTCAGTTTTACTTTTGAGATATCATCGAACTGGTATACATCTTTAAAATCGGTGGTAGTGTCAATGTTTACCTGGCTGAACAATACTTCGGGCTGGATAGACCATTTTTTGCTGAGACCAATTTCTGCAAAGCCGCCCAACTGGTAACCAAAGCTAAATTCATCTTTAAAAGATTTGCCGGATATCTTATGTATATCGGCACCCGCTTTAATACCTACATTAAAGTCCTGCGCAAAAGCAGCAGAAGAAGTCAGGCCAAATAAAATGGCCAATGTCAGGATTCTACGTTTCATGTGTTTTAGGTTTTAGATGTTTTTACTTCAACCAAGATATATGCCAAGGCGTTAAAGAAGCATTAAGAATAATTGAGTTAACAAATATTTGTATAGTTGTCAGGGATTATGGATTCATAGCTTATGGGTTAATTGTCACAGTGTTAAATTGCCTTATGCTACAGGCTTTCGACAACCCGTAACCCGTAACTATTAAACTCTTAACCATAATAACAATAAAACCCTTACCTTTGCGGCGATTTATAATTTCTGAGATTTACATGATATGCTCAGATGCTGTTGACAGCAGGACTTAAACTCTATTCGTTTTCTCCTCCATTTTAGCGTTACAACGGCCCATAGCATTACATGTGACCAGCAATTTTTTGTTTGACCACATGTTATTTGCATAGGCATCTAACCGGTCCTTATTTTTAAAATATTTATAGAATGAATGCATTTGAAGCATTAGGCCTGAATGAAAAGATCGTTCAGTCCATTACTGACCTCGGGTTCAGTGAACCCACGCCTATCCAGCAACAGGCTATTCCTGTGCTGTTATCCGACACCATGGATTTTGTGGGGCTGGCACAAACCGGCACGGGTAAAACCGCTGCTTTTGGTTTACCGTTATTACAACTGATGAATGCTGCCGATAAATTTCCGCAGGCACTCATCGTTTGCCCTACCAGGGAATTGTGCTTACAGATCACCAATGATCTTGTTGCTTTCAGCAAACACAGCAAAGGTGTTTTGGCAGAAGCGGTATATGGCGGTGCATCTATCACCATGCAGATCCGTAACCTTAAAAGAGGCGTACAGATAGTGGTAGCAACTCCCGGCCGATTGATCGACCTGATCGAAAGAAAAGCCATCGACCTGCAAAAAGTAAAATACGTTGTACTGGATGAAGCCGATGAAATGCTGAACATGGGCTTCCGTGATGATATTGATTTTGTATTGAAGAATACAGTGAACAGGGAAAGCATCTGGTTGTTCAGTGCAACTATGCCACCTGAGGTTAGAGCCATCTCTAAAAACTTTATGGATAATCCTAAAGAGATCACTGTAGGCAAAAAGAACAGCGGTAATGTAAATATTGATCACCAGTTCTTTGTTTCACCTGCGCATAGCCGTTATGAAACACTGAAACGCCTGATCGATTTTAACCCGGGCATGTATGGCATCATCTTTACAAGAACAAAAGCTGATGCACAGGATATTTCTGAAAGGCTATCCAAGGCAGGTTATGAGATTGAAGCATTGCATGGTGATCTTACGCAACAACAGCGTGACCGTGTAATGGGCCGTTTCCGTACCAAAGCATTGCAATTGCTGATCGCTACAGATGTGGCTGCACGTGGTATTGACGTTGATGGCATTACCCATGTTATCAATTACGAATTGCCGGATGACATTGAAGTATACACACACCGCAGTGGCCGTACTGGCCGTGCGGGCAAAACAGGTATCTGTTTATCTATCTGCCATAGTAGGGAGACCTTTAAAATAAGGACCCTGGAGAAAATGGTAAATGCTCAGTTCCATAAACTGGATATACCAAGTGGTAAAGATGTTTGCCGCAAACAGTTTTTCCATTTCATGGATAAGCTGATCAATACCGATATTTCTCATGGTGATTATGAAACTTATTTGCCGGACCTGATGACAAAATTCCAGGATGTAAGCAAAGAAGAAATATTGCAGCGTGTTGCAGCATTGGAATTTGATCATTTCCTGAAATACTATGAAAATGCGGAAGACCTGAATGCAAGGGAAAGTAATCGTGGCAACCGTTTTGAACAAAAAGACAATCGCCAGGGCGGAAGCCGCCGTGAGCGCAGCTTTGGCAGGGACAATGGTTTTACAAGATTGTTTGTGAACCTTGGCACCAAAGATGGTTTCTATAAAGCCAGCTTCCTGCAATTCATATTAGATGAAAGCAACCTGAAAAAAGAAGTGCTGGGTAAGATCGATATGCGTGAAATGAACAGCTGGGTGGAAGTAGATAAAGGTAATGCCGGCAGAATGATAAAAGCATTGGATGGCAAACGCTACAACAACCGCACAGTTCGCATGAACGAAGCCGATGGTGGTTTCAGGCGGCCAAGTGATGAAGGCCGTGGCGGTGGAGAAAGAAAGAAAAGCTTTGCTCCAAAAGAAAGAAAAACTTTTTAATACAATGATCCCGGTTTAAACACCGGGATTTTTTATTACCCCGTATGCTGCTCAATTATCTTCCGTGCATTATCAATTATCCAACGGAGCATGCCCAATACAGCAGATCAATAGCTTTGCAAAAGAATTTTTAACGCACCTGTTCCTTATTTTATCTCTGCACAAAGAGACCATACAATAAACAATTCTGATTATGAAACGACTGCTACTGAATTTTTGCTGGCTATGCATATTCACCTCTGGTACTTCTGCTCAAAGTGTAGGCATTGGCACCACGGATCTTTCTCCCAACATTAAATTCCAGGTGTTTGGAACCGGTATTTCCAATACTATACGTGGAACATTAACTGCTACACCTAATACAAGTATTGCTACAGCCGGTTCTATTTACGGTGAATCTACAACCGGTATCGGTGTCATCGGTGTAAGCGGTTCTCAAAATGGCGTGTATGGTCTTTCTACCGGAACCTTAGGGGGTACTGTTGGTGTTGCTACCGGCACCGGCAATGGTGTTTGGGGCGTTGCTACCGGCGCAGGTGTTGCAGGCTTTTTTGATGGCGGCGTTAATGGCCGTGGCATCATTGTATCAACAGGGGCATCAGGATTTGGCACAACAACACCTACCGGCAGGCTGTATGTAACCCAGCCCGCTGTACCCGTGCCCGCTATCGATACTTTTGCAGCCATTACAGGATATTCCTATACAGCACAGGGTTGCTTAAAAGCCGGCGTGTACGGCAGTTACAATGGATCCAATTACGGAACAGGTGTACAGGGCACAGGATACAATGGTGTAAACAACCAGGATGCAAAAGTAATTTTTGGTGTAGGCAACCAGGATCTGGGTATGTATGGCTCAGCCAACACTGCCGGTATAATGGGCGCTTCTGTTGGTGGTATCGGTGTGGTTGGCTATAATAAAAATTCATCTTTTGCTGCCACTACCGGTGTTGGAAATACTTATGGCGTGTATGGAAATGCACAGACAGTAGGTGGCGCCACAGTTCCTAATGTACGTTATGGATTGTATGGCTTCGCTTCCGGTGCTACTACCAACTATGCAGGTTATTTTTCAGGGAATATCCAGGTCACGGGAACGATTGCTAAAGGTGGTGGTACTTTTAAAATAGATCACCCGCTTGATCCTGAAAACAAATATCTCTACCATAGTTTCGTGGAGAGTCCTGATATGATAAATATCTACAACGGCAACGTGGTAACAGATGCAAATGGTAAAGCAACTATTACACTCCCTTCTTATTTTGAAGCAGAGAATATTGATTTCAAATACCAGCTGACCATTGTGGACAACGAACAGTTTGCCATGGCAAGGGTATCAAAAAAAGTAAGCAACAACCAGTTTGAAATTGCAACCGACAAACCCGGCATTGAAGTAAGCTGGCAGGTAACAGGTATCCGCAATGATAAATTTGCACAAAAGCACAGGGTTGTAGCTGAAGTAGAAAAAGAATCTTACAATAAAGGCAAATATCTGCATGCAGCAGAATGGGGCAAACCAGAAGAAAAAAGTATTGATTATGCCAATCGCCCCGGCAATACCGGTAAAGGCGGCACGGCTGAAGGCACCGATAAAGTTGCAAAGACTGCGACAGCAACAACTTCCGAAAAAACAACAGGACAAAACAGTAAAACTGCAGGCGTAGAAATAGTAGAAGAACAGCGATAGTACCTGGCTATAAAAAAAGATCCCGGCGAATGCCGGGATCTTTTTTATCTCTTAAATTCTGTTATGGCTGAGCAAAGCTATTACGTGGACCTCCTGCTGTAAAGATCGCCAGCATACGGGATTTTTGGCCGGCAGAGAACATATACATGCATGCATCATCCGTGTAGTCCATATAGTTCATGGTCATTTCCAAAGGCGTTCCGCTGCAGGTGCTCCTGTGATTGCTTGCAGGACATCCATAGTTAGCAGTATTGTGCGGGGGAGTATCTCCTACCTGGTCGTTTCCGCAGGTTGCATCACCCCATATATGCCTCAGGTTTAACCAATGCCCTACTTCATGCGTAGCAGTCCTGCCTTTATTGTACGGGGCAGATACTGTACCTGTTCTTCCTGTAAAGTTGTACCCCAGCACCACACCATCGGTTGAAGCAGCGCCTCCTGGGAATTGTGCATAGCCCAAAATAGTACGGCCCTGCGAAACCATTTTATTAACTACCCAGATATTGAGCTTGGTATCGGGTGTAGTAGCGTTGATACCTCCCGATGAAGCGAATTTCATTGCATCATCAGTTTTCCAGCTTTTTTTGGTGCTGCTTTTTCTTACAACTGCATCCAGTACAAACCGGATACCTACATTTCCTGACCTTACACTGTTATAAGGATTGGAAGCATTGTAATCTGCATTGGTAGCACCGAAATCTTCATTCAGTACATCGATCTGCGACTGAAGCTGCGCTGCAGAAATATTCTCAGCGCTGGTATTGTAAATAACATTGAATACTACGGGAATTTCAATAACGCCGTTTACAAGGCGGTATGCAGCCGGGTTATTGACTACTCTCCTTGTGAACTCTTCAATTTCTTCTGTTTTTCTTGCCAGGGCAGGATTGGCCTTTACCTGTTCCTGGTAAACTTCATTGGAATAACAGTTTCTTTGGGCTGGTACAACTTCTGATGACGTTGCACCCGGTGTGAACGGTTCTTCATTTGGATCAAGGCTTGTTTTGGTACAGCCTGCAAATGCAAATGATCCGGCAGCGATCAAATAGATAAGTTTTTTCATAAAGCAATCAACTTTCGTTAATAATGAACTGAATATAATGCTTTATTTTGGGAATATAATTTTTTTGTAAATACAGTACTATAAGTTTATTCCCGTTCCCGCTTTTAGTTTAAAATTACCAAATTAAACCAGGTTATATCCCGTACTTCTTCCGCCTGCTCCATCTTTTACCAATACCCCTTTTTCCAGCAGGTCATTGATATCCCTGATCGCTGTATCTGATGAGCATTTGGCCATCTTTGCCCACTTGGAAGAGCTCAGCTTGCCTTCTATTCCATCCAGCAATTTATTCAGCATTGCCAGCTGGCGGTTGTTGAAGATGGTTTCCTTGTGCTTTTCCCAAAATGCCGCTTTGAATAACACCGCTTCGAGGGTTTCACTGCTTGTTGTCAATGCTCTTTGCAGGCATTGCAGGAACCATTCCAGCCAATGCGTTATATCCAAAGTATTTTGTTGCGTGCGCTCCAGTATATTGTAATAAGTAGCACGTTCCTTTCTTATCTGTGCCGACATACTGTAGAAACGTTGATGACTGTTGTCTGCACGAGCCAGCTGCAGATCCGTTATGGCACGGGCTATGCGGCCATTGCCATCATCAAATGGGTGGATGGTAACAAACCACAAATGTGCTATTGCAGCTTTTAACACAGGATCTGTATCATTGCTTTTATTGAACCACTCGCAGAATTGTTTCATCTCTGCTTCCAGCCTGTCTGAATCCGGTGCCTGGAAATGCACTTTCTCTTTTCCCATTGCGCCTGATATTACCTGCATCGGGTCATCTTTGGCATTGTTCCTCCATCCACCTGTAACAATTCTATGCATACCGCTTCTGCCCGTAGGAAACAAAGAAGCATGCCATGCAAACAATCTTTTTTTGGTCAATGTTTTTTCTTTTTGCTGCGTAGCATCCAGCATCATTTCCACTACGCCCTCCACGTTCCTGTCTGATGGTACAAGCCCCGCTATATCCATCCCCATCCTTCTTGCTATAGAAGACCTTACTTCATCTGAATTTAATATCTCTCCTTCTATCTCACTCGATTTTAATACATCTAACGTAAGTGTTTTGAGATTGGCTTCTTCCTTCAGGGCAAAGCCCAATGCTTCCATGCGGCCTATAAGCCTGCCTTGCCGGAACCGCAGGTCTGCGAGTAACGGGGTAAGCCTTTCTTCCTCCCATTTAAAGGCTGGCCAATCTTTAAACTGGTATATAAATTTTGCCATTCGCCGCACAATTTGCGGTAAATATACAACCTATTCGCCGCAAATTAAAATTATTCGCCGCATTTTTTGCGGTGATTATAGTAGTTATTCGCCGCAAAATTTAAAGAAAAATAGCTTTTAGAAGGGGTCGCTCCACTTACTGTCGGTATATACATTATTGCCATTCAATGTTTTAAGAAAGGCAATGACAGCATTGACCTCGGCAGCAGTGAGGTTCAATCTTTGCCCTACTCCTCCCGGTCTCAGCCTCGGATCGAGCCGGGTATTTCCAGGGGCCAGGTTAATGGTGCCGTAATGCCCGATGGCGGCCTGTAAACTGGTAATAACACCCGTGTGCATCATCGCAGAATTAGGTTCGCCTGTAGCATTGGTCAGATCTCTCAAAGAAGGCGCTCTTGTATTGTCAATATCAATGCCGGTTCCATTCAGTACACCGATGATACCGTTGTTACCGCTATTAGGATCAATATCAAATTCAGGTGCCCGGTGGCATCCGCCACAGCCCAGGCCACCATTCACTCTTAACCCTGCAGGATCAAAAACCGGCGCTCTTAAAAAAAGATCCTTGCCATTATTCTCCTGTGGGGTGAAATTTGGAAAAGGTTGCCCGTCATTGTTAGCCTGTACCCTGCCTGCATCGTATTTGGAATCAAAAGATTGTATACTCCGGATGAACTGCGACAAACATTCCTGCATGCGTTGTTCAGTAATGGTAGTATTGCCGTAAACAAACCGGAACATTTCTTTGTAATAAGCGATAGAACCCAGTTTGGTAATCAGTTCATTGATACCTGGCCTGCCGCTTTGCCCGCTAAAACCCATCTCTGCATGATCCTGTATCGGCTGCGTAGTTTGTGCTTCCAGCGACGCAGCTCTTTCATTCCAGAAGAACCTTACTTCTGTTGCAAACCTTGCATTCACCAATCGCATGGAATGCCTGCCAGTTAAGCCAAAAGCAACGCCCCTGCTGGCAAGCGCTGTATCACCGAAAGCAAATTTTTGCCTGTGACAACTGCCGCAGGAAATACTGTTATCAATGCTCAGGTTCTTATCATAAAATAAAATGCGGCCAAGCGTTGCCTTTGCATTGGTAATAGGATTGGCACCGGAATTATCTTTAGTGATATATGCCGGCCTGGTTTGATTGCTATAGTTCGACAGGTTATCCGGATCGATCTTAGTACCGAAAGCTGCTTTAATAGCAGTATATGGATCAACAGGTGTGGGAGTAGTATCCTCATCACCACTTTTACTACAAAATTGAAATAGCAGGACAGCAGCGAGTAAGCTGCAGATAACAGTTAGTTTTTTAAGCATGCTGGTTGGGTTTGCGCTATGACTCAGGAAATCACAAAGCGTTTAATGCAATGTAAAAAAATTACGACGGAAATAAAAAGCCCCGCCGAAGCAGGGCAATTTTTCTTTGGGGTTTTATCTATCGGATGATGGTTACTGTTCCTTTTAAAGCTTCTGTATTCGGTTCGCCCGGCTGTATAATGTAGATATAAGAGCCCATTGGCTGTGCAGCACCTTTAAAGGTACCGTCCCACGGGCGGCTATACCCTTTTGATTCAAATATTTTTTGCCCGTAGCGGTTGAAGATCATCACTATGGAATTTGGATAAGCATCCAGTGCCGGTATGCGCCACAGGTCATTTTTACCATCGTTGTTTGGTGTAAAAGCATTGGGAATATAAATAGTGCTCGCAATTTTTACCCAAACGGAATCTGTTGCTTCACAACCGATCAGTTTATCTGTTGCAGTGATCTTATACAATTGATTCACTGTAGTGGATGTTACCGGGCTTAAGATATTGGCAGCGCTCAATGCTGTAGATGGTGTCCATAAAAAATCATAAGCCGCAGGATTGCTGATGCTGGCCATGAGCTGTTTTGTTTCGCCAGGCCTCAAATAAATGTCCGGGCCTGCATTAAGATCAGGTTTGGGTGCTACTATAATCGTTTGCGGCGCAATAACCGTTTTACAACCGCCTGCATTTTCTACAATCAATGTTACTGTAAAGCTTCCCGTGCTGTTATAAGGCCTGCTGAATGGAGGAACCGCATTACCTGTTCCGTTTCCAAAATTCCAGTTCCAACTGTTGATATCTGCGCTACCCGTTCCTGAAAAATCTACAGACTGATCCTTACAGATCGTCGGATCATTGATGCTGAACAATGCATTTGGATTCGCATACAATTGCGGAATTACCTGCTCTGTAGTATCGCTCGGGCATCCGCCATATGTCACGGCATGACGCACCCGCAAGCCTGTTGCGGCAGTGGCATATAAATGAGCAGCAGTGTGTGCAGCAGTAATGATCGCATTGTTGCCATCGCCATATTCCCAATACCAGGCAGATGGTACAGCAGGATTGTACAATGTAGCAGAGCTAAAGCTGAAACTACTGTCAACACAAGGCTTCCCGCTAAAAGTAAAATTGGCATAAGGTTTCGATGTTACATTCACCGTTAATTTAAAACTATCGCTTTGGCAACCGTTAGCTCCGTTTACTACCAGCGAAACAATATAAGTTCCCACTGCGCCATAAGTATAATTGAAATTGCTGTTGTTTGTTCTTATCACCGAATTTCCATCACCATAGTTCCAGTGCCATTGTGTGATAGGCCCGCCGGCTGCCAGCGAACTATCGCTGAATTGTATGGATTGCCCAAGGCATACATTTTTATCAAACCCAAATTTTGAGACAGGTGTTGGCAATACAATTACCGTCCTTTTTAATGTATCGCTCTTACAGCTGTTGTTTGATGTTACGATCAGAAATATTTGATAGTTGCCCGCTGCTGCATATTTATGATAGAATGGGTTACCATTGGTACGCACTTCTGCATTCCCATCGCCAAAATCCCATTGCCAGCTCGTAATGTTTCCGCCTGCTACTACAGAAGTATCTGTGATATAAACAGAATCGCTGCTGCAGACGCTTGCATCCACGCCAAACTTTGCAATTGGTTGTGGTAAAATAGTGACGGTTTGTATGGTATCATCCATACAACCATTATCTGCAATAATTCTATAGCGCACCGGGTGAGGACCATCGGTTAAAAACCGTTTTGTCGTATTTACGGTAGATGCGGTTGTAGCATCGTCGAACAACCAGTTGTAACCAGTGATATTAAAAATGCCCGGTGATGATGTGCCCGTAAAACTGATCGTATCCTGCAGGCAGCGTGCACTCGAGAAACTAAAATTCGCTTCCGGTCCAGGTTTCACTTCTATTTTTACAGAAGCATTTTCTGTCTGGTTGCAATTTTCAATAACAGCTGCAGTAAAAGTTACCGGCAGGTAAAAAGTTCCTGTGTTGGCAAAAGTAAAATCCTGTTGCAGTGTATAAACGTAGTAAGTCCTTCCGTTGATAAGCTCTGTTCTTATTGGAACAGGATTGGAAATAATAGAATCCACATTGGGGCTTATTCCTGCTACTTCGCTCAGCTTCCAGTGAATAGATAAAGCAGGATAAGCCAGCTTTACAAACAAACGAAGTGGCGTGTTTTTACAGGTAAAAGTATCTGTAACACCACTGGTATTATTTGTATTGGCAATAGCGCTGTAATTATTGAGGTTATTGATCAGCGTACCTACATTGTACCCATAGCTTTCATAATTGCCCAGGCCATACACGGTTGCATTGAAAGCAGAATCACTGCTGATGGTATGTTGTGCTGCCGGCCCGATGAATCTTGCCAGTGCTACAGAATAAGATGGATAGTTCGGATGCGGAATGATCTGCGATGCAGGCAAGGCAACACCATCCACCCTCAGTGATGCAACCGCAGCCGTAGGCAAATGAATATTTGCATATACATAATCGATCGATGATTTTCTGCTTACATAAAACAGCACAGACTTCTGCCCCTGTTCTATCGGGCTCAGGTAAAACATTTCGGGATCGCCATAACTCGGAGGCGAAGGCGTAGTGGTTGGAAAATTCCAGCACTGGTTTTTATTTGGTGTGTATTGCGATACAAGGATCGGCTTATCCGCAGTAATATAATCGCCGCCGGTAGAATCCATGTATTCGTAAAAAAAATTTTTGATCAGGCCCGTCATGATCACACCATTTTTTCTAACCACCGTAGAAGGGTCCTGCACACAAACCCTGTAATAATTCCTGTTGGTTTCCACGATATTCGTGTTGGTGTTGTTGATCGTATGATAGGTAAGATACCTCGTGCCCCATGCCTGCGAAGGAAATACCTGCTGGTGTACAAACTCACCTCCATCACCCCTGCAAAGCCTTATACCGCCTGAGCCGGAGAACACTGCAACAGGATGACATTTTCCATCTCCACCGATCACAGATACCACTTTACTACCTGTCATATCCTTGCTTGCATTGGCAGCATTACCATCAAAAATGGCTTTGCCAAATACATGGTAAGATTCTCCTTTATTGAGATTGACCCTATAGGTTTGATTCGGCAACCAGCCGTTCTTGGTAGTATCGGAAGGCGTTATATCAATGCTCGTGTTATCCTCCGAAGCGATCACATAGAACCAGGAATACCAGTCATCGGGACTGCTTTGAGATGTGGTCTGGTAATAATTGATGGAATGATAAGAGTAACCGTATGTTTCAACAGGCATCAGCATGGTAGCGCCCGACACCATCGTGGAATACACATGCGCATACACCGCAACCGGCTCTGTGCTTACAATATGAATACCCCTGTTCTGCAAGCCATCTGTAAGTGTTCTTGCATCATTAGGCCCCGACTTAGGAATAAGAATAGAAGCGTTTACCGTATTAGCAGGAATATTCAGTGTTTGTGTGTAACCGGTATTTGTAACCGTTACCGTAACAGTAGTAGCCAGTTCAGCACTGATGTATATCGCCAGTTCCTGGTTATTGATAGGTGCTTCATGAAAAAAACTATAATCAAACCCGTAGGCCAGCCAGAATTCTTTGCCCCGGTTCGACTTATCCTGCCCGTAGCTACAGCCCACGCATATCAATAAAATAAAAGAGAATATTCCCCTAAGCATGATTGGTAAACTTTACTGTTAAAATGGAAGCCCTGGTGTTTATCGGCAACAAATAAAACAATTTAAAAGCAGCTTTAATCCAATACCAGCCTGTTTTTTAGCCGATCCGGCAAAATTGAGTGTAAACCCCTAATTTTTAAATCGGGGGTTTACACTCATGAAAAAATCTGGTTTTCAAAATACTTTTATGGCCGGCAAAAAAGCAGTTTCCGCTTTCAAATCCAATCGTATTCATAGCATTTAGTCTACTTAACCAAAACAATTTTTACAAATGAGAAAAAGTTTTACCAGGCAGTATTTTTTGCTCCTGTTCAGCATGATCTTCATCATGTTAGGCTCCGTTTCTACAACAATGGGCCAGGGACAGTACAACAGCACCAACTGGAAATTCAGCAACCCCAAACAGTTCGGTTTCACAGTTTTTGATGTTGACTTCTTTGACAATACCAATGTTATTGCAGTAGGTGCAGACGGTGGTATTGCCAAAAGTACCGATGGCGGCGCCAACTGGACCTACGGACCTTTTACTTACATCAACAACACAGGGCAAAGAACCAAAACGTCTTTGCTGGATGTGCATTATATAAGCGCCAACACTGCTTATGCTGTTGGTGGAGGAGGCTGTATGGCTAAAACAACAGACGGCGGTGTTACATGGAATTTTGTACAAACTCCATTATTCGCCAATAACAAGAATATCAACACCTGCTGGTTCCTGGATGAGAACAGGGGTTATATCGGCGGTGAATTCAATACACTGGACTCTGTTCCAAAAGTATATTTTACTACCAACGGCGGTAACACATGGGATTCACTGGTAAGCCCTACTCCTGTAGGTAAGACCGTAGTAGGTTATATCAACAATACCAACCTTCCTCCTTTGCAATGGGATATCAGCAATAAAGGAAAACAGATCTACCGTATAGAATTCCTGAACCCGAATGTTGGTTACATCACCGGCTCGGCATCAGGTTTATTCCCAAGGTTCCCGCAGGCAACTGCCGGTACCTGTTTGCCAAATGGAAATACTGCTACTACCGGTTCTAACGATGCTCCGCTCGTATGGAAATTCAGTAATGGTGTGTTAAGCGATTTCTCTCCAACAAAAGAAAGAATGGGCTACACCGGTATCAACACCGCTACCATTACCTGTACTACTACTTATGGCAGCATTACACCTCAAAGTCAGCAATACCGGGCATTGGGCCTCATCAACGATTCTACGATCGTTATCATGTCTTTCAATAACAATACAGTTATCAAAATAAAAACAGGCGTTAACGACAGTACTTTAAATGCGAATATTGCAGGCCTGTATGAAAAAGGAAAATACGAAGTATTGAATTTCCCTTTCCCGCCAAACAGTGCTCCGCCAATTCCTGTTACACAGGTATTACTGGCCAGCAACCCTTACAGGATCGTAAAAGCAGCCAGCGGAAAATTATATGCACCGGCCAACTTCGCCAACGTCTGGACATCAGTTGATACCGGCCGTACCTGGAGACAGGAAAAATCTTTACCACAGGGACAAAACTTCAGCAACAATGCTACATGGGCAATGGACATTGCACCAAACGGGAAATTCCTGAGCGCAGGTACCAATGGTGTGGTAGCAGATTCAATTGCCGGCGGCAACTGGGGCACCACTTACAAATCAGTTCCTTTCACTGTATCGCATACAGAATCGAAATTTGCTGATTGCAACAACGGTATCCTTGCAGGCGGTTCCAGCATCACTGTTACAGAAGATGGTGGCAATACCTGGTTAGACAAGAACAGGCCTGATTTTGCCGCATCTTTTTACAGCATCAACGGTATGGCTTATCCTAATACCGGCAAAGCATACTTCGGTGTAAGTAATGGTATTGTATATGTTTCAAATGACAAAGGAACAACATTGGATCCTTCGCATACCAACTTTAATTTCCAGATGAATGGTGTAGATGCTATCGGCAACGACACCGTATGGGTAACAGGCTACAGCCAGTTCTCTGTACCTGCTGCCAACAGGACCACCAATATCTTCAGATCTTACAATGGTGGTGCATCCTGGACAGAGATCGGCGGTTTCCCTGCCGGTTCAACAGCGCCTAACTTATCCAAAATATCTTTCGGCAGCCGTACTGTAGGTTATGTGGCGGGTACAAGGAACGGTATCTATAAAACAATTGATGGCGGTACTACATGGACCAGCATCAACCCTTTCCCTGCTTTGAACGAAGGTCCTTCAGGCTTCCCGAATGCGTTCATCACTTACACAGAGATACAGGCTTTGGATGAGAACACCGTTTTTGCTATCGGTAACATGTTTACCAGCACCGGCGTGAAGAGAGTATACAAATCAACCAATGGTGGTGCAAGCTGGACAGATATTACCGGCAATATCCCTACGTTGATGCCTGTAGGTAACCTGATCGGCATGGTAATGAGCGATGCCAACAATGGTTACGTAACAGCCGGAAGTGTTTTATTCAAAACAACAGATGGCGGCACTAACTGGACAATGGACATTGCACCAACCAACAGCCTGTTTGAAACCATGGCTTTTGCACCTCGAACAGTACCTGCAGCCATTCCTTTTGCCAACAGGAAACTGTTTGTAACAGGCCTGGCAGCACCAACTGCCAATGGATCTATCATGGAATATGGTAACCCGCTTAACATCAATGTAAACTCAACTGAAACCGTTACCAACAGCAATTGTACCAATGCCAATGCAGGTGCTATTGCAGTAACAGCTTCAGGTGGTTTGGCTCCTTACACTTACAGCCTCAACAGCTCAGCGTTCCAGTCAGCCAATACATTTACCGGCCTGGCACAAGGCACTTACACACTCGTAGTGAAAGATGCTTTCTGCGGTACACTTACAAAAACGATCACAGTAGGATTTACGGATAACTTAACTGTTACAGCTACACCTGCCGATACAACAGTTTGTGCCAACGCTCCTGTTCAGCTCAATGCTGTAAGCGCTGCCGGTGCTACCTATACATGGACGCCTGGTACTGGCTTATCAAACACTGGTATTGCAAATCCTGTTGCAAACGTAAACAGCAATACGGTTTATACTGTAAGAGCTACATTAGGCACCTGTGCAAAAACTGCAACAGTTAATATCGGCATCAAAGCAAACCCCGTGGTAAATGCAGGCCCTGATAAAACAATTGTTGATGGCGCTTCTGTACAACTGGAAGGCTCTGCAACCAACGCTACCACTGTATTGTGGAGCCCTGCAGCATCACTTACCAATGCAAATACATTTACACCAACTGCTTCTCCGAATACCACCACCACTTACACCATGACGGTGAACAACAGTGATGGTTGTACTTCTACAGATGATGCTACCGTAACTGTTATTCCTTACTGTGTAAAAGTGATGAATGCCTTTACACCAAACGGCGACGGCATCAACGACCGCTGGCTGGTTACCAACGGCAATGCATGTACCAAACAGATCATGGTAAAAGTATTCAACAGGTACGGTGCTGTAGTGTATGAGAACAGCAATTATCAAAACGACTGGGATGGTACTTACAAAGGTAAACCTGTTCCTGATGGTACTTATTACTACGTGGTACAATACACGCTCATCAGTGGCAGAACAGTACCGGCAAAAGGTGATGTAACTATTTTGAGATAATCCAATAAAAATATTCATACATGAAAAAAATAATTATCGCAGCGGCACTCATCAGCAGTTCAGTTGCAGTTAAAAGCCAGCAATTGCAGTCGTCTTCTTTTTACGACATGCAGGGATTATTGCACAATCCATCCCTGGCGGGCGTTAACCAGGATAAGGAAGTAAAAGGCATCGTAGGTGCCACTTACCGCCAGCAATGGAGCGGCATCAGCGGAAGCCCCAAAACCTTTACGGCGTTCGGTTCCTTTGAACTGGAAAAATTAAAAGCAGGCATTGGCGCTTATGCATACAACGATAAAACAGGCCCTACCTCCAGGACAGGGGTTGCATTGCAATTATCAAAACATGTCCGTTTTAATGATGGAGGCGTATTCGCTCTTGGTCTCGAAGCAAGAGTGCAGCAGTATGCTATCGACATGAGCAAGATAGAAGCATCATTGCCCGGCGATCCTGTACTGGGTGCCAAAGACAACCGCTTTAAATTTGATGCAGGTTTCGGTATCTCTTACAGCAATGAAAAATTCCAGGTAGGTGCTGCTGTATCGCAGCTCATACAATCCAAACTGGACATATATACCGGCAACCTCAACCGCACAGAGGAAGCACGCCTTTACAGGCATTATTATTTGACCGGCCGTTACAACTGGAATGTGGATGGCAGCACTACCATCTCTCCCAACTTCATGGTAATTTACCTGCCCAATGCTCCTGTAGAAGTTACGGGCGGCGCAAGAGTAGAACACAATAAATTATTGTGGTGGGGTCTCGGCTACAGGTCAACACAAAGCTGGATGCTTTCTGCAGGCCTGCACATCAATAAAAAAATATCACTGGGCTATGCTTATGATATTTACAATGCTCCCATCAGCAGCTTTGATGGTGGCCACAATGCTCACGAGTTTTTGTTGCGTTTCAATTTTGTAAAATAGCGTTTTTAGTTTTAAGTAAAAAAGCAGCGGATCAACCCATTGATCCGGCTGCTTTTTTTAAACCCGATAGTTTGTAAAGATTCCGCAAGGCGGATAATTAGATACCATTATGATAAACGTTGCCATAGCAGATGACCAATTTCTCATAAGGCAGGGCTTGCAGAAGATACTCGCTGCTGCTGCCAATATCACCGTAGGTGCAATATGCGGAAGCGGGGAAGAATTACTGCCTGTATTAGAGACCAGCCGCCCGGATGTATTGCTGTTGGATATAGAAATGCAGAGCAGCACAGGAACGGAACTGGCATCCCTCATCTTAAAAAAATTCCCGGGTATTAAAATAATTGCACTGGCAAACACAGATACACTCATCCAGGTAAAGCAATTGCTGGAAAAAGGATGCATGGCCTATTTATTAAAAGATGTGAGCCCGGAAATACTCATCAGCGCTATAGAAACCGTACAGCAAGGCCAGCAATTCATAGAAGAGAATTTAAAGAAACAGCTTGACAACAGTTCCGGCCAGGAAGACAAACAACTGATCACCCGGAGGGAAAAAGAAATTTTAAAGCTTATACTGGAAGGCAACACACCCGAAGCCATTTCCGGCAAATTGCTGATCAGCGTAAAAACAGTGGAGAACCACCGCAATAATCTTTTGCAGAAGCTGAATGTAAAAAGTACATCGGGCCTGGCAAAGCTGGTGTTGCAGGATGGACTTTTGTAATACCTCTTACCACTGAAACCAGCAATTGTCGTACATTTAAGGTCCCTGTTAATAAAGACCATGTTGATCGACTACAATACAAAATCATTTGCATTCAGAAAAATACTTTACACCTGCATAACAACAGGTTGCTTTATTTTTGCAGCTGCCCTAAGCAGCTTTGCCCAAACGAATACGGCTGCGCCTCTTCTAAAAGACACTGCTGCCATCCTCAAGCTCGTACAAAAGGGCACGCAGGAAACAGATAAAATGCCTACCGAGGCTTTCAACGATCTTAACCTTGCTTTAAAAAGCAGTGAAACCATTCAATACCACAAAGGTGCGGCCATGGCTTCGGCCAAACTGGGTCGCTGGTATTTTGGCAACGATCTTGAGAATACCATCAGTATGGGACTGCAGGCCATCCGTGAATTTGAGAAAAGTGGCAGTGCTACAGTTGATGACCTCGCAGATGTTCACCTGCTCCTGTCTGAAGCTTATGATGAAGCAGGCAAAAAAGATTCCTCGGCCTATTACTATTATTTACTGGGCGAAGAAATGACAGCAGGGAACCTCACCAATCCCGAGTTTGCCGTAACAGTGTTCACCAAGTTGTCTATTTTCTGGATAAATTTCGACTATGGCTTTTTCCCAAGCAATGAATACAAGAATACCATCCTGCGTTTTGTAGATAAGGCCAAAGAAGCTGCTACAAGAATAAAAGATACTGCCAACGGGCGCAGCAGCATTTATTTTATACAGGGGGCCTATTACCATGGCATCAAAAAATTTGACAGCGCACGCTATTATTACAGTAATTATCTAATAGAAAGAGAAAAGCTGAAGCTGATCTCTACCAGCAGGAAGATTTCAACACTTTCCAATATTGCCGATACTTATTTGCAGGAGAACAATCCTGCTGAAGCGCTGAAATACATTGAACGCATCAAGGAAATGGGTAAAAACCCCGAGCAGCAAAAGTACCTGGCCTTTTTCATGAGCTTTATCGACCTGCAAATAGCCAAAGCACATTTCCAGCAAAAGCATTACCAGGCTACGATTGCAATCTTGGATAAAGCACTGGCAGACCTTAGTAAAACAGGCTCCCACCTGCGCAACGAAGTTGTAGAATCATACGATATTTATGCAGATAGCTATGAAGCGCTGGGCGATTATAAAAAAGCACTTGAGTACAAAAATATTTATGTAAAGCTGAATGATAGCCTTAGTAAAAAAGACAAGGTTGACATTATAGGCCGCATGGAAGTTCGCAACCGCATGGCGGAAAAAGACAAGGAACTGGCCTTACAAAAACTCGCCTTGTCAGAAGTAAAAAGCAAAGTAAGAGATAAGAATTTTTTGATAGGCGGCATTTCCTTACTGGCATTGAGTGGTGTCGTAATTTTTGCCTTGTGGCGTAAAAAAAATATCAGCAAGCAAAAACTGCAGGAAGGAAAAATTGACAATCTCCAGCAGAAGATAAAAATTGAAAGACTGAAAGCCAGCATCAATGCAGAAGAAAGAGAACGTACAAGAATAGGAAGAGAGCTGCACGATGGTGTAGGCGGCTTGCTCTCGGTAGCAAGGATGAATTTTGAACTGGCAAAAAAATCAAACGGCAATGAAGGGAATGCAGATTTTGCAGATGGACTTCATTTGTTGGAAGAAGCCACAGTAGAGCTTCGCCAGGCTGCTTACAACCTTATGCCGGAAGTATTGTTAAACCAGGGACTCGCAAGTGCCGTACAGGTTTTTTGCGAAAAAATGGCGAGCAAAAGCAGCACGGCCATTACTTTCCAGGCCATTGGCGAAAGAACGAATATTACCAGTGCCTTTGACCTGCCGGTGTACCGCATCATACAGGAGCTGGTACACAATATCATTAAGCATGCGCATGCAAAACATGCGCTGGTGCAGTTGAATTTCCAGGAAGCCGGCGCATTGAACATTACCATTGAAGATGATGGCATCGGCTTACCGCCCAATGCTTTTGAAAATTCAAAAGGTATGGGCCTGAAAAATATGAAGGAAAGATTGAACGATCTTGGTGGCAAACTGGATGTACAGAGCACACCCGAAACCGGCACGAGCATGTATTTAGAATTTGATTCCTTACAGGATAACACAGATACAATATGATAAATGTTGCGATTGTAGACGACCAGGTGATCATTTTAAACGGCTTGCAAAAGATATTGGCTGAAGCAGCGCATATCAACGTTTCCGCATTGTACAACAGCGGCGACGAATTGCTGGAAGGATTGGAAAAAGCGCAGCCCGATGTATTGCTGCTGGATATACAAATGCCCGGCAGGTCAGGCATAGAGCTGGCAGCCATCATTTCAAAAAAATATCCTGCTGTAAAAATGATCGCACTCACGAATGTAGATGTGCTCACACAGATGAAGCAGATGCTGCAGAAAGGTTGTCTTGGTTACCTGCTCAAAGATGTAAGCCCCGAGATATTGATCAATGCCATTGAAACAGTGAACAACGGCGAACAGTTTTTAAATGAGAATTTAAAAAAGCAATTGTTAAGCAGCCTTTCAGGGCAGGATGATAAGCAGCTCATCACCCGAAGGGAAAAGGAAATATTAAAACTGATACTCGAAGAAAATACCAACCAGGATATCGCCAATAAATTATTCCTCAGCCTAAGGACCGTAGAAAATCATCGCAACAATCTGTTACAAAAGCTGAATGTAAAGAATACAGCGGGCCTGGTAAAAGTCGCCTTGCAGGAAGGTTTGGTATAATTACTCCAGGTCCACTCCCAGCTTCAAACCAAAGGTTCTGAATTTGTCTGCTTCAATACCATGGCGGTAGAATAAACCGATCTGTGCATTATCATCTGTAAAAGGAAAACGGAAACCGGCATGCAGCATCGGGCCATAAGTTTTTAATTTAGGGCTTACCGATTCGAGAAAAATATTGGTAAAGCCGCCGCTGAAACCACCGCCCAAAAAGAAACCGAATTTAGAACTGGTCTTTCTTGTAGCCATGTGTCCCTGGTTAAAATAAATACCGAGCGAAGCATCACCTGCGAGCATGAAACCCCTGTCGAGGCTGGTATTCACCAGGCCCACACCAAAAGAAACAGGCGCCCCTACACTGAAAGAAGTTTTTTCTGCCTCCACGAAATTATAACGGGGAAAATATTCAACGCCGCTACGGAAAATATTCTTTACAATAGAACCATCGTAAGAATTGGTAGCAGCGATCTCATGCACCATCAGTGTAAAGCCTGCACCAACAGAGTGATTGAATTTCTGTGCCTGCACAGCAGTGATGGAACAAGTAAAAAGGAATACAACGGCAGCAAATAGTTTTTTGGCAATGGTCATCAGGAAAATTTTGCGGCGAAGAAATATAAAATACCAATGCAATCCTACTAAGGGCTGACAAATATTTTTATTTCATACTTACGAGGCCATATATAGAGTATTGATTCAAAATTTTTGATACAATGAAAATGTCAGGCTGAGCTTGTCGAAGGCGGGTTGTTCATTATCCAATACCGGCTTCGACAAGCTCAGCCTGACAATGCTTTTAAACAGATATACTATTCTATAATTCATTATCGAAAAAATAAAATTGCATAACCCTTTGTTCCCCATCTTGTTAAAAATTTCTAAAACAACTACTTAGTACGAATTTTATCGTATATCTTTGGCGCAGCCATTTAACCAGGTAGTATCCTGGTCTAATAAAAACATATCAAAGTATAGCTCATGAAGAAAATTTCTTTAGCTGCAATAGCTTTATTGCTATCGCATGTTCTCTTTGCACAAGGCAATGTAACCGGCAGACTCCTGGATGCCGACACCAAAAAGCCCTTGTATCTTTCCACAGTTACCATTTACAAAGCGGCTGACACCAGCATTGTAACCTATCGCCTTTCTGATAAAGACGGCGTTTTTAAAATTCCCGGCCTCCCGCTCAACACAGCCTTGCGTGCATTGATCACTTTTTCGGGTTACGAAGTATTGCGCAAAGATTTTACGCTTACTGAATCCGCCGGCTCAATGGACCTTGACAGCCTTTGGCTGAAACCAAACAGCACTTCGCTGGATGAAGTGTTGGTAATATCAGAGCGCCCGCCGATGACGATAAGAAAAGATACCATTGAATTTAATGCAGCCGCTTTTAAAACATTGCCGAATGCACTGGTGGAAGACCTGTTGAGAAAACTGCCAGGTGTACAGGTAGATAAAGAAGGCAATATTACTGTAAATGGAAAAAGAGTGAACAGGATAATGGTTGATGGAAAAACATTTTTCGGTGATGATCCTAAAATGGCTACCCGTAACCTTCCATCCAATGTAATAGACAAGATACAGGTAACGGATGACAAAGAAGAAATGCTTCGCAACGGTGATGATAATGTGAACAATGTAGGCAAAGTGATCAACCTTACATTTAAGAAAGGTGTGAAGAAAGGTGTTTTTGGGAAAGCGTATGCAGGTGCCGGAACAGAAGGCCGGTACGAGGCCGGGGCCATCGCCAATACCTTCAGGGATACGCTGCAGTTAAGCATTTTGGGTTATACCAATAACCTGAACAGGCCTGGCTTCAGTTTTTCAGAGCTCATGTCATCTGGTGGTATGCAACGGAACAGTGATGTGAACAGCAACCGCAGCGTAAGCATCTGGAATAACTCATCGGGAGGAAGTGGAATAAAGATCAACGATATCAACTTTGGTGGTATTACTGAATATGGCGGCATCAGCACCAGCTCCGGACTTGGTATAAACCTTAACCATTCTCCCAACGCAAAAAAATCCATCTTCGGTCAATACTTCTATGGCAATGTAAAAGTAGATGTAGATAAAGAAGGTTATACAGAATACAATAATGCTGATACACTTTTAAGAAGAACAGAAAACGAAAACGCAGATGTGGTCATCAATGCACATAATATTGGCCTGGGTGCAAAGCTCAAACCCGATTCTGTTACCAGCCTTATTACCGGCATCAGCTTCATGATGGGCCGCACCGTTGATGACAGGAGAACACTGGTAAACAGCACCCATTCTGCCTGGGGTAATATAAACGATGGTACTGTTGATGTGGACAGGAACAATACAAGCAAAAACTACAGCCACTATATTAATCTCAATAAGCTTTCTGCCAGCAAGAAAGGAAGAAGGTTCAATTTAAATCACAATTTCAGCTGGAAGCTGAGAGACAATGGTGCGCTGAATAATTCGGAGATATATTATAAGTATCCCACTGTGATCGACAGCATTTTCAACCAACGCCGTAATGAGAAGATCACTACGCTTAACGCCAGTGTATCCGGCAACTACAGCGAACCGCTGACCAAAAGATTATCGGCCCGTATGGATGCACGTTACGAATATGAGCAGCTGAAGAACGACATCAATACATTCGACATTACCAACAATATTCCTGAAAAGAACAACGACCTGAGCAATGCTTTTACCAGGAACAGCAATACGGCTTCGGCTTCTGCAGGACTTGAATACAAATACAAAAAACTGACAATAACGCCAAGGCTTCGTTACCAGTGGCAGCATTTTGAGAACAGGCTGGCTTCTATGAATACTGCTGTGGTGCAAAAATTAAATACCATTTTACCCGAGCTGGGCATTGTGTATGGCAAGCTGAACATTAACTATGCAAAAAGAGTAGTACTGCCTAATTACAGGTACCTGATCCCGGTGTATGACAATACTAATCCATACATCATCAACAATGGCAACCCTGACCTGCTGCCGGCAATAAGCCACAGTGTGGACCTGAACATGTACACCAATGATCCTAAGCTGGGCATCAATGTATGGGGATGGGCACGTGCAGCCACGTCTACCAATGATGTGATACAAAATATCATCCAGCAGAGCAATGGTACGCAGATCATTGAACCTATCAATGCGAAAAGAGGAAAAAGTATTGCAGGTAATGGCGGCATCAACAAGGAAAATAAATTTTCACCCAAATTCACTATGTCAAGCAATGTTGGTTTTTATTATGAATACAGGGAAAATTATTTCAGTTACAACAGCGACTTAAGCAAGCAGTTCAACAATAACCTGAGCCTGTGGGGTGGTTTTGGTTTTAACTGGAACGATGTTTTTGAATGGAACAATAATTTTAATTACTCTTTCCAGAAAGTAAGAAATTCCAATACAGATGTCTTCAAGTCTTACAATACAAATGATTACCAGATCAGCTCAGAGCAAATACTGAGGTGGCCAAAGCACGTGATCATTGAGAACAATATTGCTTATATACGTGGTAATGCTTTTGTTGATCCTTCTTTAAGGGATTTTGTAAGATGGAATGCCGCTATCAACATTACCATGTTCAAAAACGAAGCCGGTGTATTAAGGCTGGGTGTTTACGACCTGCTGAAAAAGATGAACAATACATCTGTACGCATATCGCAGAACATGCTTAGCTACAGTAACAGCAATGTTTTAGGAAATTACTATATGGCCACGTTCACTTACAACATAAGGCCGACAGGCGCTAAGAAAAAAGTAGGCGGGCAATCGTTGTTCCTATTTTAAAAAGGCTAACCGCAGATGGTTTCATAAACGCAAAAGGGCACAGTTATTCTGTGCCCTTTTATATAAAACTCAATATGCTTTTATATACTCCGCAGGAGTATTCTGTTTATTGCCCAATTAAATTAAGCGAATACCAGGCTCCGCAGGAGCCGCCTGAGTTGAAAACAGGTAGCTCCTGCGGAGCTGGAAAAACAGGTCTATGTTTCAATAAGCAAGGGATGCCTGCGGCATCAAATACAATACACATTACACAAGGCATCCTGCCTTATTTTTTGAGTATGCTGTAAACATACAATTCCTCGGCTTCAATACTTATAACCTTGTCAAATGCAAGGCCAAGCTTTTCTACCAGTTTGATAGAGCTTTTATTGCCAGGCAGGATTACTGCATGAATAGCTGTAATGGTATCATCTTCCAATACATGACCGAGTAAAGCTTTTACAGCTTCATATGCATAGCCTTTGCCTGCAACAGCCGGCAGAAAAGCAAAACCTATATCCGGCTGATCGAGGTAATCCCTTTGTATCAGGGTAACCATACCAATAGGCTGATGGCTGTCTTTTGTATTCACTGTCCAGTAATGAATAACGGGATTGTCAGCGATCTTTTTAATGTAAGCGATCGCATCTTCTTTGGAATGTATGTTCCTGTTGCCGATAAATTTTATCCAGCCTTCAGTATTCAGCAGTTTTTGGATAAACGCAAAATCCGTTTCAGCAAGTGGTTGTAAAGTAAGCCGCTCTGTGTGAAGGTTTTTATTATGCATACTTTGATAAGTAATTATTGGTTATTGATTATTGAGGGGCCCGAATTATTCGAAGTAAATAATAATTAATAATCAGTAATCAAATTACACCAGCTCTATCACAGTGATCTCCGGCAACACACCTACCCTACCCGGGTAACCGATAAAACCAAAGCCACGGTTCACATACAATTTTTGCTTGCCGGTTTCATAAAGACCTGCCCATTGTTTGTACATGTATTGTACAGGGCTCCATTTAAAGCCGGGCAGCTCTACGCCAAACTGCATTCCGTGTGTATGGCCGCTGAGCATCAGGTCAACATCACCGTATTTCGGTATTACTTCTGCATCCCAATGGCTCGGGTCGTGGCTCATCAAAATTTTAAAAGGATATTTTTCAGTGCCTGCATAAGCTTCATTCATTTTACCGTGTTTAGGGAATCTTGCTTTAGCGCTCCAGTTCTCAATGCCGATCAATGCAATGCTTTCACCATTTTTTTCCAATGCTACATGCTCATTCATCAGCAACCGCCATCCCATTCCTGCATGCACAGCTTTCAGATTCTCCAGGTTCTGCTCTTTAGTTACACCTGCAATGGGCCATTGTACATAATCGCCGTAGTCGTGGTTGCCCAACGTAGAATATACGCCCATCGGCGCTTTCAGCTGGCTGAATACATCTCTCAGCTCATCCATTTCCGATGCACGGTCATTCACCAGGTCGCCGGTAAATAGAATCACATCCGGTTTTTCATCCAGTATTTTTTTGATCCCGGCGCTAACTGCTTTTTTATCCTGCAGGCTACCGCTGTGTATATCGCTTATCTGTATGATCTTCAATCCACGGAATGCATTGGGCAGGTTATCGTACGATAGTTTTATACGGTTGATATGGTAATTGTATTTGTTGGAAAAGCCATACACCAGGCTGCCAAACAAAGTAGTACCTGCTGCGATACCCATCCAGCTTAAAAAAGCCGAACGGCTGATGCCTTCACCATTTCCATTGCCGGTACCCATCGTCTCTCCTTCTGTATTCGGGAAAAACAATTTGCCGGCCAGCCATTGAATGCCACGACGCAGGTCATCTGCCAGCAGGAAGATCATGCCCGTAAGTTTTGCTAAAAACAAACCGATGATGGTGGCAAATAAATAGGTACGCACTTTTTTTCCCAGCAATCCCTGTTCAGTGAATACGAACAATAAAAATCCTACTATACAAAAAATGGTGATACCCCAGTACACGCAGGCAATGATCATTTTTGTTTTGGAAGAAACGCCGTTGGTAACTGTTTTTACGGCCTGGAAAAAATAATAATCAACTAACAGCATTAAGCTGATGAATATGATAACTCCTACAGGTGAACGCATATTTATTTTCTGTTTTAAGACCTTCGGTCTATTTTAGAACGCAGATCATCATGATCAACCATGATGATCTGCGTTCGGATTTGCCGGAGGCAATTATATTGACAAAGTTATGGGCTAAAAATCCAAAAATTCTTCGAGTTGCGTATCGATCGCAGCCAGTGTATTGATATCTGTGAATCTATCCTGCTCATCCATCAGCCTGTGCACCACGCTGATAGGCAGGCGGTTGGGATGAACCAACATTTTCATATGCAACAGGCAACCCGTAAGGTGTTCCATTCCCCGCAGGTTACCTGCCCTGCCCGTAGATACGCCTACCAGCAGTACTTTTTTATGCCACCAGGTCTTATCCACTTCTGTATTATCGATCATCAGCTTTAAAATGCCGGGGTAGGAGCCATTGTATTCGGGCATTACGATGATGAATTGCTCCGCCGCCTGTAAATAATCTTCCTCCGCCTTTATGAAAGCATCGTCCCGCCTCGTTCCGTCGATCTCATCCAGGGCATAGAGAGCCGTCTCCACATTCTTCTCGGAAAGCAGCCGCTGGTACTCCTGTGCCACCTTTTTAGTGTTATTATCGCCCCGGTTACTGCCGGATATTATAGTAATCATGTATATCGCCTCCTGAATATTAAAAATATATTACGAACAATTGGGTATTCCTGCTCCAATTTTATACCGATTGGTTATTTTTGCCAACCTGGCAGCATATCGGTA